>NZ_CP059322.2:444722-769444 GCF_013694245.2 Micromonospora ferruginea
GGCTGGCGGTGGTGGCGGCCCGACCTGGCCGGCGTGGTCCGCTGCTCGCCGGCGGGCTGCTGCTCGGCCTGGCCGCCGGCGTCAAGGTCACCGCGCTGGTGGTGGTGCCGTTCGCGGCGCTGGCCGCGGTCGTCGGGCCGTACCGGATCCGGACGCTGGTCCGCGACGGCGGGTGGGTGATCGGCGGCGCGCTGGCGGCGCTGACCGGCGTGACGCTCGTCGCCGGCCTCGGCCTCGGCTTCATCAGCGGGCTGGAGCAGGGCGGCCTGGTGGTGGCCTGGACCTCGCCGCCGACCGCGGTCGGGCAGACCGTGGGCTACCTGCTGGCGCCGTTCGGGGTGCACGTCGACGCGTTGCCGGCGACCCGGGCGATCGGCATGGTGGTGCTGGTCGCGCTGCTGGTCTGGCTCTGGTTCCGGGCGTGGCGGCGGGGCGAGCCGTTCTGGCACGCGGCGCTGGCGCTGGTCGCCACCGTCGGGCTCTCGCCGCTGTTCCACCCCTGGTACTGGCTGTGGCCGCTGGCCGTGCTGGCCGCCGTCGCGCGCCGGACCGGCTGGTTCTCGGTGGTCACCCTGGTGTCGGCGTTCCTGGTGCTGGCGGACGGGACCGGCCTGCCGCGCTTCACCAAGATGCCCGGCGCGCCGTTGATGACGCTGTTCGTGATCGTGCTGGTGGTGTGGTTGGTACGGTCGGCTCGGAAGGAGCGGCAGCCGGTTCCGGTGGAGTGAGGGAGGGCGTCGGTGAGCGAGTCCGACGCGCCGGTCCAGCCGGTCGCCGCCGCGCCCGCCCGGTACGCCGGTCTCGCCGGGGCGCTCCTGCTCACCGCTGCCGGCTGGCTGGGCGGGGCACTGCCCGATGCCCCGCCGCGCGCCACGCTCACCGCGCTGTGGCAGGCCCCGCACGGGCCGGTGACGCTCGGCTGCTGGCTGGTCGGGACCGTGCTGCTGGTCGGCGCCTGGTGGTCGCTGCGCTGGGGCGCCCCGTCCGGCCGGTGGGCCTGTCTGACCGCCGGGCTCTGGTCGCTGCCGCTGCTGGCCGCGCCGCCGCTGGGCAGCCGGGACGTCTACTCGTACGTCTGCCAGGGCTGGACCTGGACGCAGGGGGTCAGCCCGTACCGGGTGGGGGTCGCGGCGGCCGGCTGCCCGTGGGCCGGGTCGGTGTCGCCGATCTGGCGGGACACCCCGGCGCCGTACGGGCCGTTCTTCGTCCTGCTGGCCGGGCTGGCGGTGCTCGCCGGCGGTGGCCTGGTCGGGGCGGTCGTGCTGCTCCGGCTGGTCGCGGTGGCCGGGGTGCTGCTGGCCGCGCTCTGCCTGCCCGGCCTGGCCCGGGCCGCCGGGGTGCCCACCCGCCGGGCGGCCTGGCTGGTGCTGGCGTGCCCGCTGGTCGGGGTGCACCTGGTGGCCGGCGCGCACAACGACGCGCTCGCGCTCGGGCTGGTCCTGTTCGGGCTGCTGGTGCTGGTCCGCCGGCCGGGCAAACCGCGCGCGCTGGTGGTGGCCGGCATGCTGCTGGGACTGGCGGTCGCGGTGAAGGCGATCGCCGTGGTGGTGCTGCCGTTCGCGGCGCTCGCCGCCGTGCTCGGCCGCTACACCTGGCGGGCGCTGCTGCGCGACGGGGGCCGGCTGGCCGGCGTGGTGCTCGGCACGCTGCTGGTCCTCTCGCTCGCCACCGGCCTCGGGCTGGGTTGGGTGGACGGGCTCGGCCGCAGCGGCGACTCGCAGCAGTGGACCTCGCCGCCGACCGCTGTCGGTTTCGTCGTCGACTACGGCGGCGAGCTGGTCGGCCGGCACCCGCACGCGGTGCCGGTGACCCGGGTGGTCGGGCTGGTGCTGCTGGCCGGGCTGCTGGTGGCGCTCTGGTGGTGGGCGTGGTCGACGCTGCGCTCGTTGAACGACGCCCGGCAGCGGGTGGCCCGGCTGACCGTGGCCCGCCCCCGGGTGGCGCTGCTCGGCGCCGGGCTGGCGCTGGCCGCGACCGTGCTGCTCGCCCCGGTCTTCCACCCCTGGTACGCGATCTGGCCGCTGGCCCTGCTCGCGGTGGCGGTGGTGTCGCCGGCCCGGGCGGTCTGGTTCGTGGCGCCCTGCGCGGTCGCGTCGGTGCTGACGGTGCCGGACGGCACGAACCTGGCCCGGTTCACCAAGGCACCCGGCGCGGTGCTGATGACCGTGCTGGTGGTCGTGGTCGTGGTGCGCGCGGTACGGGCCGGGCCGGCCCCGCGGTGGCGGAGCCGGCCCGGCCGGTGCTGACGAGCGTGCTCAGCAGTCGAAGTACATCGCGAACTCGTGCGGGGTCGGGCGCAGGCGCACCGGGTCGACCTCGTTGGACCGCTTCCAGTCGACCCAGGTGGAGATGAGATCCGGCGTGAACACGCCGCCGTCGAGCAGGTAGTCGTGGTCGGCCTCGAGCGAGTCGAGCACGGCCGGCAGCGAGCCGGGGACCTGCTTGACGTCGCCCCACTCCTCCGGCGGGAGGTCGTAGAGGTCCTTGTCGATCGGCGCCGGCGGCTCGATCTTGCTCTTGATGCCGTCCAGGCCGGCCATCATCATCGCCGAGAAGGCGAGGTAGACGTTTGCCGACGGGTCCGGGACCCGGAACTCGACGCGCTTGGCCTTGGGGTTGCTGCCGGTGACCGGGATGCGGGTGCACGCGGAGCGGTTGCGCTGGGAGTAGACCAGGTTGACCGGCGCCTCGAAGCCCGGCACGAGCCGCCGGTACGAGTTGACGGTGGGGTTGGTGAAGGCGAGCAGCGACGGCGCGTGGTGCAGCAGGCCGCCGATGTACCAGCGGGCGGTGTCGGACAGGCCGGCGTAGCCGGTCTCGTCGTAGAACAGCGGCTCGCCGTTCAGCCACAGGCTCTGGTGGGTGTGCATGCCGGAGCCGTTGTCGCCGAACAGCGGCTTGGGCATGAACGTGGCGGTCTTGCCGTTGGCCCACGCCTCGTTCTTCACGATGTACTTGAAGAGCTGGAGCTGGTCACCGGCGTGCAGCAGGGTGGAGAACTTGTAGTTGATCTCCGACTGGCCGGCGGTGCCCACCTCGTGGTGCGAGCGCTCCACGGTGAAGCCGGTGTCGACCAGCCGCCGCACGATCGAGTCGCGCAGGTCGGCGTAGTGGTCGACCGGGGGCACCGGGAAGTAGCCGCCCTTGTAGGCGGTCTTGTAGCCCCGGTTGCCGCCCTCCTCCTCGCGGCCGGTGTTCCAGGCGCCCTCGATCGAGTCGATGTAGTAGAACGACTGGTGCGCCGACGTCTCGTGGCGGATCGAGTCGAAGATGTAGAACTCCGCCTCGGCGCCGAAGTAGGCGGTGTCGGCGATGCCGCTGGCGGCGAGGTAGGCCTCCGCCTTCTTGGCCACGTTGCGCGGGTCCCGGGAGTAGGCCTCGCGGGTGAACGGGTCGTGGATGAAGAAGTTGATGGCGACGGTCTTCTGCTTGCGGAACGGGTCGACGAAGGCGGTGGCCACGTCCGGCAGCAGCAGCATGTCCGACTCGTGGATGGCCTGGAAACCGCGGATCGACGAGCCGTCGAACGCGAGGCCGTCGGTGAAGACGCTGTCGTCGAAGGACTCGACCGGCAGGTTGAAGTGCTGCATCACGCCGGGCAGGTCACAGAAACGTACGTCGACGAACTTCACGTCCTCGTTCTTGAGGTAACGCAGGAGTTCCTCGGGATTGGCGAACACACGTCCTCCTGGCAGGTCCACTCCGGTCGCTGGCTGGTGGCGACGCTATGGCCGGGCGGTTGCCCGGCCGTGTCTCCTCTGTTTCCGCCGTGTTACGTCGCTAGCGGAGCGTCATCGCCCGTACCTTCTGATGGCGATCGCCGTCATTGTCGGATTTTCCGGTGGGTGCCGAGGCGGCGCTACCCTGGCCGCTGTGACCGATACCGCCGCCGCACCGGTGCCACCCGCCGCCGACCCCGCCTTCACACCCCCCGGCCTCGGCCGCCGCTTCGGCGCGCTGGTCATCGACTGGGTGCTCTGCCTGATGGTCGCCCGGTCCTTCGCCGACCCGGTCCGCGACGGCTGGCCCCCGGTCCTGGTGCTGATCCTCGAATACGGCTTCTTCCTCGGCCTCTTCGCCCAGACCCCCGGCATGTACCTGACCAGGCTGCGCTGCGTGGCCTGGGCCGACGGCGGCCGGATCGGGCTGGCCCGGGGGCTGCTGCGCGGGCTCCTGCTGGCGCTCGTCGTCCCGGCCCTGATCATGGACGAGCACCGGCGCGGCCTGCACGACCGGCTCACCGGCGCGGTCGTCACCGACGCCCCCCGTCGCTGAACCACCCCGACGACGAAGGAGCCGGCCCCCGTGGGGGACCGGCTCCTCTCTCCGCGTACGTCGGGACTCAGCGACCCCGGGTCTGGCGGAACGCGCCCCGCGCCGGCCGCATGTTCTTCGGCACCGCGCCCTTGGGCATCTGCGGCCGGGCGGTGAGCGCCTTGAGCCGCTTGTCGAGGGCGTTGACGTCCTTCGGGGACAGGGTGCGCGGCAGCCGCATCACGGTCATCCGCAGCTTGCGGACCGGCAGCTCGCCCTCGCCGG
The DNA here is from genome assembly GCF_013694245.2 of Micromonospora ferruginea. Taxonomy (NCBI): domain Bacteria; kingdom Bacillati; phylum Actinomycetota; class Actinomycetes; order Micromonosporales; family Micromonosporaceae; genus Micromonospora; species Micromonospora robiginosa. The sequence goes on from NZ_CP059322.2 coordinate 449,262, forward strand.
AACCGATCACGTAGTCGTGCAGCGGGGCCGAGCCGATCACCTTGGCCAGCCGGCGCTTCTCCTGGCCGAGCAGGCCCCGCACGCGCTGCGGGTTCCCCTCCGCCAGCAGGATCACGCCGGGGCGGCCCAGCACCAGGTGGATCATGTCCATCTGGGTGGTCGAGCTGACCGCCGGGGTGACCCGCCAGTCGCCGCGCATGCTCTCCATGATCTGCGCCGCCGCGCCGGGCTGCCCCTCGGCGGCGTTCATCATCGCCTTGTTGGACCGCAGGTTGAGCACGATCAGCAGGGCCAGCAGCGCGAGCAGGATGCCGATCGGCAGCCAGATCCAGCCCCAGGCGAGCACCGCGACCACGGTGAGCGCGAGCGGGATCAGCACCGCCGCCGCGGCCAGCGGCGCGAACCACTTGTCCTGCTTGGCGGTGAACTTGAACACCATCCCGATCTGCTTCAGCCGCTGGCCGAACGAGACCTTCTCCTGGGGCTTTGCCATGTCGCAGAGTCTAGTGGTCGGCGCTCGCCCCGTTGATCCGTGGCCACCCGTTCCGCCGAGGGCTGAGTACCTTACGGCCGCGCCGGCCCGCCCGACCGCCGGGTAAGGAGGTGGCGCGGGGTGAAGATCAGGCGGCGTACCCATGCGCCGGGCCCCCCTTCGCGCGGAGAGTCGACCTCGACAGCGAACACCACACCGCACGACAGGGAGATCCGAGATGTTCGGCAACGACGCAGAGTTCCTGCTCAGCATCCACCGCAGCCACGCCTCCGAGCTGCAGGCCGACGCGGCCCACGACCGGCTCGCCCGGTCGCTGTCCCGCCGGCACGCGCACGGCTGGCTGGGCCGCCGCAAGCACACCGCCCGCACCACCGACGCCCGCCGGTGACCGCCCCACCGGTCACCGGCCCGGCGCTCGCCGGACCGGTCGGTGCCGGCACGGCAGTCGCCGACCCGGAGCCGGTCGCGGCGATCGGTACCGGTCCGGCCGTCACGGGGGCGGCCGGACCGGTCGGGCCGTCAGGGCGTCGTGGCATGCTCGACGGCGTGACCGCACGCGCCGCCAGCACCGTCCTCGTCGGGCGGCAGCCCGAGCTGGCCGCGCTGGGCGAGGCGCTGACCCGGGCCCGGGGCGGCGACCCCACCACGGTGCTGGTCGGCGGTGAGGCCGGCGTCGGCAAGACCCGCCTGCTGGAGGAGTTCGGCGGGCACGTCGCCGCGGCCGGGGCGCGGGTGCTGGTCGGCCAGTGCCTCGAACTGGGCGAGGCCGGCCTGCCGTTCGCCCCGTTCGCGGCCGCGCTGCGCGACGTGCTGCGGCACGACGGCCCGGCCGCCTTCGCCGGCTATGAGGCCGAGTTCGCCCGGCTGCTGCCCGAGCTGGCCCGGATGCCCGCCGTCGCCGCGCCGACCGGCCCGGCCCTCGCCGACACCCCGCGCGGCTACCTGTTCGACCTGGTCGCCGAGCTGTTCCGGCGGATCGCCGAGGAACGCCCGCTGGTGCTGGTGATCGAGGACCTGCACTGGGCCGACCGTTCCACCCGGGACCTGATCGGCTTCCTGGTGCGGGCCGCCCGCGCCACCCGCCTGCTGGTCGTCTGCACCTACCGCACCGACGAGCTGCACCGCGGCCATCCGCTGCGGCCCTTCCTCGCCGAGCTGGACCGGGTGCGCGGCGTCGACCGGGTCGAGCTGTCCCGGCTCGACCGCGACGGCACGGCCGCCGTCCTCGCCGACCTGCTCGGCGCCGAGCCGCCCGCCCGGGCCGTCGACGACGTGCACGAGCGCACCCAGGGCAACCCGTTCTTCATCGAGGAGCTGGCCGCCGCCGGCGACCCGGTCGGCTGCGCGGTGCTCCCGGAGACGCTGCGCGACCTGCTGCTCGCCCGGGTGGACCGGCTGCCCGAGCCGGCCCAGCGGGTGCTGCGGATCGCCGCCGCCGGCGGCACCCGCTTCTCCCACCAGCTCGTCGCCGAGGTGGCCGGGCTCCCCGAGGTCGAGCTGGAGGACGCGCTGCGCGCCGCCGTCGCCGGGCAACTCGTCGTCGCCGACCCCGACGGCGACTACGAGTTCCGGCACGCGCTGGTCCGCGAGGCGGTGCACGACGACCTGCTCCCCGGCGAGCACGCCCGGCTGCACGCCCGCTACGCCGCGGCGATCGAGGCGCAGCCGCACCTGGTCGCCGCCGGCCGCGCCCCGGCCGAGATCGCCCACCACTGGTACGCGGCGCACGACCACCCCCGCGCCCTCACCGCCGCCCGGTCGGCGGCCGCCGCGGCGGCGGACGGCTGCGCGTACGCCGAGCAGAGCCGGCTGCTGGAGCGCGTCCTCGAACTGTGGGAGCTGGTGCCCGACGCCGCCGACCGCCTCGGCATGGACCACCTGCGGGTGCTGGAGGAGACGCTCACCGCGGCGGTCACCGCCGGCGACCTGGGCCGGGCGCTCACCCTCACCCGGGCCGCGCTGGCCGAGGTCGACCCGGCCGCCGAACCGCTGCGCGCCGCCGCTCTGCTCGACCACCGGGGCCGGCTGCTCGCCCTGCTCGGCAAGAGCGACGGCGCGGTCGAGCTGCGCGAGGCGCACCGGCTGGCGGCCGGCGCGCCCGCAGGCGCGCAACGGTTCGGCGTGCTGGCCGACATCGCGGCGCACCTGATGAAGGTCGACCCCGCCGAGGCCGCCTCGGTGGCCGCCCAGGCGATGGCCGGCGCGTCCGAGATCGGCACCGACCTGGTGCTGCTGCCCACCCGGATCGCCCTGCTGCACCGCATCGACGACACCCCCGACCTCGGGCTGGCCGAGCTGCGCCGGGTGCAGGCGCGGGCCCGGGCCGCCGGCGACTCGTGGGCCCTGGTCAGCGCGCTGGTCTTCCTCTCCGACGTGCTCTACGAGCTGGGCCGCTACGCCGAGTCGGAGGAGGCCGCCGCGGCCGGGGTGAGCGAGGCGCGCCAGGCCGGGATCAGCCGCTCGATCGGCGCCTACCTGCTGTCCAACCGGGCCGAGGCGCTGATCGCGCTGGGCCGGTGGGACGAGGCCGACGCGACCTGCGCCGAGGCGGCCCGGATCGACCCGCCGGGCGTCTCCGGGCTGCACTGGCTCCAGCTACGCGCCGGGCTGCGGCTGGCCCGCGGGCATCCCCACGCCGACGAACTCGTCGGGCGGGCGCTGGCGTTCCTGGCCCGGCCCTACCTCTGGCCGAACCACCGGCTTCCGCTGCACGAGCTGCGCGTCGAGGCCGCGCTGGCCGCCGACGACAAGCTGGAGGCGGTACGCGCGGCCCGCGCCGCCCTGGCCGACCCGCACCTGGCCGATCTGCCCCGCGAGGGCTGGCCGGTGCTCGGCGCGGCGGCCCGGGCCGCGGTGCTGGCCGACGACCCGGCGCTGGCCGCCGAGGTGTCCACGGTGGCCGCCGTGCTGCCGACCCGCCACCCGGCCGAGCGGGCGCACGCCGCCCAGGTCGCCGCGCTCCTGCACGACCTCGGTCCCGCCGACCCGGCCCTCGGCCGCGGTCCGGCGGTCGAGGGGCGGCCGGCGCCGGGCGGGGCGGTGGACGCGTGGCGGGCCGCGGTGGCGGCGTGGCGCGCGGCCGGGCCGCCGCACCCGCTGGGGCGGGCGCTGCTCGGGCTGGCCGAGGTGGCCGCCGCCGCCGGCGAGCGGGACGAGGTGGCCGCCGCGGTCCGGGAGACGGTCGAGCTGGCCGCCCGGCTGGGCGCCGCCCCGCTGGGCGAGCAGGCCGCCACCCTCGCCCGGCGGGTCGGCCTGCGCGGCACCGGGCGACCCGGGCCGGACCTGCTGACCGGTCGGGAACGGGAGGTGCTGCGACTGGTCGCCGAGGGGCACAGCAACAGCCGGATCGCCGAACGGCTCTTCATCTCCCCGAAGACGGCGAGCGTGCACGTCTCCCGGATCATCGCCAAGCTGGACGTGACCAACCGGGTGGAGGCCGCCGCGCTGGCCCACCGCCTGGGCCTGCTCGACGCGCCGCCCGCACCGGCTCAGCGGCGGGTCAGGTAGATCCGCCAGCCGGGGATCATGATGACGCGCAGGGCACCCGGGCCGGGGCCGAGCTGCCGGTCCAGCCGCGCGGCGAGCGGTGAGCCGTCCGGGGCCACCCAGGCCGCGTCCGGGTCCGCGGCCACCGCCCGCCGATACGCCGGCAGCCGGTCGAAGCCGGGGCGCAGGTCGTCGTCGACCACCGCGCACACGGTCTCCTCGGCGCTGGCGAACGCGATCCGGTTGCACGTCCAGTAACCGCCCCGGGCGTGCCAGACACCGAGGTCGCCGAGCGTGTCGACGAGCATCCGGTGCCGGTCGGCCTCGGCGTGCGCGGCCGGCGCCGCCCGGATCACCTCCACCGTGGCGCTCGCCTGGGTGCCGAGCATCCCGGCGAGCACCGCGACCGCCCCGACCCCGGCCACCACGCTCCGGGACGGGCCGGGCACGCCCCGCCCACCGAGCCGGGCGAGCAGCGGGCGGGCGGCCCGCCACAGCGGCCAGAGCAGGGCCGGGACGGCCACCGCCAGGCAGGACAGGTAACGGCCGCTCTCCAGCGGGGTGCGGCCGGCCGCGCTGCTCGACGCGTACGCCGCCAGCACCGCCGCCGCGCCGCCGAGCAGCGCCAACCGCACCCCCGCCGACACCCGCCGCCCGGCCGACGACGGCGGGACGGGGCGGCGCAGGGCACGCCACGCGGTGAGCGCGGCGAGCACCAGCAGGACGAGGAGGACCGGCGCCCACCAGAGCTGCCAGGGGGCGCAGCGGCCCGGCGAGCAGAAGCCCATCGCCAGCGGCGGGCCCACGACCAGCCCGCCGTGCCACCGCTCGACCCAGCCCGCCCCCGTGCCGGAGCCGCCGGCGGCCAGCACCGCGCTGAGCGGGTCGCGCCCGTGCCGCAAGGTGTCCAGCACCATCGGGGCCACGCCGAGCAGCAGCGCGCCGCCGAGCACCGCCCCGGCCCGGCCGGCGAGTTCCCGGCGTCGCCACGCCACCAGCAGCGCGCCGAGCGTCAGCACGTACGGCAGGATCAGCGGGTCGACCCAGAGCAGCACCCCGGCGACCAGCCCCCAGGCCGCCCAGCGGGGCAGCCGCGCGCCCGGCCCGCTGCCGCACAGCGCGACCGTGAGCAGTGCCAGCGCCGCCCCGGCCGGGTTCAGCTCGGGATAGCCGCCGCCGGCGATGAGCTGGTTCTTCACCACCCGGTCCGAGCCGAGCGCGAGCACGGCGACGACCAGCAGGGCGTACCAGCGGTCACCGCCGAGCCGGCGGGTGAGCCGCCAGGACAGCAGCAGGAACAGCGCGTACAGGAGCAGGGTCGGCAGCCGCAGCACGAGCACGGACGGGCCGGAGAGCGCGACCAGCGGCGCGGCCAGGTACGCCTCCAGCGTCCCCATGTAGGCCTGGCCGTAGAACCAGACCGGGAAGTCGTCGCCCCGGGCGATGTGCAGGGCGGCCAGCCCCATGGTCGCCTCGTCGCTGTTGCTGGGCGGCGCGTCGGCGAGCAACAGCGCCAACCGGTAGCCGACCCCGGCGAAACCGACCAGCAGGGCGAGCAGCGTGGGCAGCCGGGGACGCCGGGTGGTGCGCGGGCGGTCGGCCTCGCGCGGCTCCTGGCGTACCCCGGCGGTCATGCCTGGGATCATGGCATCCGGCCGGGGGCCGGCGGTGGGCGGCGCGGTCGGACGCCGGCCTCAGCCGGTGACGGCGACCTGCTCGCGGGCGGCGAGCGCCTGCTGGTAGAGGCGGCCGGCGCGGTAGGACGAGCGGACCAGCGGACCGCTCATCACGCCGGCGAAGCCGATCTCCTCGGCCTCCTCGCGCAGCTCGACGAACTCCTCGGGCTTGACCCAGCGGGTGACCGGGTGGTGCCGGGGGGTGGGGCGCAGGTACTGCGTGATGGTGATCAGCTCGCAGCCGGCCTCGTGCAGGTCGCGCAGCGCCTGGGAGACCTCGGCGCGCTCCTCGCCCATGCCGAGGATGAGGTTGCTCTTGGTGACCAGGCCGTCGGCGCGGGCCTGGCGGATCACGTCGAGCGACCGCTCGTAGCGGAAGGCCGGGCGGATCCGCTTGAAGATGCGCGGCACGGTCTCCACGTTGTGCGCCAGCACCTCGGGACGCGACCCGAAGACCTCGGCGAGCTGCTCGGGCACCGCGTTGAAGTCGGGGATCAGCAGCTCGACGCCGCAGCCGGACTGCAGGGCGTGGATCTGCCGGACCGTCTCGGCGTAGAGCCAGGCGCCGCCGTCGGGCAGGTCGTCGCGGGCCACCCCGGTGATGGTGGCGTAGCGCAGGCCCATCGCGGCGACCGACTCGGCGACCCGGCGCGGCTCGTCGGCGTCGAACTCGGCCGGCTTGCCGGTGTCGATCTGGCAGAAGTCGCAGCGCCGGGTGCACTGGTCGCCGCCGATGAGGAAGGTGGCCTCGCGGTCCTCCCAGCACTCGTAGATGTTGGGGCAGCCGGCCTCCTGGCACACCGTGTGCAGACCTTCGCGCGAGACGAGCCCGCGCAGCTCGGTGTACTCCGGGCCCATCTTGGCCTTGACCTTGATCCACGGTGGCTTGCGCTCGATCGGTGTCTCGGCGTTGCGCGCTTCGATCCGCAGCATGCGCCGCCCCTCCGGGGCGACCGTCGCGGTGCGCGCGGGCTGCTCAGTCGTCGGCGCGGTTTGCTCGATCGTCACGAAATCGAGCCTACGCCGGTCGGCGGCGGTCGATGAACGTCGGGCGACGGCCGTCACCCCGGAAACCTTGTGACACCGGACACGAGCCGCCAAAAATCCTCGTCACAATCTCCCGGTCGGGGTGCTAGCGTGCCGGCAGAGCTGCGACGGAGCCGAGTAGCGGACCGACCCGCCAGCCCAGAGAGCCGCCGAAGTGCTGCGAGGCGGTCTGGCGCCGGGCCCGCGAAGACCCTCCCGAGCTGCGGGAAGAACGGCGTGCGCGCCCAGTAGAACCCGCCCGGCTGGCCCCGGTGAAAAGGCGACGAACGAGGCCTCCGCTTCGGCGGGGGCGAAGGTGTGGTGGCACCGCGAGGATCCCGCTCGCCCACACCTCCCGGGGATCGCGTTGCGATTGATCGAGGAGGTAACCGCCGTGCAACGCATCCTGTCCTCCCAGCTCACCGCCCATGTCGGCGCGACCGTCCGGCTCGCCGGCTGGGTCCACCGCCGCCGGCTGCTCAAGTCGGTGGCCTTCCTGGTCCTTCGGGACGCCGCCGGGCTCGCCCAGGTGGTGGTCGCCGCGCCCGACGTGCGCGCGCAGGTCGAGGCGCTCACCGAGGAGACCGTCGTCGAGGTCGTCGGCACCGTGGTCGCGAACCCCACCGCGCCCGCCGGGGTCGAGGTCGTCGAGCCGACGGTACGACCGCTCGGCCCGCCCGCCGTGCCGCCCCCGTTCGACCTGTACCGGCCGGCGCTCACCGCGAGCCTGCCCACCCAGCTCGACCACGCGTCGACCGCGCTGCGCCACCCGACCCGTTCCGCCGCGCTGCGGATCTCGGCGGCGGCGGTGGCCGGCTTCCGGGCCACGCTCGACCGGCAGCGGTTCGTCGAGGTGCACACCCCGAAGGTGGTCGGCTCGTCGACCGAGAGCGGGGCGAACGTGTTCGCGCTGGACTGGTTCGGCCGGCCCGCCTACCTGGCGCAGTCGCCGCAGTTCTACAAGCAGCTCATGGTCGGCGTCTTCGAGCGGGTGTACGAGGTGGGGCCGGTGTTCCGCGCCGAGCCGCACGACACCGTCCGGCACCTGGCCCAGTACACCTCGCTCGACGTGGAGCTGGGATTCGTGACCGACCACCGGGACGTGATGGCGGTGCTCCGGGAGACCCTGGCCGGGATGTTCGCCGGCGTGGCCGAGCGGGCCGGTGGCGCGCTCGACACGCTGGGCGTGACGCTGCCCGCGGTGCCCGCCGAGATCCCGGCGGTGCACTTCACCGAGGCGCTGAAGATCGCCGGGGCGCCGGCCGACGAACCGGACCTGGCGCCGGCGCACGAGCGGGCGCTGGGGGAGTGGGCCCGGGCCGAGCACGGCAGCGACTTCCTGTTCGTCACCGGGTACCCGATGGCGAAGCGACCCTTCTACACCCACCCGGACCCGGCCCGCCCGACCCACTCGAACGGCTTCGACCTGCTGTTCCGGGGGATGGAGCTGGTCACCGGCGGGCAGCGGCTGCACCGGCACGCCGACTACCTGGCCGCGCTGGCGGCGCGCGGCGAGCCGGTGGAGCCGTACGCCGGGTATGTGGACGCGTTCCGGCACGGCATGCCGCCGCACGGCGGTTTCGCGATCGGCCTGGAGCGGTTCGTGGCCCGGTTGACCGGTGCGGCGAACGTCCGGGAGGTGACCGCCTTCCCGCGCGACCTGCACCGCCTCACGCCGTGAACCCGGCCGCCCGCCCGGCTGCCCGGCGGGCGCCGCCGCCGCCGTGCGAGCACGGCGCTCCGCCGGGCGGGCCCGGGTGACCGGAATCCTTACCGAGGGTGACGGGAGGCGCTTGTTCGCCGGTCGTGACGGTGGGTAGCGGTCTCGGTGGTCGTCCGGAGCGTGCCGCCTCCGGCGCGACGCGCTGACCAGCCGGTTCGCGGGAGGCTCGTCTCGGCGGGTAAGAGGTGCCGGCCGCCTTTGCTCTGCAGCCACGGGCGCACCGGTCGACTCCGGGTGAGCGCTGCGTATGAGGCTGCAGAGCAAAGGCGGCGGCGGGGTACGTGGGGCGGGCGACGGGAGCCTCACCCTCCGTGAGCACGGGGGTGGCCTCTGCCGGACGGCGGGGGCGCGCGTCGGGGTGCCGGGGAGCGGGCGGTCAGGCCGGACCGAGCAGGTCCCACAGGTTGCCGGCGATGTCCCGGAAGACCGCGACCCGCCCGTACGGCTCGGTGCGGGCCGGGCGGACGAACTCCACACCCGCGGCGACCATCCGGCGGTGCGTGGCCTCGAAGTCGTCGACCCGGAGGAAGAAGCCGACCCGGCCGCGCGTCTGGTCACCGACCGCCCCGGCCTGGTGCTCCCCGTCCGCCCGGGCCAGCAGCAGTCCGGTGCCCCCGCCCGGCGGGCGCACCACCACCCAGCGCTTCGGCCGGCCGTCGTTCGTCAGCGACGGCGAGTCCTCGGTCAACTCGAAGCCGAGCACCTCGGTGAAGAACGCGACGGCCGGGTCGTACTCGGTGACGACGACGGTGACGAGGTCGAGCCGCACCCCGTCAGACCCGGGTCAGGGTGGGCAGGTGCCGCTCGACCACCGGCAGCACGTCGGCGACCGTGACCGGCCGGCCCAGCTCGGCGGTGAGCGAGGTGACCCCGGCGTCGCGGATGCCGCACGGCACGATCCGGTCGAAGAAGCCCAGGTCGCAGTCGCAGTTGACGGAGAAGCCGTGCAGCGTGACACCCTGGGCCACCCGGATGCCGATGGCGGCCACCTTCCGCGCCGGGCCCCGGTCGTCCGCCGGCACCCAGACGCCGCTGCGGCCCTCGACCCGGCCGGCGGCCAGCCCGAACTCGGCGCAGACGTCGATCAGCAACTGCTCGGTGCGCCGGACGTACGCCACCACGTCGACCGGGTCGGGCAGGCGGAGGATCGGGTAGCCGACCAACTGCCCCGGACCGTGCCAGGTGATCTTGCCGCCGCGGTCCACGTCCACCACCGGCGTGCCGTCCACCGGCCGGTCCCACGGCTCGGTCCGCTTGCCGGCGGTGTAGACGCTGGGGTGCTCCAGGAGCAGCACCGTGTCGGCCTGCTCGCCGGCCACCACGGCCTCGTGCAGCCGGCGCTGCTCGTCCCAGGCGGCCTGGTAGTCGAGCCGGCCGGCGCGGACGGCGGTCGGTCCGGAAGTCGTCACGCTCACCCGCCCAGCGTAGTCCCGCCGGCCGGGCCAGCGACCGGTGACGCTCGTCGCGTCACGCCGGGGGCACCCGCCACAGCCAGACGTCCTCGACCCGCTCGGGCGGGCCGAGCAGGGCGGTGGCGGTCCGGCGCAACGCCTCCTCGTCGACGTCGTACTTGGCGCCGTGCACCCGGTCGGCCAGCACCACCACCCGCACCCCCCAGTAGCGCAGGTCGGCCCGGGACTCCCGGATGCTGCCCTCGGTGACGATCGGCACCAGCCCGGTGCTGCCGGCCTGGTCCATCAGGCTGTCAAAGGTGCGCGGCACCGGGCCGATCCGGCCCCGGCCGTCCGGCCCGCCCGGACCGAGGAAGAAGCCGGCCGGGATGCGGAACTCACCCTGCCGGTGGGCCAGCGCGTACGCCTGCCAGCGCTGCCCGTCCGGGTAGACGTCGACGGTCAGCGGCAGCGGGGTGAGCACCCCGTCGGGCGGGACGTAGCGCTTCCAGGCCCCGCCGGTGACGAACGCCGGGATCGGCTCGCGGACGCTGGTGAGCAGCGGGGTGGGCAGCAGCGGCAGCAGCGCGGCGGCGAAGCCGACCAGCCAGGCCGCCCCGGCCACCCGCCGCCGGGGCGGCCGGGCGCGCAGCGCGTCGATCGCGTACGCCAGCAGCAGGCCGATCACCGGCGCGACGACGAGCGCCAGCCGCGACGGCAGGGCCGCGTTGACCACCGGCAGGTTGTCCAGCACGCCGAACGGCAGCAACTGGTCGGTGCGCCGCCCGTTCCACTTGGCGGTCGGCCCCCAGGAGAGCACCGCGAAGACCACCGCGGTCACGCCGAGCGCGAGCAGTGTGGCCCGGAACGCCCGGTCGGCGCGTCGCCACAGCAGGGCGAAGCAGGCGACCGCGAGCAGCAGCAGCGGGATGCCGAAGAACGAGTTCTCCTCGGTCGGGTTGGGCGCCAGCGACGTGCCGAACCCGGCCCAGCCGGCGAGCGACCGGCGCGGATACGACCCGAACGCGGCGATGTCCTCGGAGTGGATCAGCGGGTCGAAGCCGGTGCCGTGGAACCGTTGCGGCCCGGCGAAGTGCAGCCAGAGCGGGTACGCCAGCAGCACGCCCGCGACCAGCGCGGTCACCGCGAGCCCGGCCAGCACGCGCGGCAGCACCTCGCGCACCTCCGCCCGCCGGGCCGGGTGCAGCGCCCAGACCAGCAGGAACGCCGCGAGCGCCAGCGCGGTGAAGAAGAGGCCCTCGGCGGCGATCGAGAACGCGACCGCCACCAGCAGGCCGAGCACGATCCCGCCGGTGACCGCGCGGCCGGGGCGGCGCAGCCGGAACACGCCCCAGATCAGCAGCGGCACCAGCCAGCCCGCGGTCCAGTTCAGGTGCGCGTTGGCGTGCGACACCATGGCCGGGCAGAAGGCGATGAACAGCGCGCCCACCCCGGCGGCCAGCCGGCTGGCGACCAGGTGCCGGCTGAGCAGCCAGTACCAGGCCACCGCGGTGGCGGCCAGGTTGAGCGTCAGGATCACCAGGAACGTCGCGGGTGGCCCGATCAGGTACGTCAGCGGCGCGAAGACCGCCGCGTACACGGTGATCGAGGTGTTGACCGCGAGGTTGACCCCGTCCGGGACGTTGATCAGGTGGGTGAAGAGCGGGTTCTCGCCGTGGGTGAGCGCGTGCCCGCCGAAGGCCAGCAGCCACTCGAAGAGCGCCTGGTCGCTGGAGTTGACGGTGATCGCGCGGGTGTTCGGGTCCCGCCACATCCCGCTGGTGACCCAGAGCGCCAGCGCCACCGCCGCGAGTGTCACCAGCAGGTCGGCGCGCCGGTCGCGGGTGACCGGGGACGGGGAGGACGGCACGCAGCGGACGTTACCAACCGGACCTGGGCACACCGCCCGGACGGTGAATGTGTGACTGACAGCCATTCCTGTCGATGAAACACGGACGTAACGTTCCGGCAACTCGGAGAGTGACCCAGTTCACATTCCATGATCGGGAGGTCCCCGTGTCCCGCTCCTCATCCCTCATCACCCGCCTCGCCGGGGCGGCGGCCGGGGTCGTACTGGCCGCGGCCGGCGTCCTGGTCGCCGCCCTGCCCGCGCAGGCCGCCTCGCTGACCCAGGTCACCGGCTTCGGCTCCAACCCCGGCAACCTGACCATGTACGCCTACCGCCCGGACGGCCTGCCCGGCAACGCGCCCGCCGTGGTGCTGCTGCACGGCTGCACCCAGAACGCCTCCACCTACTTCACCAACTCCGGCTGGCAGAAGTACGCCGACCAGTGGAAGTTCGCGCTGATCGTGCCGCAGCAGCCGTCCGGCAACAACGCCAACTCCTGCTTCAACTGGTTCGAGACCGGCGACACCGCACGCGGCCAGGGCGAGGCGCTGTCGATCAAGCAGATGGTCGACTACGCGAAGACGAACTACGGCACCGCCGCCGGCCGGGTCTACGTCAGCGGTCTCTCCGCCGGCGGCGCGATGAGTTCCGTCATGCTCGCCACCTACCCCGACGTGTTCGCCGCCGGCTCGGTGATCGCCGGCATCCCGTACCGCTGCGCCACCAGCACCACCACGGCGTTCAGCTGCATGAACCCGGGCGTGGACAAGACCCCGGCACAGTGGGGCGACCTGGTCCGCAACGCGTACGCCGGCTGGTCCGGCCCGCGCCCCCGGGTGGCCGTGTGGCACGGCACCAGCGACTACACGGTCAACGTGGCGAACGCGGCCGAGTCGCGGGACCAGTGGACCAACGTGCTCGGCGTCTCGCAGACCCCGACCAGCACCTCGTCGCTGCCGGGCGGCACCAGCCTGGAGGTCTACGGCAACGACCAGGTGCGCGTCTACCGGGTCTCCGGGATGGGCCACGGCACGCCCGTCGACCCGGGTTCGGCCGCCGACCAGTGCGGCACCGCCGGGGCGTACTTCCTGGACACCATCTGCTCGACGTACCGTGACGCGCTCTTCTTCGGCCTCGGAGGCGGCGGCGCCACGCCCAGCCCGACCCCGACGGCGACCGCGTCGCCGACCGCCTCGCCCACCCCGACCGCGTCGCCGACCGTCGCGCCGGTCTGCGTCACCGCCAGCAACTACGCGCACGTCGCGGCCGGCCGGGCCTACCAGTCCGGCGGGTACGCCTACGCGCTCGGCAGCGGCCAGCGGATGGGCCTCTACAACACGTTCTACACGACGTCGCTCAAGCAGACCGGCCCCGGCTACTGGGTCATCGGCTGCTGACCCGAGGTAAGGCGGGGCCCCCGCTTAACGCCTCCGGTAGAGGCGGGGGCCCCGCCTAACACCCACCAGCAGCCTCAGCCGGTGAGGGCGGCGTGCAGCGCGCCGGGCAGGTCCGGGTGGGTCCAGGTGAAGCCGGCCCGGCCGAGCACCCCGGGCAGCACCCGGGTGCTGGTCAGCGCCTCCTGCGCGAACCCGCCGAGCGCCACCTTCAACGCCAGCGCCGGGATCGGCATGATCGCCGGCCGGTGCAGTTGGCGGGCCAGCTCCCGGGTGAACTCGGCGTTCGTGACCGGCGCCGGACCGACCACGTTGACCGGGCCGGCCACGTCCTCGCGGGCCAGTAGGAACACCACCGCGTCCAGCCAGTCCCGCATCGAGATCCAGGGCAGCCACTGCCGGCCGTTGCCCAACTTGCCGCCGACCCCCAGCCGGAACGGCAGCAACTGCGGCTTGAGCAGGCCGCCGTCGCGGTGCAGCGGCAACCCGGTGCGCAGCCGCGCCACCCGGACGCCGGCGTCCTCGGCCGGCCGGGTCGCCGCCTCCCAGACCCGGCAGACGTCGGCGAGGAACCCCTCACCGGCCGGCGCGTCCTCCTCCACGGTCCGGTCCCCGGTGTTGCCGTACCAGCCGACCGCGGACGAGTTCAACAGCACCGCCGGCCGGTCCGCGGCGGGCAGGCCCGCGATCGTGATGGCGAGCGTGGTCGTGCTGTCCACCCGGCTGGTCCGGATCAGCTTCCGGTAGTCGTCGTCCCAGCGCTTGTCACCCACCCCGGCGCCGGCCAGGTTCACCACCGCGTCGGCGTCCGCGACCACCTGCGGGTCGAGCTGCGCGGCGGCCGGATTCCACTGCCGCTCGTCCGGGGTACGCGGTGGGCGGCGGACCAGGCGGGTGACCTGGTGCCCATCGGCGGTGAGCCGGTCGACCAGTCGGGTGCCGAGGAAGCCGGACACGCCGGCCATGAGGATCCGCATGCTCCCATCTTCGAGTACGGGGCCGGATTCGGATGCGTGGAGCGAAATCACTCACTCGTCACGCCCGCCGGTTCGGACGCCCAAAGTCCGGGCCCGGCGGGGCTCAGGCGCTCGCCGGGGTGGCGCGCAGGTCGGCGAGGAGGCGCTCCACCTCCGCGAACGCGGCCTCCGGCAGCGGCCCGTACGCCAACGCGCCCACGTTCTCCTCGGCCTGGCCGACCGTCCGGCAGCCGGGGATCGGCAGCGTGTGCGGGCTGCGGGCGAGCAGCCAGCCCAGCGCGCCCTGGGCGAGCGTGCGACCGTCGGCGGTGAGCGCCTCGCGGACCCGGGCCACCCGGTCGGCCCACTCGGCGCGCGGAACGCCGTCGTGGAACCAGTCCAGCCACTCCGGCGCCGAGCCGCGGACGTCGTCGCCGCCCCGGGCGGCCGGCGCGTCCTGGTACTTCGCGGTGAGCAGGCCCATCGCCAACGGGCCCCGGTTGAGGCTGGCCAGGTCGAACTCGTCGCACACCGCCAGCATCGCCGCGTTGTCCCGCAGCACCGACTGGTCGTGCTGGATCGCCGCGCAGTGCGGACCCGCCTCGGCGAACGCGCGCGCCGAGGCCGGGTCGTCGGTGCTCCAGCCGTACGCCCGGATCTTGCCGGACTTCACCAGGTCCTCCAGCGTCTCGACCAGGTCCAGCGCCCGCGGCACCGGCAGCCCGCCCAGGTGCAGTTGGTAGAGGTCGACGTGGTCGGTGCCGAGCCGGCGCAGCGAGTCCTCCAGGCTGCGCCGCGCGTACGCCGGGCTGGCGTCCTCGCCGGCCGCCTGCCGGGTCGCCTCGTCGGTGGGATAGCCGAACTTGGTGGCGAGCACCGCCCGGTCCCGGCGGCCGGCGAGCGCGCGGCCCAGCACCCGCTCGCTGTGCCCCGCGCCGTAGTTGCTGGAGGTGTCGAAGAGGGTCGCGCCCAGCTCCAACGCCCGGTGCACGGTGCGGACCGACTCGTCGTCGTCCACCTCGCCCCAGCCGAGCGGCTGCGCGCCGTCCCAGAGCGGGCCGCCGATCGCCCAGCAGCCCACACCGATCGCGCTGACCTCGATGCCGCTGCGGCCCAGTCGTCGTGTCGTCGTCATGTCCTCAGTGTCCGGTCTCGAGTGCACTCGAAGTCGAGCCGTTTCCGACCAGTCGGGACAGGAGCGGTGCGATCCCGTCGACGGCGTCGGCGCGTACCACGAAGCGGGTGACGCCCCAGCGGCGCTCGTGCGCGGCCACCGCCGCGACGATCTCGTCCGCGGTGCCGATCAGCACGAACGGGGTGGCCAGCACCTCGGCCGGGGTGAGGCCGGTCTCCGCGGCCGTCTCGGCGGCGACCGCCTCGGCGTCGTCGGTCACCGCGACGCGCTGGACCAGCGCCTCCAGGGCGGGCGGCTCGTCGCGGCCGGCCGCGCCGGCGGCCACGTGGGCGAGCTGCGCCTCGATCTGGTCGGCCCGCCACCGCGCCTCGTGCTGGTGGCCGTCGGCCAGGGTGCGCCCGAAGCCGGTCAGGCCGACCACGTCGGCGTGCGCGCCGGCCCAGCGCAGCAGCGTCGAGTTGGCGGTGCCCACGGTGAGCGGGATCCGCTCCTGGACCGGTCGCGGCCCGTCGAGGCGGGCGGCGTACGCGGCCAGGTCCGGGGTGTCCACGGTGACCTCGTCGCCGGCCAGCAGCGCGCGTACCGCCTCGGCGACCGCGACGCAGCGGCGGACCCGGCCGGCGACGTTCGGGCGCTCGCGCCCGACGGCCCGCCACTCGCCCGGCGTGTGGCCGGCGCCCAGCCCGAGCCGTGCCCGCCCGCCGGAGACCACGTCCAGCGTGGCCACGTCGGCGGCGAGCAGGAGCGGCTCCCGGACGCCGGCGTTCGACACGTAGGAACCGAGGCCCAGCGTGTCGGTCACCGCCGCGGCGGCGGCCAGCGACACGAACGGGGACGGCCCGAAACCCGGATGGTCGGCGGCGAGGAGCGCGTCGAAGCCGGCGGCCTCGACGGTGCGGGCCAGCTCGGCCCAGCCCACCGCGTCGGTCGGCCGGGCCTGTACGGAGAAGATCGCCATCGGCCCAGTGTCTGGCCGCGCTCCGCTTTCCACCCACCCCTTCTGCCGTGGGCCGAAGGGTAAGGCGGGGCCCCCGCTTAACGCATTCGGTAGAGGCGGGGGCCCCGCCTAACAACTCAGACCGCGTCGAGGCGCGCCAGGGCGGCGGGGGAGAGGCGCAGCGCGCCGGCGGCGACGTTCTGCTCCAGGTGCGCCGGGTCGCCGGTGCCGGGGATGGCGAGCACGTTCGGACCCCGGCTCAGCGTCCAGGCCAGCCGGACCTGCGCCGGGGTGACCCCGTGCTCGCGCGCCACCGCGAGCACCTCCGGGTGCTCCTCGCCGATGGCGCCGGCCTCCCGCCCGCTGGTCACGATCGAGAAGAACGGCACGAACGCGGTGCCGTGCGCGGCGCAGTCCCGGATCAGCTCGTCGTTGCTCCGGCGGTAGCCGAGGCCGTACGAGTTCTGCACGCAGACCACCGGGGCGATCGCCCGCGCCTCGGCGACCTGGTGCGGGCGGACCGCGGAGACGCCGAGGTGCCGGATCAGCCCGGCGTCGACCAGCTCGGCGAGCGCGCCGAAGTGCTCGCCCAGCGGCTCCGGCCCGTACACCCGGAGGTTGACCACGTCGAGGTGGTCGCGGCCGAGCTGGCGCAGGTTCTCCTCGACCTGGCCGCGCAACTGCTCCGGCCGGGCCATCGGCAGCCACCCGCCGGACGGGTCCTTGCCGGGCCCGACCTTGGTGACGATCACCAGATCCTCCGGGTACGGCGACAGCGCCCGGTTGATCAGCTCGTTGGCCGAGCGCAACGGCGAGAAGTAGAACGCCGCCGTGTCGATGTGGTTGACGCCCAGCTCGACCGCGCGGCGCAGCACGGCGACGGCCCGGTCCCGGTCGCTCGGTCCGCCGTCGGCGTTCGCGGTCAACCGCATCGCGCCGAGGCCGATCCGGTTGACGGTCCGGTCGCCGAGCTGCCAGGTGCCGGCCGCGCCGGCGGAAACGGTGTCGGTGGTCATGCGGGTCCCCGTCCCTCTACGACGGCCCCACCGTGGGGCCGAAGTAGTTCCACGGAGGTGGTCGCCGGACGGTTCACCGCACCGCGTTCACTCGCCCTCGTCGCGGTCGTCGGGCCGCTCGTGCCACCGGGCCCGCCAGGCCGCCTCGTGCGCCTCGTGACTGACCCGTTCCTCGAAGACCAGCTTGCGGAGCGCCCGCCGGCCCTCGTCGAAGACGATCACCTCGGCGGCCACCATACCGACCGTGACGACGGTCAGCATGGTCATCGCGACCAGCCCCGGCACCCGCTCGGCGAGCGGGATCGCGGCGCCGAGCAGCAGCACCGCGGCGACCCGGGTCCAGCTCAGCGTGCGCAGCGTCCGCGCCTGGAACAGCATGTTGCCGCAGAGATAGCAGGCCACGCCGCCGAAGAGCAGCGGTACGGCCGGCCCGTGCGCGGGCGTGGCCGGGGACACGTTCGGGTCGGCGATGTCGTGCACGATCATCTCGGCGCCGAGCGCGAACAGGATGATGCCCGCGATCATCGGCAGGAACAGGTACGCGTACGCGTCCCGGGCCATCGCCACCCGGGGACCGTCCCGGGCGGCGTGCAGGGCGATCCGGGCGGCCGGGCCGACCAGGTCGTAGTGCGCCCACCAGAGCGCGGCGGTGAAGAAGATGCCGAGCACCGCGGCGGCCACCGCGGGCCAGGTAGGCGGCTGCCCGAGCAGGTTGCTGCCGACGCCGACCGAGATCACCGACTCGCCGAGCGCGATGATCAGGATGAGGTCGTACCGCTCGGTCCAGTGCTCGGCCGACGCGACGCCCCAGCCCCAGGTGCCGGCGATGATGCCGGTGCCGTACTGGAGCAGGACGACGAGGGCCCACAGCCCGTCGCGGACCACCGACGCGGTGAACAGGCCGTCGATCTTCGGCGGCACCAGCGCGGCGACCGTCAGCAGCGCGGTGCTGCCGATCACCTCCGGGGTGAAGCGGATCAACTGCCGGCGCTCGTTCGGGCTGTCCCGCACCACGTGCCGGTAGAGCAGCAGGTGCACCAGCCGCAGCACGGTGTAGCTGATCGCCGCGACGATCGGCCCGGCCGCGTTGCCGCGCGGGTCGCGGAACGCGTTCGGCAGCGACAGCGCGAACGTGAACAGCGCGGCCATGCCGACGGTCATCAGCACCGGGACGAAGCCCTCGCCGAGCCGGACCCGGGTCGCCACCACGCTGTGCACCACCCACGACCACCAGAGCACGGCGAGGACCAGCAGGGCGTGCAGCAGGGCGCCGCCGGTCACCTGGAGCGCGGTGGCTCGGGTGATGATGAAGAACGAGAAGACGAAGACCAGGTCGAAGAAGATCTCGAACCGGTCCACCCGGGCGCCCGGGGCCACCGGCACCGCCGGACCGAGGCGCCCCCGCCACCCGTACCCGCCCACCGGCCGAGTCTGTCAGCGCGCCGGCGGCGGCGGGCCGAAACGGGCCCCTCCGGCGTCCCGGGTCAGCCCTGCCGGTGACGCAGCCCGTCCATCAGCAGGTCGAGCAGGCGGCCGGCCTGGTCCCGCTGGTCCGGCTCGCCGGCCACCAGGGTCACGCCGCTCAGGCCGGCGAGCACGTCGGCGGCGGCCACGTCGGACCGTACGGTGCCCGCGGCGAC
Organism: Micromonospora ferruginea; assembly: GCF_013694245.2. NCBI lineage: Bacteria > Bacillati > Actinomycetota > Actinomycetes > Micromonosporales > Micromonosporaceae > Micromonospora > Micromonospora robiginosa. The sequence continues at coordinate 467,984 of NZ_CP059322.2, forward strand.
GCCGGCGGCGAGCAGCTCGCCCAGCGCGGCGAGCAGCCGGTCCCGGCTGTGCGCGTACGGGTTGGCGCCGGAGGCGATGGCCAGGCGCAGCGCGTCGGCCATGCCCCGTTTGGTGGCGAGGTAGTCGACGAACCGGTCCATCCAGTCCCGTACCGCCGTCTCGGCGGGCCGGGTGGCGAGCAGGTCCGGCACGGCGTCGCAGAGCTTGGCCAGCTCGTTGCGGTAGGCGGCCTCGACCAGCGCCTCGCGGGTGGGGAAGTGGCGGTAGAGGGTGCCGATTCCGACCCCGGCCTCCTTGGCCACCCGGTCCAGCGTTACCTCCGCGCCGGCCTGGGAAAACGCCTGGACCGCGGCGTCCAGCAGGCGTTGCCGGTTGCGCTGCGCGTCGGCGCGCAGGGGGCGGTCGGGCACGGCTCCTCCTCGGTTCGGCCGGGAACGTGACCCGGCCGGACTGGCAACCGGAGGATCCTCCGGTTAGTCTCGGGGTTAACGGAGGATCCTCCGCTTCTCATCGTAGCGGGCGGGCACCGGTCCGCCCCGCCGCCGACAAGGATGGATCATGACCACCAGCACTCCCGTCACCACCCCGTTCTCCCGCGACACCACCGCCCTGGAGGTGGTTCGCGACCTCGACCTGACCGGCCGCCGGGCCGTCGTCACCGGCGCCGCCTCCGGGATCGGCGTGGAGACCGCCCGCGCGCTCGCGGCCGCCGGGGCGGACGTGACCCTCGCGGTCCGCAACCTCGACGCCGGGCAGCGCGCCGCCGCGGACATCACCGGCACCACCGGCAACGACCGCATCCTGGTCGCACCGCTCGACCTGGCCGACCTCGACTCGGTGGCGGCCTTCGCCCGCACCTGGGACGGGCCGCTGCACATGCTGGTCGACAACGCCGGCATCATGGCGTCCCCGGAAATGCGCACCGAGCAGGGCTGGGAGATGCAGTTCGCGACCAACCACCTCGGCCACTTCGCCCTGGCCACCGCGTTGCGCCCGGCCCTCGCCGCGGCCGGGGACGCACGTGTCGTCTCGGTCAGCTCGGCGGCGCACCTGCGCTCGCCGGTGGTCTTCGACGACATCCACTTCCGGCAGCGGCCGTACGACCCGTGGGAGGCGTACGGGCAGTCCAAGACCGCGAACGTGCTCTTCGCGGTCGAGGCCACCCGGCGCTGGGCCGACGACGGGATCACCGTCGACGCGCTGATGCCCGGCGCGATCCGCACCAACCTCCAGCGCTACATCAGCGACGAGGAACTGGACCGGATGCGGGCGCAGAGCGGCGGCGGCGCGGCCTACTGGAAGACCCCCGAGCAGGGCGCGGCCACCTCGGTGCTGGTCGCGGCCTCGCCACTGGTGGCCGGCGCCGGCGGCCGGTACTTCGAGGACTGCCAGGAGGCCGGCGTGAACCAGCCGGGCACCCGCACCGGCTACGCCCCGTACGCCCGGGACCCGGAGGCCGCGCGGCGGCTGTGGACGGTCTCCGAGGAGCACCTGCGCGGCTGACCCGCGAACCGCCGGAGGGGCGCACGGCAGTCGCCGTGCGCCCCTCCGTGGTGTCGGACGTCAGAGACCCAGCTCGGCCTCGAAGTTGCCGGCCTCCAGCCGCTCCTTGACCGAGGTCAGGAAGCGGGCGGCGTCGGCGCCGTCGATCAGCCGGTGGTCGTACGACATGGCCAGGTAGACCATCGACCGGACCGCGATGACCTCGCCCAGCTCCGGGTCGTTGACCACGACCGGGCGCTTCACCACGGCGCCCGTGCCGAGCATCGCCGACTGCGGCGACGGCACGATCGGGGTGTCGAACAGCGCGCCCCGGCTGCCGGTGTTGGTCAGCGTGAAGGTCGCGCCGGCCATCTCGTCCGGCGTGATCTTGTTGGCCCGGGTGCGCTCGGCCAGGTCGGCGATCCGCTTGGCGATGCCGCCCATGTTGAGGTCGCCGGCGTTGTGGATGACCGGCACGAGCAGCCCGCGCTCGGTGTCCACCGCGATGCCCAGGTGCTCGGCGGCCGGGTAGGTGATCGTCCCACCGTCCAGGTCCATGCTGGCCTGGATGATCGGGTGGGTCTGCAGCGCCTCGATCGCGGCCAGTGCGAAGAACGGCAGGAAGGACAGCTTCACGCCGTGCTTGGCCTGGAACGAGTCCTTGGCCCGGACCCGCAGCTTGGCGACCTTGGTGACGTCGACCTCGACGACCGTGGTCAGCTGCGCCGTCTCGTGCAGCGACTGCTGCATCCGCTTGGCGATGGTCGCCCGGATCCGCGGCAGCTTCTCCGTGGTGCCCCGCTTGGCGCTCGGCTCCGGCTTGGCGGCCGGCTGCGCCGGCGCCTTCGCGGCGGCGGGCTCGGCGGCGGCCGGCTGAGCCTTGGCGGCCTTCGCCTTCTCGGCCGCCTCCAGCACGTCCTGCTTGCGGATCCGGCCACCCACGCCGGTGCCGTTGACCGAGCCCAGCTCGACGCCGTGCTCGGCGGCGAGCTTGCGGACCAGCGGCGTCACGTAACCGGCGGCCTCCTCGCCGCCACCCTGGGCGGGGGCGGTCGGACGCTGCGGCGCGGCGGCCGGCGCGGACGGCTGGGCCTTCTGCTCGGCCTGGGCCGGCTGCGCGGCCTGCTCCGCCTCGGCGGCCGGCTCGTTGTAGGACATGCCCGGGGTCGGCTCCTCGACCTTGGGCTCCGGCTTCGGCTCCGCCTTGGGCTCGGGCTTCGGCTCGGGCTTCGCCTCCGCCTTGGGCTCGGGCTTCGCCTCCGCCTTCGCCGGCGTGCCGCCGGCCGCGCCGACGATCGCCAGCACGCCACCGACCTCGGCGGTCTCGTCCTCGGCGACCTTGATCTCCAGCACCGTGCCGGCGACCGGCGACGGGATCTCGGTGTCCACCTTGTCGGTGGAGACCTCCAGCAGCGGCTCGTCCACCTCGACGGTCTCGCCGACCTGCTTGAGCCAGCGGGTGACCGTACCCTCGGTGACGCTCTCGCCCAGCGCCGGCATGGTCACCGGGGTGCCCTCGCCCGACGACGCGGCGGGCTGGGCCGGCTCCTCGACGGCCGGCTGCTCGGCCTCGGCGTCGGGCTCGGCGGCGGCCTCCTCGGCCTGCTCCGGCTCGGGGCCGGTGCCCTCGGCGGCGGCGGTCGGCTCGGTGGCCGGCTCGGCCTGCTCCGTGGGAGCCGCGCCCGCGTCCTCGCCCTCGCCGGCGATGACCGCCAGCTCGCTGCCGACCTCGGCGGTCTCGTCCTCGCCGACCACGATCCGGCTCAGCACGCCCGCCGCGGGCGACGGGATCTCGGTGTCGACCTTGTCGGTCGACACCTCCAGCAGGGGCTCGTCGACCTCGACGGTGTCACCCTCCTGCTTGAGCCAGCGCGTGACGGTGCCCTCGGTGACGCTCTCGCCGAGCCGGGGCATGGTGACCGATACCGGCATGTTCTCCAGACTCCTTTGTTCCCCTGGTGGGATCATCGCCCGTCGCCGGACGCCGCGGTTGTGGTCAGTTGTGCGCGTGCAGCGGCTTGCCGGCCAGGGCCAGGTGCGCCTCGCCCAGGGCCTCGTTCTGGGTCGGGTGGGCGTGCACGAGCTGCGCCACCTCGGCCGGGTAGGCCTCCCAGTTGTAGATGAGCTGGGCCTCGCCGATCAGCTCACCCACCCGGGCGCCGACCATGTGCACGCCGACCACCGGGCCGTCGTCCACCCGGACCAGCTTCACGTGGCCGGTGGTCTTGAGGATCTGGCTCTTGCCGTTGCCGCCCAGCGGGTAGTTGTAGGTCTTGACCTTGTCGGCGCCGTACTGCTCCTTGGCCTTCGCCTCGGTCAGGCCGACCGACGCCAGCTCGGGGTCGCAGTAGGTGACGCGCGGGATGCCGACCTCGTCGATCACGGCCGGGGTCTTCCCGGCGATCTCCTCGGCGACGAAGATGCCCTGCTGGAAGCCGCGGTGCGCGAGCTGGAGGCCGGGCACGATGTCGCCGACCGCGTAGACGTTCGGCACGCTGGTGCGCAGCCGCTCGTCGGTCAGCACGTAGCCGCGGTCCATCTTGACGCCCTGCTCCTCGTAGCCGAGGTTGGCGGTGTTCGGGCCGCGGCCGACGGCGACCAGCAGCAGCTCGGCCTCGACCGTGTCGCCGCCGGAGATGGTCAGCTTGACGCCCTTGTCGGTCTTCTCGACCTTCTCGAACGGCTTGCCGACCTTGAAGTTGATCTTCCGCTTGCGGAACGCCCGCTCCAGCGCCTTCGACGACTCCTCGTCCTCGGCGGCGACCAGGCGGGGCAGTGCCTCGACGATGGTCACGTCCACGCCGAAGGACTTCCAGACGCTGGCGAACTCGACGCCGATGACGCCGCCGCCGAGCACGATCGCCGACGCCGGGATCCGGTCCATGGTCAGCGCGTGGTCGCTGGTGATGATCCGCTCGCCGTCGACCTCCAGGCCGGGCAGGCTCTTCGCGTACGAGCCGGAGGCCAGCACGACGTTGCGGCCGGTGTAGCGCTTGCCGTCGACCTCGACCACGTTCTTGCCGACCAGCTTGCCGGCGCCGGCCACGAAGGTGATCTTCTTGGCGCTGCCCACCAGGCCCTGGAGGCCCTTGTAGAGGCGGGAGATCACGCCGTCCTTGTACGAGTTGACCGCCGCCATGTCGATGCCCACCAGCTCGGCCTTCACGCCGAACTGCTCGGACTCGCGGGTCTGGTCGGCGATCTCGGCGGCGTGCAGCAGCGCCTTGGTCGGGATGCAGCCGTTGTGCAGGCAGGTCCCGCCGAGCTTGCCCTTCTCGATGAGCGCGACGGAGAGGTCGAGCTGGGCGGCACGCAGCGCCGCCGCGTAGCCGCCGCTACCACCTCCGAGGATGACGATGTCGAAGGTCGTGTCGTTCGGCTCGCTCACATCCAACTCCCAGGTCGCGTCACTGCATCGGGGGTTACGGCGGGGTAACAGGTACACCCCACCTCGGTCATCTTGTCACCACCGGCGGCCGGGCGCGTACCGAGGTGCCCAACGACACGTCGGCGACACGTACCCTTGGCATCGTCTTCGATGACGTCCGGGGGAGGAGTGGATCCGGTGGCGCTGTTCCGACGACGCAAGCGGGTGGCCGCGGTGAGCCGCGACCGAGCCGCGGATCGCGCCGATCTGGACCATCTTGAGAACTTCGTCCGCACCCGGCAGGGCGTCGAGGCGTACCTGGAACCGCGGACCACGGTCACCGAGACCACCGTCATGCTGATCGCCGGCGACGGCGAGTGGACCCGGCGGCGGGTCGGCAGCCCGGAGGACGCCCGGCGCTGGGCCCACAAGACCGCCATCCCGATCTACGACGTGCGCCTGATGGGCTACCCGCAGCGGATGCGCGACTACAACGAGCGCCGCAAGCGCCGCCCCGAGCTGTTCTAAGCCTCAGGTGTTAAAAGGGGCCCCCGCCTATGCAGAATGCGTTAAGCGGGGGCCCCTCCTTACATCTCAGCCGTTGGCGGCGACGTCGTCGACGAGCGCCAGCAGCGTGCGGACCGGCACGCCGGTGCCGCCCTTGGTCCAGTAGCCGGTGGCCTCGCCCGAGTGGTAGCCCGGGCCGGCGATGTCGATGTGCGCCCACGCCACCTCGTCGGTGACGAACTCGCGCAGGAAGACCCCGCCCTGAAGCATGTGCCCGGCCCGGTCCATGCCGGCGTTGACCTGGGAGATGTCCGCGACGTCCGACTCCATGCCCTTGCGCACGTCGTCGGGCAGCGGCATCGGCCAGGCCGGCTCGCCGGTCGCGTCGCCGGCCACCCGCACCCGCTCGCACAGCTCCGGGGTGCCCATCACGCCGGCGATCCGCTTGCCCAGCGCGATCACCTGGCCGCCGGTCAGCGTCGAGGTCTCGAACAGGTAGTCGGCGCCGTCGGAGCAGGCCCGCGCCATCGCGTCGGCCAGGATCATCCGGCCCTCGGCGTCGGTGTTGAGCACCTCCACCTTCTTGCCGTTGAACATGCTGATCACGTCGCCCGGCCGGTAGCTGGTGCCCGACGGCATGTTCTCCGCCATCGGCAGGTAGCCGGTGACCGTCACCGACGGCTTGAGCGCCGCCACCGCCAGCATGGCCGCGCCGACCGCCGCCGCGCCGGCCATGTCCGACTTCATCTCCCACATGCCCTGCGCCGGCTTGATCGAGATGCCGCCGGTGTCGAACGTGATGCCCTTGCCGACCAGCGCCACCCGCTTGCCGTTGCCGCCATCGGCCGGCGTCCAGGTGAGCTTCACCAGCCGCGGCGGGGCCTCCGAGCCCTGGCCGACGGCGAGGATGCCGCCGTAGCCGCCGGCGGCCAGCGCCGCCTCGTCGAGCACCTCGACCTCCAGCCCGGCCTCCCGGGCGGCGGACGCCACCGCGTCGGCGAACGCCGGCGGGCGCAGCTCGTTCGGGGCGGTGTTGACCCAGTCCCGGCTGGTCCGCACCGCGCCGGCCACCGCCTGCGCCCGGGTGACCTCGGCCTGGGCGGTCGCGTCCGCCGCATCCGGCACCGCGACCAGCACCTCGGCAACCGGCTCGCGCCGGGCCGGCTGCGGCTTGGTCTTGTAGCCGGCGAACCGGTAGCCGCCGAGCAGCGCGCCCTCCGCGACCGCGCGCAGCGCGGCCGGGGCGTCGGCGTCGTCCGGCAGCGGCAGGGCCAGGGCGACCCGCGGCGCGCCGGCCAGCGCCCGCACCGCCGCGCCGGCGGCCCGGCGCAGCGACTCGGGGGCGGGAGCGGCGCCCGAGGGCTCCGCGCCGAGCCCGACGGCGACGACCACCGGGGCGGTCACCGTGCCCAGCGTGGCCAACTTGATCACCTCGCCGGGGCCGCCGGTCGCGCCGAGCAGGGCGAGCGTCTCGGTCAGCTTTCCGTCGAACGCGGCGGCGATGCTCTCCGCGCCGCTGGCCAGCAGCAGGGCATCGGCGGGTGCGCCGCTGCCCGGCTCGGTGGTCTGGCTGTGCACGCCGATCACGATCGCGTCGACGGCGAGTTCGGCGGGGTCGGTGTCGACCAGGCTGAGGGTGGTGCGGGGCGATGTCACGAAAGCTACTCCGGGCGGGCCGGGCCGGCCGCGTCGTCGCGTACCGGCGATGAAGGTCTCTCCGGCGGCAACCTACCCGCCGGAAGCGTGGCTGTCCCGCCGTCGCGTGTCGACGGGATCCCGCCGATGCTAACCACCGAGGCGCCGGCCGGTAAGTTGCCACCCATGACCGAGGTGACCCCCGACGCCGCCGAGACCCGGCTGCGCCGCTCCCCGCTGCACGAGCGACACACCGCGCTCGGCGCGAAGTTCGCCCCCTTCGGCGGCTGGCAGATGCCGCTCGAGTACGCCGGCGGCGGCGTGCTCAAGGAGCACACCGCCGTGCGGACCGGGGTGGGCGTCTTCGACGTCTCGCACCTGGGCAAGATCCGGGTCACCGGCGCCGGCGCGGCGGACTTCGTCAACGCCTGTCTCACCAACGACCTCGGCCGGATCGCGCCCGGCCAGGCGCAGTACACGCTCTGCTGCGACGACGCCACCGGCGGCGTGGTGGACGACATCATCGCCTACCTGCACGCCGACGACCACGTGTTCCTGGTGCCCAACGCGGCGAACACCGCCGAGGTGGCCCGCCGGTTGCGCGCCGCCGCGCCGGCCGGCGTGACCGTCGCCGACGAGCACGAGGCGTACGCGGTGCTCGCCGTGCAGGGACCGGGCTCGGCGGAGCTGCTCACCGCGCTCGGGCTGCCCACCGGGCACGACTACATGAGCTTCTCCACCGCCGCACTCGCCGGCGTCGAGCTGACCGTCTGCCGCACCGGCTACACCGGCGAGCTGGGCTACGAGCTGGTGGTGCCGGCCGCGCACGCGGTCGCCGTCTGGGACGCGATCTTCGCCGCCGGCCCGGAGGTGCGCGCCTGCGGCCTGGCCGCCCGGGACACGCTGCGCACCGAGATGGGCTACCCGCTGCACGGGCAGGACCTCTCCCTCGACATCACCCCGGTGCAGGGCCGCTCCGGCTGGGCGGTGGGCTGGGACAAGCCGGCCTTCTGGGGCCGCGACGCGCTGCGCGCCGAGAAGGCCGCCGGTCCGGCCCGTACGCTGCGCGGTCTCGCCGCGGTCGACCGGGCCATCCCGCGCCCCGGCATGACCGTGTACGCCGGCGACCGGCAGGTCGGCGTGGTCACCAGCGGCACGTTCAGCCCGACGCTCAAGCACGGCGTCGCCCTCGCCCTGGTCGACACCGATCCGAAGCTGCCCGACGGGGAGGAGCTGGAGGTCGACATCCGGGGTCGTCGCGCCCGGATGCGCCTGACCAGGCCACCCTTCGTCCAGCCCTCCGTGCGCTGAGCCGCAGGTCAGTCCTCGCGCAGGCGCTCGGGTCAGTCCTCGCGCAGGCGTTCGCCGGCGTCGAGGACGGCCTGGGTCCAGCCGCCCTCCAGCACGCCGGTGCCGTCCAGGATCGCCCAGTCGACCACGTCGGACGCCTCCACCACGACCGGCGAGCCGATCCGCACACTCGGGTCGCTGGTGGCGTCGGTGGCGCTCGCCCCGACGATCCGCTCCGGGGCGTCCCACGAGGTCACCCCGGCCCAGACGTACTCCGGGCCCTCGTCGCCGGGCAGGCCGTACTTGACCACGAGCTGGCTCTCGTCCGGCAGCCCGCCGGCCAGGAACCGGGCCCGGATGTCGCCGAGCGACTCCCGGGCGGTCGCCACCGCCCGGCTCATCGCGTCACCCGTGCGGGTGTAGCGGACGTCGGGCTGGATGCCGTTGAACAGCGTCGCGCAGGCGGCGGCGAAGTAGCGGCCGGGCGGGCCGGGATGCCCCGGCGGCGGGTTCAGGCTGAGGAACGAGTCGGCGTCCGGGTCGGTGGCCGGGTCCAGCTCCAGGCGCAGCAGCACCGGCGCCGTCGCGCCGTGCTGCTCCGGATTGCCGTACGCGACCGCGATGTCGTGCCCGGTCACCGTGGCCAGCACCGGGAGCTGCACGAACGCCGGCACCTCCTCGCCGGCCAGCCCGTCGGTCCAGTCCCGCAGCAGCCGCCGGGCCGCCCCGGTCATCACCGCGCCCCAGGCCCGGGTGAGGTGGTCCGGCACGCCCTGGGCCTGCAACTCCAGCAGCCCGAACCGGCGCAGCCCCTTCGTGGTGAACCAGAGCCCGTCGGCGTCCGAGGAGTAGGGCACCAGCACCCAGTCGACCAGCCGGATCCGGCCGTGCTCGTCCGGCAGCGAGCGCAGCGCGGCGGCCGGGTCGAGGAACTGGAGCCCGAACACGTCGACCACGTCCCCGCCGACCGTCTCGGCGACCGCCGCGGCGACCGCCCGGGCCGCCCACTCGTGCGCCGGCGGCCAGCCCGGCCGGTATTCGGCCTGCACCACCACCAGGTGGGTGGCGGCGGCCAGCCGGGCCAGTTGCTCCTCGGTCGCCCCGAACGCGGCGAGCAGGTCCGGTGGCAGCTCGGGGAACTCGTCCACGGTGCGGGTGTCCACGCTCATCAGCGGGCTGTCCAGCATCTGCGTGGCCAGGCCGTGCACGGGCGCGGCCAGCCGGCCGGCCAGCCCCGCCACCGCCGTCTTCGGGCTGACCCTGGGCAGCCCTTCGATCGGCACCAGATAGGTCGCGTCGAGCGACTCCGGCACCGGTACGGGCAGGAAGTCGTCCGTGATCAGCATCCGTCCCCCTCGACCGCGCCGGCGCACTCACCCGAACGCTACCCGCCCGACCGGGTGGCGATCAGCCGGTCAGCACCAGTCCCAGGTAGGACAGCGTGGTGACGACCTCCACCAGGGCGCCGAGGACGTCGCCGGTGATGCCGCCGAAGCGGCGTACCAGGTGCCGCAGCAGCCCGGCCGCGACGGCGAGCGAGGCGAGCACGGCGAGCGGCCCCTGCCACGGGCGGCCCGGCACCGCCGGCACGGCCAGCAGCGCCACGGCGAGCGCGCCGAGCGCCAGGACGGCCCACCCCACCGTGCCGGCGACCAGCGCGCCCAGCCCGTCCGGCCGGGCCGCCGGCACGCCGCGGCGGCAGGCCAGGCCGGCGGCCAGCCGCCCGGCCGCGGTGGCCGCGACCACCGCGGCGAGCGCCGCCGGCGCGTCCCGCCCGGCCAGCTCCGCCAGCACGGCGGTCTGGAGCAGGAGTACGACCACCAGCGCGACCACCCCGAACGGGCCGACGTCCGGCTGCTTCATGATCTCCAGCGCGGCCGGCCCGCGCCGGTACGAGCCGAGCGCGTCCACGGTGTCGGCCAGCCCGTCCAGGTGCAGGCCCCGGGTGAGCAGCGCGCCCAGCGCGACCGTCGCCCCGGCGGCGACCAGCGGCGGGGCGAGCGCGCCGGCCAGCAGCAGTGCCCCGGCGAGCACCGCGCCCAGCAGCGCGCCGACCGCCGGGGCCAGCGCCATCGCGACGCCGGCGGTGTCCCGGTCGACCCGGCCGGCGCGTACCGGCGCGGTGGTGAACGTGGTCAGCGCCAGCCGGACGCCGTCGGCGAGCCGGGGCTCAGTCGGCACGGCGGCCGGGCGACACCGGCTCGTCGGACCCGGTGGTGGTCGGGCCCGGCCCGGCCGGCTCCGGCTCGGTGAAGTCCGGCTCGGTGAAGTCCGGCTCGTCGGCCGGCTCCGGCTCGGCGACGCGCTCGTCGTCGGCGCCGCCCAGCGACGGGTGCGTCGGCAGCGTGGCGGCGAGCGTGAGCGCCGAGCGCAGCAGCGGGAGGGCGGCCAGCGCGGTCGCCCCCTCGCCCAGGTCGAGGCGGAGGTCGAGCAGCGGCGTCAGGCCGAGCACGTCGGCGGCGAGCCGCACCCCGGGACGGCCGCCGTGGTCGGGCAGCAGGCACCAGTGCCGGGCCTGCCCGGCCAGGTCCCGGCTGACCATGCCGGCGGCGGTGCCGACCGGGCCGTCCAGCAGCACCGGGACCCGCCGGGCGGTGGCGCCGAGCAGCACGCCGGTGGCCATCGCGATGTCACCGCCGCCCAGCTCGGCCAGGATGTCCTTGGCCTCGCGGGGGGACCGCCGGGTGCGGTGCAGCGCGTCCCGCACGGCCGCGCAGCGGACCATCCAGGCGTTGTCGTCGATCTCGCCCTGCTCGGTCACCACCCGGCCGAGCACCGTCGGGGGCTCCGCGCCGGCGGTGGCCGCCAGCACCGCCGCGGCGGCCGCCTCGGCGCCCGCCCCGCAGGACGCCAGCACCAGAAGCTGTACGCCCGCCTCGGCGGCCTGCTCGGCCAGCCGCCAGCCGTAGCGCAGCGCCGACTCGACCTGGTCGGCGTCCAGCGCCGGGCCGTCCTCGAACGGGGCCGAGGCGGGCGCCTCGACGACCTGGAGGCTCGCGCCATTCTCGGCGGCCAGCCGGGCCAGCGCGCCCCGGCCGGCGCGGGCCTGCCGGGCGCGGCGGGCCGACTCGCCGGGCACCGCGCCGGCGGACGCCCCACCGTCGTGGTCGCCGTGCAGCAGCAGCACCCGGACCGACTCCCACGGGCGGGGCGTCGCGGTGCCCTGGGTGGCCGCGGCGAAGCCGATCACCTGCTCCAGCACGCCGAGGCCGGCGCCCGGGAGGTCGAGCGTGGCGAGCCGGTCGACCGCCTGCGGGCCGGTGTAGTCGTCCGGCATCGGCAGTTCCATGCCGGGCTGGATGACCAGGCCGGTGGCGATCATGGGCAGGGCCATGGTGGGCGCCGCCCAGTCCCCGGCGCCGCCCGTGCCGGCGGCCGGCGTGGCCGGCGGCGGCGTCGCGGCGGGGGTGAGCACCTCGGGCAGCGGCGCGTCCGGCGCGACGCTCTCCGGTCGACGCCCGGTGGACGTGGTCGACCGGTCCGCCCCGGCCCACGCCGGCGTGCCGGCCCGGTCGAGGTCGGCCGGCATGCCGTGGTCCGGCTGCGACGCGGCGTGGGCGGGCGACGCGGTGTGGGCGGGCGGCGCGGCATGGGCGGGCGTTGCGGCGTGGACCGGCGGCGCGGCGTGGACCGGCGGTGCCGGCGCTGCGGTGGGCTTGAGCCAGGCGGTCTGCCCGGCGACCACGAGCGCGACCGCGTCGCAGGCGTCGGCCACCGCGCGGTTGGTGGCGCCCAGCGCGTCGGTGAACGCCCGGCCCAGCGGCGTGGTGGGCACCAGCGACAGCCCGACCTCGGGGCTGACCAGCACCAGGCGCGCCTCGCTGGCCCGCACTGCCGCGGCCAGCTCGGCGATGGTGGCGGTGTCGTCGGCCGGCTGGTGGACCGGGTCGAGCAGCACCGTCACCCAGCCGCCCAGGTCGTCCACGAGCAGCGTGTCGTGCGGGCCGGCGGCGGCGATCACCTCGGCCAGCCGGCCCGGGTCCGTCGCCGTCTCCTCGGTGGTCCAGCTTCCCGGCCGCCGGGCCCGGTGCGTGGCGAGGCGGGCTGCCCACTCGGTGTCGTCCGGATCACCGGCGGGGGCGGTGGCCACGTAGCGGACCATGGGCGCGTCGGCGACCAGCGACTCGGCGAACCCGGACTTGCCGGAGCGGATACCGCCGAGCACCAGGAGGGTGTGCCACCCGTCAACGGACATGCCCGTACCTTAGTTCGCCCCTCCCACCCCGCCCTCCCACCCACCCGCCCCCGCCCCGCCCGACCTTTCGTCGTCGACCTTGGAGTTGTGGCGCCCAGGATGTCGGAGACAGCCGATTTGTCAGGTGCCACAACTCCAAGATCGGCGCAGGGGCCGGCGCAGGTCAGTCGCAGTGTTCGAAGGGGCTGGTGTAGGTGGCGCCGCCGGTCGCGCCGCCCCACCTCACGCAGACGGCGGCGGCGGTGGCGCGTACCGGGCCGGCGTAGTACCGGTAGCCGCCGCTCTGCGTCTGCCGGGCCCTGCCCTTCACCTCCAGGTAGGTGGTGACCGTGGTGACCCGGCCGACGTCGGCGTCCTTGAGCGTGACCACGCAGTTTGCCCCGGCCGCGGTGCTGTAGAGCAGGTAGACCCGTCCCTGGCGGACGCCGCCCGCGGTCAGCGTGGCCGAGTCGATCACCTGGTAACCACCGCCGCACACCTGGGCGGCGGTGTACGGCTGCGGCTTCGGCGCGGTCGTCGGCGTCCCGGTCGGCGCGGGCGTGCCGGTGCCCGGCCCGCCTCCGGCCGACCCGGTCGGCTGCGGCGCGGGACGGCTCGGGGTGGCCGACGACCGGCTCGGCCGCGCGCTGCGGCTCGCGCCCGGCGTCGCCGGGCCGGCGCCGCTCGGCCTCACCGTCGCCACCGGACCGGCCACCGCGGACTCACCGGCCACCGCCGTCGGCGCCGGTCCCGGCTCGTCGGGGGAGCGGAGCGCCGCCACCGCCACCGCGGTCAGCACCGCCACCAGCACCACGCCGGCCGCCCCGGCGAGCACTCCGGTTCGCCGCCCGCGTCGGGTCGGTTCCTCCCGCGTCGGCGGCGTGCCGTCCACCCCCGAGGCGGGCCGGTCGGGCGCGCCGAACGTCGAGTCGGCCGCCCAGGGCGGCACCCCGGCCACCGGTCCGACATCCGGGCCGGACGTCTGCCGCGCACCGGGCGCCACCGGATCCGTACCCCCGGCCGGGAGGTCGACCGGCGCGGGCATGGCCGGCCCGGACATGGCCGGGGCGGGCGTGGGCGGGCCGGGGACGGCCGGGCCGCCCACCGCCCACGGCGGGCGCGGCGGGACCGGCACGCTGGCCAGCGTGGCGTCCCGGGCGTCCTGCGCGCCGTCGGCCAGGGCCGCCGCGGTGGGGAAGCGGTCGCGCGGGCTCTTCGCCAGCGCGCGCCGGACCACCTCGACCACCGCCGGGGGCGTGTCCGGCGGCAGCGGCGGCGGCTCGTCCTGCACGTGCCGCATCGCCACCTGCAGCGGGCTGTCGCCGTCGAAGGGCGGCCGGCCGGCCAGGCAGAAGTACGCGACCGCGCCGAGCGCGTAGACGTCGGTGACCGGCGAGACCGGTTGTCCGGCCGCCTGCTCCGGGGACATGTACGAGGCGGTGCCGAGCACCATGTGGGCGGCGGTGATGCCGGCCATGGTGGTGGCCCGGGCGATGCCGAAGTCCACCAGCACGACCGTGCCGTCCCGCTTGACCAGCAGGTTCGCCGGTTTCACGTCGCGGTGCACGATGCCGGCGAGGTGGGCGGCGTGCAACGCCTGCGCGGCCTGCCCCACCACCGACATGGTGGACGCCGGGTCGAGCCGGCCGGCGTGCCGGACCCAGCCGGTCAGTGGCCGGCCGTCGACGTACTCCATGACCAGGTAGCTGACCCGGCTGCCGTCGGCGAGCGTCGCGGCGCCGACGTCGTGCACCTGCACGATGCCGGGGTGCCGCAGCGCGGCCAGCATCCGGGCCTCGGCCTGGAAGCGGGTGGTGAACTCCGGGTCGGCGACCAGCGACGGCAGCAGCACCTTCACCGCGACGTCGCGGCCGAGCAGCATGTCCGTGCACTTCCACACCGCGCCCATGCCGCCGGTCGCGATGCGTTCGGTCAGCCGGTAGCGGTCGCTGAGCACCACGTTCGAAGTCAGCACCGCGCCACCGTACCGGCCGTGATCGGCATGATCCATGTGGCGGCGGGCCGTCGTCCGGCGGGCCGACTAGGCTTGCGAGGGTTTCCGGCCCTATCGGGCGACGGCGGCGAGGGGAGACGCGGCATGGCGTGGAGCTGGCGGTACGAGGGCACGAACGGCGACACGGTCGACGGGCCGGGCGAGTCGTTCACGAGTCAGGCGGACGCCGAGTCGTGGATCGGCCAGACCTGGCGGGAGCTCGCGACGTCCGGCGTCACCTCCGTCGCGCTGGTCGAGGACGACCGGGTGGAATACCGGATGAGCCTGCTGCCCCCGGCCGAATGACCGGCTACGACCGCCCGGGTGACCCGCTGGTCCTCGGCGTGCCCCGGGCGGCGTTCCGGCCGAGCCCGATCTTCCTGGCGCTGGTCGCGCTCTTCGTGGCCGGCGGCGTGATGACCTGGAACGGGTTCGGCAACGTGCGGTTCGACGTGTTCCTGTTCGTCGTCTCCGGCTGGCTCGTCTCGCTGTGCCTGCACGAGTACGCGCACGCGGTGGTCGCCTACCGGGCCGGCGACCGCGACATCGCCCACCGCGGCTACCTGACGCTCAACCCGCTGAAGTACACCAGCCCGCTGCTGTCGATCGTGCTGCCGGTGGTCGTGGTGCTGCTCGGCGGCATCGGCCTGCCCGGCGGCGCGGTCTGGGTCGACCGGCACGCCATCCCGGGCCGGCTGCGGCACACCCTGGTCAGCCTCGCCGGGCCGGCCACCAACGTGCTGTTCACGCTGGTGCTGGTGGCGGCCGTGACCTGGGGGCCGGAGCTGGGCGGGCCGCTGGAGTTCTGGGCCGGCGTCGGCCTGCTCGCGTTCCTCCAGCTCATGGCGAGCGTGCTCAACCTGATGCCGGTGCCCGGGCTGGACGGCGGCAACATGATCCAGCCCTGGCTCAGCCCCGCCTACCGGCGGATGTACGACCTGTTCGCCCCGTACGGATTCATCCTGCTCTTCGCACTGCTGTGGAGTCCCCAGATCAACCGGGTGTTCTTCGGCGGCGTCTTCGCGGTCGGCGACGCGCTCGGCCTGCCGCGGGCGCTGTACCAGATCGGGTTCTCCCTGATCCGCTTCTGGCAGGGCTGACCGGCCGTCCCCGGGCCGGCGCGGAACGCCGGCCCGGGGACGACTGGCGTCACGGACGCTGCGCCGGGCTCTCGGTCTTCGCCGGGTCCCGCTCGGTGACCGGCTCGACGATCTCGTCGATCGCCTTGAGCAGGCCGGCGTCGAGCTTCACACCCGCCGCCTTCACGTTGTCGTGCACCTGCTCGGGCCGGGAGGCGCCGACGATCGCCGAGGCGACGTTCGGGTTCTGCAGCACCCAGGCGACGGCGAGCTGCGGCATGGTCAGCCCGGCCTGCTCGGCGATCGGCTTGAGCTGCTGCACCCGGGTGAGCACGTCGTCGGTGAGCCAGCGGGCGATGAAGTCCGCGCCGGACTTCTCGTCGGTGGCGCGGGAGCCGGCCGGCGGCGGCTGGCCCGGCAGGTACTTCCCGGAGAGCACGCCCTGCGCCATCGGCGACCAGACGATCTGGCCGACGCCCAGCTCCTCGCTGGCCGGGATCACCTCGGTCTCGATGACCCGCCACAGCATCGAATATTGTGGCTGGTTGGAGATCAGCGGGATGCGCAGCTCACGGGCGAGCGCGTGCGCCTCGCGCAACTGCGAGGCGGTCCACTCGGACACGCCGATGTAGTGCGCCTTGCCGGAGTGGACGACGTCGGCGAACGCCTCCATCGTCTCCTCCAGCGGCGTGCTGACGTCGTAGCGGTGCGCCTGGTAGAGGTCGACGTGGTCGGTCTGCAGGCGGCGCAGCGAGCCGTCGATCGACTCCATGATGTGCTTGCGGGACAGGCCGCGGTCGTTGCGGCCCGGGCCGGTCGGCCAGTACACCTTGGTGAAGATCTCCAGCCCTTCGCGGCGCTCGCCCTTCAGCGCCCGGCCGAGCACCGACTCGGCCCGGGTGCCGGCGTAGACGTCGGCGGTGTCGAAGGTGGTGATGCCGCTGTCGAGGGCGGCCCGGACGCAGGCGACCGCGGCCTCCTCCTCGACCTGCGAGCCGTGGGTGATCCAGTTGCCGTACGAGATCTCGCTGACCATCAGGCCGGAGCGGCCCAGGTGTCGGAATTCCATCCCTCGACCCTAGCCCCGCACGCCGCGGGGCACCCGTCGTGACTCCCCGGCCTCAGAGCACCGGGTTGGTGTCGGCGAGCAGCCGGTCGATTTCCGCGGCCACCGCGGCGCGGTGGGGGTGCACCGGGTCGATCAGCGGCTCGCCGCGACGGTCGAGGGCACCCCAGCGGCCCGTCTCGGTGGTGACCAGGAACGCCACCGGGTGGATCACCAGCGTCGGGTACGCCGGGGTGACCACCACCCGTCCGCTCCGGTTGACCACGCCGCGGCGGCCGGCCAGCTCCACCACGGCCAGCCCGTCGGCGGTGAAACCGTCCAGGTGCCGGCCGTCGGCCAGCGGCGCGCCGAGCCGGTGGTAGCGGGTCGGCACCACCACCTCGCCGGTGCGGTCCACCGCACCCCAGCCGCCGTTCTGCCGCACCGCGGCCAGGCCGTTGCGGAACGGCCGGACCTCCTCGTACCCGGGCGGGATCTTCACGATGTTCATCTTGTCGACGGCCATCCACCGGCCCTTGCCGTCCATGGACACCCAGGACAGGCCCTCGGCGAAGGCGCCCACCGCGCGGTAGCCGTTGTTCGCCTCGATCAGCGCCGCGCCGGTGGTGTCGATCAGCGCCCAGCGGGACGCCTCGGGCATGCGGACCCAGGCCAGTCCCTCGTGGAAGGGCTGGGCCTCGGCGTACCGGTGCGCGACGACCATCTCGCCGTCGGCGTCCGCGTACCCCCAGAGCTGGTGCTCGTCGTCGAACGTCGCCGCCGGGTGGCGCGGCGTGCCGAGCACCTCCTCCCGTCCCCGGGGCGCCGGACCGAAGCCGGCCTCGGCCGCCCGGCCGGCGACCGCGTCCAGCGCCACCTCGGTCCGCGCGGTCAACGCCGCGTCCCCGCCCTGACGCAGGTCCAGCGCCCGCTCGAAGTGCGCACACGCCTCGGTCAGCCGGCCCTGGTCGTAGCAGGAGCGCCCGGCGTGCTCGTGCAGCAACGCGCGCAGCCGGTCGGGCAGCTCCGGCGAGTTGGCCTCGGCGAAGAGCCGGTCGGCCTCCGCGTGCTCACCCCGCCAGCGCAGCACCTCGGCGAGGCGCGCGCGGGCCAGCGAGGTCCGCCGCAACTCGCCGGTGGCCTCCGCGTACGTGACGGCCAGCCGACCGTCGGCGACCGCGTCGTCCAGGTCGCCGAGGATCCGGGACGCCACCGAGCGGAGGCTGAGCAGCCGGGCCCGGCTGCGGTTGTCCAGCGCGCTGCCCAACTTGCCGGTGAGGCCGTCGCGGATCGGGCGCAGCAGCGTCGGGTCGGGCGCCTCCTCGCGTAGCGTCCCCGGATCCAGCCGCCACTCGATCGCGGCCAGCGCCTGTTCCGGGTCCACCGGAGGCGCCGGCGCCGGCTCGTCGTCCGCCACGTCCGCCCGGTCGTCGTCCTCCGCGCCCGGCTCCGGGGTACGCGGCCCCGCCGGCCCGTCCGCCCCGGCGCCACCGGTCGGACCCGCGCCCGTCGGCGCGGCCGATGCCCCGCTCTCGGTGCCGGTCTGCTCGCCCGGGACCGCACCCGCCGCCGAGGTGATCGGGCGGTCCGAAGGGGATTCGGTCGGCCCGCGATCGGCCGAATCATCTTCGACGGGGCTGGTGTGGGCCGTCGTCTCTTCGGCCCTGCTCGCGTCGGCGAGGGCGACGTCGTCCGGCCCGGCTTCCGTCCGTGCCGGGCTGGCGTCCGTCGCTGTCGGGTCGGCTTCCGTCCGTGCTGGGCTGGTGTCCGTCGCTGTCGGGTCGGCTTCCGTCCGCGCCGGGCCGGCTCGGTCCGGTTCGGCGGACGGCGCGGTGGCCATCGTGTCGGTCGGGGTGGGAGTCGTGCCGCCCAGGTCCGTACCGCCGCGCGGTGTGTCGGTCGGACCGGTGGTGGCGCGTTGCGGGTCGCGCGGATCCGGCTCGGTCGACGTGGCGGCCGTCGCATCGGTTCCGACCCGCGACGTACCGGTCGGGTCCGCCGCACCGGCGGCGTTCTCGTCGAGCGCCGAACTGCCCGACCTCGTCGCGGTCGGCATCGGGCCGACCGAACCCGCCTCGGCCCGGAACTCGTCGTGGCCCGGTTCCGGGCGAACCACCCGTGCCGGACCGTCGGTCGTGGGCGCCGGCTCCGACCCGTCGAGGTCGGGGCGGGCGGCGGGTGCTGCTGCCGCCTGGTTGGTAGGCGTCGCGTCGGCGTGCGGGGCCGCGTCCGCACGCGTGGTGGAGGACGTCTCCGGATCCGGGTGTGTTGCCGCGTCCCGGCGTGCGTCAAGGGTGGACGGCGGTTGCGGCGATGTGCCGTCCGAGGGGGTGGACGGCGCGGATGCGCGGGACTCGACCGGCGGGCGGACGCTCGGCACCGTCAGCTCGGCCGCTGCCGCTGCCGCTGCCGCTGCCGCTGCCGCTGCCGCTGCGATGACGGGTGCCGGCGGGCTGACGTCACCGCCGGTTACCGGAGTCTCCGCGCTGTCCCCGGGCTGCCCCGTGGTCGCGGTGGCGGTCGTCGTGGAGCCCTGGCCGTCGACGCCCGACGCGGCTGCGGTGTCCGGCCGTCCGGCGGGTCCGGACGGGTCCGCGGGTGCGGGGCGGTCCGTGGTTGCGGGGCGGTCCGTGGCTGCCGGGCGGGCCGTGGGTGCGAGGCGGGCCGCGGGTGCCACGCGGTCGGCGGGATCCGTCGCGGTGGCGTGGTCGACGGCGGTGCCGGCCGAGTCATCCACGTCATCACGTTCGTCGCGACGATCGACGGACTGCTCCGGCTCGCCGGAGGCGCCCAAGTCGACCGCGCCCGGGTCGACCGCCGTGGGGCGATCGGCCGAGGTGACCGCACGGGTCGACGCGACCGACGGGCCGTCGTCGTCCGGCCGTGCCGGCTCGGGCCGGTCGCCCGGTCGGCGGGTCTCGTTCCGCTGGTCGCCCGGCACGGTGGCGTGGTGGCGGTCCGGACCCTCGGCGGGCGCCGGCCGGGATTTGACGTCGGACGCGTCGTCGGCCCGCGCCGTCGCGACGGTGTCGTGGGCGCCGGGTGTCGCCGGTCGGCTCGGCCGGAACCATGCCTCCATGCCGGAGTCCGCCGCCTGAGGTACCGGGCGCGGCTCCTCCACCTGCCGTGCGTCGGTCCCGACCGGCGGTGTGCCCGGCCGAGCCGGCGGAGTAGGCGTGCCCGGCTGAGCCGGCGTGCTCGACTGTGCCGGCGTGCCCGGCTGAGCCGGCGGAGTAGGCGTGCCCGGCTGAGCCGGCGTACCCGACTGCGCAGGTGGGGCCGGCGTGACCGGTGGAACCGGCCGGCCGGACTGAGCCGGAGCGACCGGCGGGGCCGAGTGGGCCGACTGAGCCGGACCGACGGGCGTGGGCGGAGTGGCCGGGCGGGCGTCCTGAACCGGCGTGACCGGTGGAGCCGGGGTGGCCCGCGGGGCCGGAGCAGCGGGCGGTGCCGACTGGGCGGCCTGAGCCGGCGTGACCGGTGGAGCCGGGGTGGCCCGCGGAGCCGGAGCAGCGGGCGGAGCCGGAGCAGCGGGCGGTGCCGACTGGGCGGCCTGAGCCGGCGTGACCGGTGGAGCCGGGGTGGCCGGCGGAGCGGACGGGACCGGCGGGGCCGACGGCGTGGCGGTGGCCGGCGGGGGCGGTGTGCCGTGCGGCGGCCGGGCCTCGGGAGGGCCGGTGCGGGCGGGCGGCACCGGGCCTCGTTCGGGTGCCCGGACCGGGGCGGGGCCGGGGTAGGCGGGCGGTGCCGGACGGCGGGCCTCGTCGTACCGGTCCGACCCCGGGGCGGTCGGCCGTCGCGGTTCGTCCGGTCGGGTCGGCGGCACGGACGGGGTCGGCACGTCGTCGCGCCGGCCGCGCTGGTGCTCGTCGGGTCGGGCCGACCACTGCTCCGGACGGGGCCGGTACTCGGGGGGCGCCGCGGAGTCCGCCCGGCGCGGGTCCGGCTCGGGCTGCCGCCGGCCGGCCTCGGGACGAACGCCGGTCGAGGGCGGCCGGACGTCCGTCGACTCGGGGCGTGCGCCGGTGCTCTCGGGGCGTGGGGCGGCGTGCTCGGGGCGGGTGACGGGCGGTCGGGCGTCCCGCGACTCCGGGCGGGCCCGGCCGATGCCGTCCCGGTCGGGGCGGTGACCGTCGGGGCGCACGGCGTCGGTCGGCTGAGCCGGGTGGCCGTCCGCGACCGGACGGCGGCGCTCGTCGGGCCGGTACGCGGCCGGCTCGGTGCGGGGCCGCCGCTCGATCACCGGCCACTCGCCCTGTGGCGGGTACGTGCGGTCGCGCGGACCGTCCCACCGCTGGTCGGCGGGGCGTGGGGGGCCGTACCGGTCGGCTTCGGCGCGCTGCGGGGCGCGGCCGTGCCCGGGGGTCGGACGCTGGACGTCGGCGGGCGCGGCGGCCTCCCGGCGCGGCGCGCCGTCGTCCCATCGGCCGGCGGACGGCTCGCGCCGGTCGGTGTGCGGACGCGGGCCCGGGTCGCGCCAGCCGTCGCGGCGCGGCTCGCCGTGGCCGGCCCAACCGCGTTCCGCCGGGGTCCCGTCGTGGTCGCGCCGGTCGGCCGGCCGGCCGGGGTCCCGTCGCTCCGGGTGGCTGTCGGGCTCCGGGTCCTGCCAACTGTCGACGTACGGCCCGTGCATCTCGTCCGGGACGAGCCGGTGACGGTCGTCGGGCGGGGTGGGCTCGCGTCGGGGCGCACGCCGATCGTCGGGCGGCGGGCTCCACTGGACGCGGGAGGCGCCCCCGCGCCCGTTCGACGCGGCGGGGCGGTCGTCCGCCGGCCGATGGCGCTCGGACCAGCCCGGGGCGGGGCGCGGGGTCTCGTTCGGCTCCGGCGCCCAGCCCGGCTCGATCGGGGCCGGCCGGTGGGACGCCGCCCGGGGGCGCGTCCAGCGCTGGTCGAACCGCTCCGGCGGGGCCTCCTGGTCGCGGGGATGCCGGCCGTCCGTGCCGGGTCCGTCCGGGTGCCGGCGTCGCTCGCCCACCGGACGCGGCCCGCGCGGCCCGTCCGGGCCGGCCGGGCTGATCGGGTACGTCTCCGGTCCGGCCGGGCTGACCGGGTAGGAGCCGCGCGGCCCGCGCGGCCCGTCCGGGCCGGCCGGGCTGATGGGGTACGTCTCCGGTCCGGCGGGACTGACCGGACGGGCCCCGCGCGGCGCGGCGGGACTCACCGGGTACGCGCCGCGCGGGCTCGCCGGGCTGATCGGGTACGTCTCCGGCGCCGGGCTGACCGGGTAGGCGTCGTCCGGCGCGGGGCTGACCGGGCGCACCTCGGCGCGTCCGACCACGGACCGGCGGCGTGGTGGGGGAGTCAGGTGTTCCAGGCCGATGTCGCCCGGGTAGCGCTGGCCGGGGAACTGCGGCTCCCACTCGTGGGTGGGTGCCAGGGCCCAGGCCGGTTCGGCCGGCTCGCGCCAGCTGCCCCAGCCACTCATCGACAGCCCTTCCCGCCGGTCACGCGGCGCGGCCCGGGAACCGGCTCGCGTCGCTCGCTCACGGCGGTGTCACCTCGCTGGAAATTGTCGCGCCGGAGCGCCGGACGTGCCGGTAGAGTCGCCCGGTCCAGCACGTCTTGCCTGCGGAAGGAGGGTAACGGCGTGGGCTCGGTCACCGCCACTGTGGCATCACCCACGGACGCACACGTTACCCCATGGTTTCGGACATTCGGCGCGATAGTGGCGGCGGGCTTTCGCCGGCAGGCGACCTACCGCCAGGCGGCCGTCGCCGGCGTCGTGACCAACACCGTGTTCGGCTTCCTGCGCTGCTACATCTTCCTCGCCGCCACCGGCGCGGCCGGCACCGTGGCCGGCTACGACCGGGCGCAGCTCGGCACGTTCGTCTGGGCCGGGCAGGGGCTGCTGGCGGTCATCGCGATCTGGGGCTGGACCGACCTGGCCGACCGGATCCGCTCCGGCGAGGTGGCCGCCGACCTGCTGCGGCCGGTGCACCCGGTGACCAGCTATCTCGCCGTCGACCTGGGCCGGGCCGGGTTCGCCGCGCTCGCCCGGCTGGTGCCGCCGCTGGTGGTCGGCCCGCTCTTCTTCCCGGTGCACGTGCCTCGGCACTGGGCCACCGTCGGGCTGTTCCTGCTCTCCGTCGTGCTCGCGGTGGTGGTCTGCTTCGGCTGCCGCTACCTGGTCAACGCGACCACCTACTGGTTGCAGGACGTCCGGGGTCCGATGATCCTCTGGACGTTGGGCTCGGGCGTGCTGGCCGGGCTCTACTTCCCGCTCGGGTTCCTGCCCGCTCCGGTGGAGGCGACCCTGCGCTACGCCACCCCGTTCCCCAGCCTGCTGCAGGTCCCGCTGGACGTGTTGGTGGAGCGGGAGTCGACGGCGACCGGCGTGGGTCTGGTCGGGTTGCAGCTCGGCTGGGCGGTGCTGCTGCTGGCGCTCTGCCGGCTGGTCCAGCGACGGGCCGAGCGCCGGCTGGTGGTGCAGGGTGGTTGAGCAGGGGGGAACGCTGCGGGCGTACCGGTCGTTGCTCGGGGCGCAGGCGCGGTCCCAGACCGCCTACCGCACGTCGTTCGTGGTCGACCTGGTCGGCAACCTGGGCGCGACCGTGTTCGACGTGGTCACCGTGCTGGTGATCTTCGGGGTGACCCGTGAGCTGGGCGGCTTCACGTTGCGCGAGACGCTCGTCGTGGTCGGGCTGTCGACCTGCGGGTTCGCCGCCGCCGACCTGCTGGTCGGCAACATCGAGCGGCTGCCCCGGTACGTCCGCACCGGCCTCTTCGACGCCGTGCTGGTCCGCCCGCTCGCGGCGCTGCCCCAACTGCTGCTGATGGACCTGCCGCTGCGCAAGGTGTCCCGGGCGGTGTTCGGGCTGGCCGTGCTGGTCTTCGCGCTCGCCTCGGCCGGGATCGACTGGACCCCGGGGCGGGTCGCGCTGGCAGTCGTCGCCCCGCCGGCCGCGGTGGTCTTCTTCGCCTCGGTCTTCGTCACCACCGCCACGGTGTCGTTCTACTGGGTCGACTCCGGCGAACTCGCCAACTCGGTGACCTACGGCGGGCGCGACTTCACCGCGTACCCGATCACCGTCTACGGCGGCTGGTTCCGCGCGCTGTTCGCGTACGGGATGGGCTTCGCCTTTGTCAGTTACCACCCGGCGCTGGCGCTGCTGGGCCGCGCCGACCCGCTCGGCCTGCCGGCCTGGGTGGGCTGGGCCGCGCCGGGCGTCGCGGCGGTCGCGGCGGCGGTCGCCGCCCTGGCCTGGCGGGTCGGGATCCGTCACTACCGGAGTACGGGGTCATGAGCGTCATCGAGATGGACGGCCTGCGCAAGGAGTTCACGGTCCGGGTCCGGGCCGGGCGGCTGCGCCGGGAGAAGCGCACGGTGACCGCGGTCGACGGCGTCGACCTGCGGGTGGAACGCGGCGAGATGCTCGGCTACATCGGCCCGAACGGCGCCGGGAAGTCGACCACGCTGAAGATGCTCACCGGTGTGCTGACCCCGACCGCCGGGCGGGCGCAGGTGTGCGGGCTGCGGCCGGTGGCCGACCGGACCCGGCTGGCGCTGCGCGTCGGGGTGGTCTTCGGGCAGCGGTCCCAGCTCTGGTGGGACCTGCCGCTGCGCGACTCGTTCGACCTGCTGCGGCACATCTACCGGGTGCCGGCCGGCGAGCACGCCGCCCGGTTGGGCCGCTGCCGGGGCCTGCTCGACCTGGACGAGTTCCTGGACACCCCGGTCCGGCAGCTCTCCCTCGGGCAGCGGATGCGGGGCGAGCTGACCGCCGCGCTGCTGCACGGGCCGGAGGTGCTGTTCCTGGACGAGCCGACCATCGGGCTGGACGTGGTCAGCAAGCAGGCGGTCCGCGGCTTCCTGGCCGAGCTGGGCCGGGCCGGCGACACCACGCTGGTGCTCACCACGCACGACCTGGCCGACATCGAACGGCTCTGCCACCGGCTGGTGGTCATCGACCACGGGCGGGTGGTGCACGACGGTTCGATCGCCGAGCTGCACCAGCGGTACGGGTCGCGCCGGATGGTGGTCGCCGAGCTGGACGCCGCGC
Organism: Micromonospora ferruginea; assembly: GCF_013694245.2. Taxonomy (NCBI): domain Bacteria; kingdom Bacillati; phylum Actinomycetota; class Actinomycetes; order Micromonosporales; family Micromonosporaceae; genus Micromonospora; species Micromonospora robiginosa. The sequence continues at coordinate 492,560 of NZ_CP059322.2, forward strand.
TGGCCGAGCCGCCGGTGCTGCCCGGCGCGCCGCTGCACCGGGTGGAGGCGGACGGGCGGCGGCTGGTGTTCGCGCTGGAGTCGGCGAGCGTCGCCGAGGTGGTGGCCGGGTTGGCCGGGCTGGCCACGTTGCGGGACGTCTCGATCGTGGAGCCGGACATCGAGGAGGTCGTCGCCCGCCTCTACCAGAGCGAAAGGAAGGGCCCCCTCCTAACGCCTGGCGTATAGGAAGGGGCCCCGCTTAACACTCAGAACTTTTCGCCGATGGCGACCCGGGGAGCGGGGGCGCGCATCTTGCGGAACGTGATCGACCGCATGATCGCGTAGAAGTAGAGCGAGCCGAGCTTCTCGGTGCTCTTCGGGAAGCGCTCCCGGACCAGCTTCTTGATCTTCCGGCTGATCAGCACCGAGTCGACCAGCACACCGAGGGCCAGCGCGCCCCAGAGCACGTTCGACAGCAGCCGCACGATCGCCGGCATGGCCTGGTTGGAGCCGACCAGCACGATCAGCGCGCCGCCGAAGAACCAGGTGCCGATCGTCCGGCGGGAGTCGACCACGTTGCGGGCCAGCAGCCGCTCCGGGCCCCGGTCCCGCGGGCCGCCCTCGCGGCGGAACTCGGCACTGGCCTCGGCGCGCGCCGTGCGGCGCTGCTCCCGGGCCTCCTCCTTGGTCAGCGGGCGGGCCGGCGCGGCCGGCCGGCGACCGGCGGCCGGACGCTTCGGGGTGGTCACCCCGAGCTCCTTCTTGCTCGGCGTGTAGCCCCGGGGGCGGGCGGCGGCGGACTCCTCGTCGGTCGTCACCGTGGTGACGGAATCCTCGACGAGGTCGGCGGGCTTGCGGCGAAACAGCGACGGCACGTCGGCAAGGGTAGCCAAACGGTCGAGCCCGGCGCACATCGCGGTGCGCCGGGCTCGGAGTACGCCGGGATCAGGGGCGCTCGACGTGCGCGCCGAGGTCCGCCAGCTTGGCCTCGAAGTCCTCGTAGCCGCGGTTGATCAGGTCCACGCCGTACACCCGGGAGGTGCCCTCGGCGGCGAGCGCCGCGATGAGGTGGCTGAACCCGGCCCGCAGGTCCGGGATGACCAGGTCGGCCGCGTGCAGCTTGCTCGGGCCGGCGATCACCGCCGAGTGCTTGAAGTTACGCCGGCCGAAGCGGCACGGGGTGCCGCCGAGGCAGTCCCGGTAGACCTGGATGTTGGCGCCCATCGTGTTCAGCGCCTCGGTGTAGCCGAGCCGCTGCTCGTAGACCGTCTCGTGGACGATCGACAGGCCCCGGGCCTGGGTGAGCGCGACCACCAGCGGCTGCTGCCAGTCGGTCATGAAACCGGGGTGTACGTCGGTCTCCAGCGCCACCGCGTTCAGCTCGCCGCCCGGGTGCCAGAACCGGATGCCACCCTCCTGGCCCGGGTCGCCGAGCTTCGGCGGACGGGCGTCGGTGACCTCGTACTCGCCGCCGACGGACCGGAAGATGTTCAGGAAGGTCATCATGTCGGCCTGCTGCGCGCCGAGCACCTCGACGTGGCCGCGGGTGGCCAGCGCGGCCGCCGCCCAGCTCGCCGCCTCGATCCGGTCCGGGATCGGCCGGTGGGTGTAGCCGTGCAGCTTCTTGACGCCCTGGATCTCGATCACCCGGTCGGTGTGGACCTTGATGATCGCGCCCATCTTCTGCAGGATGCAGATCAGGTCGATGATCTCCGGCTCGACGGCCGCGTTGCGCAGCTCGGTGACGCCCTCGGCCATCACGGCGGTGAGCAGCACCTGCTCGGTGGCGCCGACGCTCGGGTAGGGCAGCGCGAACTTGGTGCCGTGCAGCCCGTTCGGGGCCGACAGGTGCAGGCCCTCGGGGGTCTTGTCGACCGTCGCGCCGAACTCGCGCAGCGCCTGCAGGTGGAAGTCGATCGGGCGGGGCCCGATGTGGCAGCCGCCCAGGTCGGGGATGAACGCGTGGCCGAGCCGGTGCAGCAGCGGACCGCAGAACAGGATCGGGATCCGGCTGGACCCGGCGTGCACGTTGATCTGGTCGGTGCTGGCGCTCTCGACGTTGGATGGGTCGAAGACCAGCTCGCCGTCCTCCCCGCCGTCGGTCACCTTCACCCCGTGCAGGCCGAGCAGCCCGCGGACCACCTCGACGTCACGGATGCGCGGCACGTCGAACAGCCGGCTGGGTGTGTCGCCGAGCAGGGCGGCGACCATCGCCTTGGACACGAGGTTCTTCGCGCCGCGCACGCGGATCCGCCCTTCGAGCGGAGTGCCTCCGTGTACGACCAGGACGTCGTCGGTCAACGCAACCTCCAGCGCGTTGGGTGTTGCCGTGTAGGTGTGGGTTCGCGATTCGTCATCGCTACCCGGATCGCGGCCATGGGAAAACCGGCCCGCGTGTGTCGTCGCCCCGGCAGCATAGCCCTCCGTGACGAGAATGGAATCGGTCACATCGCCAGCCAGGGCACGAACCGGGGATTCGGTGCGTTTCCGTGCCAGGCAGGTGACCGACCGTGATCAAGCCCCGGGCAGGGCGAGCATCTGGTCCAGCGCCGCCCGGGCGTGTCCGGCGGTGTCCGGATCCACCGTGATCTGGTTGACCACCCGGCCGGCGACCAGCTCCTCCAGCGCCCAGACCAGGTGCGGCAGGTCGATCCGGTTCATCGTCGAGCAGTAGCAGACCGCCCGGTCGAGGAACATGATCTGCTTGTCCGGGTGGGCCAGCGCGAGCCGGCGTACCAGATTCAGCTCGGTGCCCACCGCCCACGCCGAGCCGGCCGGCGCCGCCTCGATGGTCTTGATGATGAACTCGGTGGAGCCCACCAGGTCGGCGGCGGTGACCACCTCGTGGCGGCACTCCGGGTGCACCAGCACGTTGACGCCGGGCACCCGGGCGCGCACGTCGTTCACGCTCTCGAGCGTGAAACGGCCGTGCACCGAGCAGTGCCCGCGCCACAGGATCATCTTCGCGTCGCGGAGCTGCTCGGCGGTGAGCCCGCCGTTCGGCTTGTGCGGATCCCAGAGCACGCAGTCGTCCAGCGAGAAGCCCATCTCCAGCACCGCGGTGTTGCGACCCAGGTGCTGGTCCGGCAGGAACAGCACCTTGCGGCCCTGCTCGTACGCCCAGTCCAGGGCGCGCTTGGCGTTGGACGAGGTGCAGACCACGCCGCCGTGCCGGCCGACGAACCCCTTGATGTCGGCGGACGAGTTCATGTAGGTCACCGGGACCGTGTCCGCCGCCACCCCCGAGTCGGTCAACGCGTCCCAGGCGGCCTCGACCTGCGACAGCACCGCCATGTCGGCCATCGAGCAGCCGGCCGCCAGGTCCGGCAGGATCACCTTCTGCGCGTCCGTGGTGAGGATGTCCGCGCTCTCGGCCATGAAGTGCACGCCGCAGAAGACGATGTACTCCGCGTCCGGGCGGGCCGCCGCCTCCCGGGCCAGCTTGAACGAGTCGCCGGTCACGTCGGCGAACTGGATCACCTCGTCGCGCTGGTAGTGGTGGCCCAGCACGAAGACCTTCGTGCCGAGCGCGGCCTTCGCCGCCGCCGCGCGGGCCACCAGGTCGGGGTCGCTGGGCGCGGGGAGGTCACCCGGACACTCCACGCCACGCTCGGTGGCGGGGTCGCTGCCACGGCCGAGGAGCAGCAGCGCGGTGGCGGTGTTGGAGGGCTCAACCCAGGTCGAAGTCACGCCCCCATGGTCCCACAGCCCGGCCGCCGCGCAGCCGCCCACGATGTGGCCTGCCACACTGCTCGGCATGCGCGTGCTGCTCTGCCCGGACAAGTTCGCCGGCACGCTGCCGGCCCCCGAGGTGGCCGCCGCGGTCGCCGACGGCTGGCGGACCGTCGCCCCCGGCGACGACCTGCTGCTGAAGCCGCTCGCCGACGGCGGGCCGGGCTTCGTCGCGGTGCTCGCCGAGGCGCTCGGCGGGCGGCGGCTGCCGGTGCCCACCGTCGACCCGCTCGGCCGCCCGGCCGCCGGTGAGATCCTGCTCACCGACGACGGCGTGGCCTACCTGGAGAGCGCCCAGGCGTGCGGCCTGCACCTGCTGTCCGCCGCCGAACGCGACCCGAAGGCCACCACCTCGTACGGGCTGGGGCTGCTGGTCGCCGCCGCGGTCGAGGCGGGCGCCCGGACCGTGGTGATCGGGCTGGGCGGCTCGGCCACCAACGACGGCGGCGCCGGCATGCTGGTCCCGCTCGGCGTCACCCCGCTCGACGCCGGCGACCGGGCCCTGCCGTACGGCGGGGCGGCGCTGGCCGGCGTGGCCGCGCTCGACGGCGTTCCCCGGCTGCGCGGGGTGACCCTCGTCGCCGCCACCGACGTGGACAACCCGCTGCTCGGGCTGCACGGCGCGAGCAGCGTGTTCGGCCCGCAGAAGGGCGCCGACCGGGCGGACGTGCTGCTGCTCGACGCCGCGCTGGAACGCTGGGTGGACGTGCTGGCCGAGCGGCTGCGGGGCTGCCCGCCCGGGCTCGGCGCGCTGCCCGGCGGCGGTGCGGCCGGCGGGCTCGGCGCGGCGGTGCTGGCGCTGGGCGGGCGGTGCGAGTCGGGCATCGGCCTGGTCACCCGCGCCGTCGGCCTGGACGCCGCGCTGGACGCCGCCGACCTGGTGGTCACCGGCGAGGGCTCCTTCGACCACCAGTCGCTGCGCGGCAAGGTGGTCGCCGGGGTGGCCGGGGCGGCCCGGGACCGCGGCGTGCCCTGCGTGGTGCTGGCCGGGCGGGTGAGCACCGGGCGGCGGGAGGCCGCCGCGGCGGGCGTCACCGAGGCGTACAGCCTGGTGGAGCACTTCGGCGGCGAGGAGCGCGGGGGAGTGGAAGCGGCGATGGAGCGTCCCGCCGAGGGGTTGCGGGCGCTCGGCGCCCGCCTGGCCGGCCAGTGGAGCCGCTGACCGGGTTCCGCTGGTCACGCCGCCGGGTGGCCGCGCCGGCAGCGGCGTACGATCGGAGACGGACCACCGGGAATACTGGCGGACGTGCGGCGTTGGCCAGTACGTCCGGACCTCATACCGCGCAGGGAGACTTCCACGTGACCACGCCAGCGCAGACCGAGTCGACCGAGGCCACGCAGGCCCCCAGCACCGTCGTCCTCACCGACGTCGCGGCGCAGAAGGTCAAGGCCCTGATCGAGCAGGAGGGCCGCGACGACCTGCGGCTCCGGATCGCCGTGCAGCCGGGTGGCTGCTCCGGCCTGCGGTACCAGCTCTTCTTCGACGAGCGGTCGCTCGACGGTGACGTCGTCACCGACTTCGACGGCGTCGAGGTGGTCGTCGACCGGATGAGCGCCCCCTACCTGACCGGCGCCACGATCGACTTCGCCGACCGGATCGACGCTCAGGGCTTCACCATCGACAACCCGAACGCCGGCAACTCCTGCGCCTGCGGCGACTCGTTCAGCTGAGTCGGCGTACCGACGCCTGACGAACGACGGCGGGACCACCCCTCGGGGTGGTCCCGCCGTTTCGTGCTGTCTGCCCGGTGACGCCCGGATGGACGCGGGACGACCGGTTCGCGACCGACCGTCGACCGGGCCCCCGGCCCGACCGGTAGGCTGACCGCGCCGTGCTCCCGACCACGAGGGTTGACATGAAGATCGCCGTGACCGGCTCGATCGCGACCGACCACCTGATGAGCTTCCCCGGCCGCTTCGCCGACCAGCTCATCGCCGACCAGCTCGACAAGGTGTCGCTGTCCTTCCTCGTCGACGAGCTGGTGCTCCGGCGCGGCGGCACGGCCGCCAACATCGCGTTCGGCATGGCCCAGCTCGGGCTGCGGCCGGTGCTGCTCGGCGCGGTGGGCGCCGACTTCGCCGACTACCGCTCCTGGCTGGAGCGCCACGGCGTCGACTGCGACTCGGTGCACGTCAGCGACGTCGCGCACACGGCACGCTTCGTCTGCACCACCGACACCGACATGTGCCAGATCGCCTCGTTCTACGCCGGCGCGATGAGCGAGGCCCGCAACATCGAGCTGTCGCCGGTGGCGCAGCGCCTCGGCGGCCTCGACCTGGTGCTGGTCAGCGCCAACGACCCGGCCGCGATGATCCGGCACTCCGCCGAGTGCCGGGACCGGGGCTACCCGTTCGTCGCCGACCCGTCGCAGCAGCTCGCCCGGATGGACGGCGCCGACGTGCTCGGCCTGGTCGACGGCGCCGACTACCTGATGACCAACGAGTACGAGCGGTCGCTGCTGCAGAGCAAGGCCGGCCTCACCGACGAGCAGCTCCTCGACCGGGTGAAGGTGCGGGTCACCACGCTGGGCAAGCAGGGCGTGGAGATCGCCGGCCGGGAGCTCGGCACGATCCGGGTGCCGATCGCGCGCGAGATCCAGGCGGTCGACCCGACCGGCGTCGGCGACGGCTTCCGGGCCGGTTTCTTCGCCGCGCTCGACTGGGGCGTCGGCGTCGAGCGCGCCGCGCAGGTCGGCTGCCTGCTGGCCACCCTGGTGCTGGAGAACTTCGGCGGCCAGGAGTACGAGGTCCGCCGGGACCTGTTCGTGAAGCGGCTCGCCGAGTCGTACGGGGACGCGGCCGCCGAGGACGTCCGGCCGTACCTGCTGTGACCGGCCCGGCCGGCGGGGTGGACCGTCCCGCCCTGGGCGGTCAGGTGCTCGTCGCCTTCGCCGGGCTGCCCGGGGTCGGCAAGAGCACGCTGGCCGTCCGGGTCGGCGCCGCGCTGCGCGCCCCGGTCCTGCCGGTCGACCCGGTCGAGCGGGCCCTGGGCCGCTACGGCCTCACCGGCGACGTGCCCGGCATGGCCGCCTACGGCGCGGTCGCCGGGCTGGCCGAGGTGCAGCTCGGCCTGGGGCTGAGCGTGGTGGTCGACGCGGTGAACCCGGTCGCCAGCGCCCGCGGCCTCTGGCACGACCTGGCCGAGCGGGCCGGCGTCCCGCTGCGGGTGGTCGAGGTGCACTGCGGCGACGAGGCGGAACACCGCCGCCGGGTCGAGGCCCGACCGGCCGACGAGCACGTGACCTGGGAGCAGACGCTGGTGCGCCGCGCCGAGTACGAGCCGCTGATCGGCCCACGCCTGGTGGTGGACACCGCCGTGGCGGTCGACCCGCTCCCCGGCATCCTCGCCTACCTGGGCTGAGCGCCGCAGGTGTTAAGAAGGGCCCCTTCCTCTACCGGAAACGTTAAGCGGGGGCCCCGCCTTACACCCGGACGTCGTAGGCGGGGCCGGCGTCGGGGTGGGCCGCCAGGAACTCGTGGCCGCGCATCCGGCACCAGGCCGGGATGTCCACCGCCGCCGCCGGGTCGTCGGCGAGCACCCGCACCACCGCGCCGGCCGGCAGACCGGGCACCCGGCGGGCGAGATTGATCACCGGCAGCGGGCAGCGCTGCCCCCGGCAGTCGAGCACCTCGTCCGGCTCGCTCACAGGTCCGTCACCCCCGCCTCCTCGCGGAGGGCAGCCACGATCCCGGGCAGCTCGGCGAGGAACCGCTCCACGTCCGCCTCGGTGGTCTCCCGGTGCAGCGACACCCGCACGTTGCCGTGCGACAGCACCCCCATCGCCTCCAGCACGTGCGACGGGCGCAGCGTCGACGACGTGCACGACGAGCCGGAGGAGACCGCGAAGCCCCGCCGGTCCAGCGCGTGCAGCAGCGCCTCGCCGTCGACGTACAGGCAGGAGAACGTCACCAGGTGGGGGAGCCGGTCCACCGGGTCGCCGACCACCTCGACGTCCGGCACCTCCGCCGCCACCCGGGCCCGGATCCGGTCCACCAGCGGCGCCAGCCGGGCCGCCTCCGCCGCCGCGTCGGCCGCCGCCGCGCGCAGGCTCGCCGCCGCGGCCACCACCGCCGGCAGGTTCACCACCCCCGGGGTACGCCCCGACTCCCGCTCGTCGGCCGGGTAGGGCGACTCCCACCGGGTGCCCTTGCGCACCACCAGCAGGCCGACGCCGGGCGGCCCGCCCCACTTGTGCGCGCTGGCGGTGAGCACCGACCAGCCCGCCGGCAGCGGCGCCCGGCCGACGAGCTGCGCCGCGTCCACGTACAGCGGGACCCCCGCCTCGGCGCACCGCTCGGCCGCGGCCGGCACCGGCTGCACCGTGCCCACCTCGTGACTGGCCCCGATCAGCGCGGCCAGCGCCACGCCGGGGGCGGCCACCGCCGCCGCCCAGGCGTCCAGGTCCAGCCGGCCGAGCCGGTCCACGGGTACGGAGACCGCGTCGCCCCCGGCCGCGGCGTGCCGCTGCGCGGCGTGCAGCACCGCCGAGTGCTCGATCGCCGAGTGCACGAGCGTCGCGCCGGCCCGCCGCCGCCCGACCAGGCCACCCAGCACGGCGGCGTGCGCCGCGGTCGTACCGCTGGGGGTGAAGGACAGCTCGTCGGCGCGGACGCCGAGCGTGTGCGCGGCGGCCTCCCGGGCGGCGTCCAGGAGCTGGCGGGCCCGGCGGGCCGGCGCGTAGAGCCGGGCCGGGTCGGCCCAGCCGTCGTCCAGGGCGGCCAGCAACGCCTGCCGCGCGACCGGATGCAGCGGCGCGGCGCTGGCCGCGTCCAGGTAGACCGGGGAGGCGCTCATGAGGTTCCACGCTATCGCTCCGGTATGCCCAAGATCCCCCCGATGGGGGCGGACAGTGACCCCAAGACGGTCAGGCCCGCCATGGTCGAGTAATCTGCGACCGTCGGTGACGCCTTTGCCGTCGGTGTCAGGGAAACAACCGCCGCGGCGCGCTAGGGAGGCAGGACCAGGTGGTCGCAAGGAGTTCGGAGGTACGGCCGTCGGCCGTACGGCACAGCGCTTCCCCGGGGGCCGGTGGACGCCGGCGGCGTGGTGCTGGTCGACTCGCCGGGCTCGGTCTCGGCGGAGCGGCGCTGCTGGTTGTGCTCACCGGCTGTGACGTCGGCAAGACGTTCGGCGGGTTCGGCTGGCCGCAGGGTGGCATCACGCCCGAGTCGCACCGGATGTACGACCTGTGGATCGCGTCCTGCATCGCGGCGCTCGCGGTCGGCGTGTTCGTCTGGGGCCTGATCTTCTGGTGCGTGATCCGCTACCGCAAGCGCGGCAACGAGCTGCCGGTGCAGACCCGCTACAACCTGCCGATGGAGTTCCTCTACACCATCGCGCCGATCCTCGTCGTCTCCGTGCTCTTCTACTACACCGCGGTCGTGCAGACCGACGTGAACAAGGAGTCGAAGAACCCGGACGTCACCGTCGAGGTCGTCGCGTTCAAGTGGAACTGGCAGTTCAACTACCGCGACGGGCAGGGCCGCGACGCCAACACCGTCGCCTCGGTGCTGGGCACCAGCGAGGTCATCCCGGTGCTGGTACTGCCGAGCGGCCGGTCGATCCGGTTCGAGGAGCAGAGCCGCGACGTCATCCACTCGTTCTGGGTGCCGGAGCTGCTGTTCAAGCGCGACGTCATGCCGGGCAGCATCCGTAACACCTTCGAGGTCTCCAGCATCGACACGGAGGGCGCGTTCGTCGGCCGCTGCGCCGAGCTGTGCGGCAGCTACCACGCCTTCATGAACTTCGAGCTGCGGGTGGTCTCGCCGGAGAAGTACGAGCAGTTCCTGGCCGCCAAGAAGGGCGGCAGCTCGACCCAGGACGCGCTCAAGGCGATCGGCGTGGCCGAGTACGCCACCACCACCAAGCCGTTCGACACGCGGCGTAACACCGCCAACTTCAACCCGTCCGACGCGGGCAGCTGAGGGGGTCCGGCATGAAGACCGAATGGAAGATCTTCCTGACCATCGCCGCGTTCCTGCTCGGCGCGACGATCCTCTACGGCGCCTGGACGTACGCCGACAGCGGCGGCCACGTCGAGTGGATCGGCACCGTGGCGCTGCTGCTGTCGTTCCTGCTCTGCACGATGTGCGGCGGCTTCTTCTGGTTCGTCTCCCGCCGGATCGACCTGCGCCCGGAGGACCGGGCGGACGGTGAGATCGCCGACGGCGCCGGCGAGATCGGCTTCTTCAGCCCGGGCAGCTACTGGCCGTTCGGCCTGGCCCTGGCCGCCGCGATCGCCGGCCTGGGGCTCGTGTTCTGGCAGTTCTGGCTGCTGGGCCTGGGCCTGCTGGCAGTGATCTTCGCCGCCTGCGGCCTGCTCTTCGAGTACTACTCGGGCACCCGCCGCACCGCCGAGCACTGACCCGTACCTCCGCCGCAGGCCCGCGCCCCCTCCGGGGCCGCGGGCCTGCCGCTTTTCCCCGCCCGCCTCCCTCCCTCCCTCCTCCCTCAGTCGATCATGAAGTTGACGGCATCGACCGTCCGAATTGTCCCCGCCAACTTCATGATCGACGGGGCGGGTCTCGTCGGGCGCGTTCAACCCTTTGGTGATCAAGGAGATTGTGTCCACGGGGCTCTCCGTGTCGACGCGAACTCCTTGGTCGACATCGTTGGGGGTTGGGGGCGTCCACGGTGGGCGTGGGGTTTGCCTGGTGCGGGGGCGGGTGCTGCCGGCGATCTTGGTAGGAAGCGGCCCCTCCGGGGGCGGGTTGATACCAAGGTCTGTGGAGTGCTCGGGAAGTGGGAGTCAGTTCTCGGTGGGTGGACCGTGGGCTCTGGGTGGAGGCTGCACGAGCGGTGCCGGCGCTGCTGTGGTGCCTGGTCCGGCGCGCCGGGTCCGTTGCCGGGCTGCTCAGCCTGCCCGCTCGGCGGGCGTCCGGTGGGCCGGAGCGGGTGCCTGGGCGGCGTCGACGGAGACGCGGGCCGCGGGCCCAGGGGTTGGCCGTCGGTGGTGCGGGTGGGTCAGGCGGCGTGGCGGTGGGTGGGGCGCGGGGTGCGCCGGCGGGACCGCGCCGACGGGCGGAACGTGACGGTGGCGATCAGCACGGCCGCGCCGCAGCCGGTGCAGGCCAGCTCGGGGCAGTCGGCGCCGTGCCCGTCGCCGCAGGGCGGCGTCTCGAACAGCACGACGCCCTCGCAGGTGTCGCAGTGGAGCTCGCGATCCGACACGGGCGTCTCCTCTCGCTCCGGGTGCCCGGCGGTGGCGGGGAGCCGTCGGCCCCACCGAACCATCGCCCTAAAGCGGAAAATTACTCCCCTGTAGTTTGGCACGCGGGTACGACACGCACCCGGTCAGGCGGCGCGGGCGACCGCCAGCCAGCGGTCCAACGTGGCCGCCGCCGAGCCCGAGTCGACCGACTCGGCGGCCCGGCCGAGGTTGGCGCGCAGCGCCTCGTGCAGGTCGCCGTCGAGCGGGCCCTGGGTGGCCAGCGCCACCGCGGCGTTCACCAGCACGGCGTCGCGTACCGGGCCGGTCTCGCCGGCCAGCAGCCGCCGGACCACGTCGGCGTTGTAGACCGCGTCTCCGCCCCGCAGGTCGGCGAGGGTGGCCCGGGGCACCCCGAGCTCCGTCGCGTCCAGCAGCGCCTCCCTGACGGTGCCCTGCTGGGCCACCCAGACCCGGGTCGGCGCGCCGGTGCTGAACTCGTCCAGCCCGTCCTCGCCCCGGACCACGATCGCCGAGTCGCCGCGGGCGGCGAACACGGCCGCCATCACCGGCGCCATCCGCTGGTCGAAGCAGCCGACCGCGCCCGCGCGGGGGCGGGCCGGGTTGGTCAGCGGGCCGAGGAAGTTGAACGCCGTGGGTACGCCGATCTCGCGCCGGACCGGGCCGGTGTGCCGCATGCCGGGGTGGAACCGGGCGGCGAAGCAGAAGCCGATGCCGGCCTCGGTGACGCAGCGGGCCACCTGCTCCGGCGCCAGGTCGAGCGGCACGCCGAGCTGCTCCAGCACGTCCGCCGTGCCGCAGGACGAGGACGCGGCCCGGTTGCCGTGCTTGACCACCCGGACGCCCGCCCCGGCGACCACCAGCGCCGCCATGGTGGAGATGTTGACGGTGTGGGCGAGGTCGCCGCCGGTGCCGACCACGTCGAGCGCGGTGGCGCGTACGTCCTCGGGCAGCTCCACCGGGACGGCGCGGGTGAGCATCGCCTCGACGAGGCCGCCCAGCTCGGCCGGCGTCTCGCCCTTGGTGCGCAGCGCCACGGCGAAGCCGGCGATCTGCGCCGGGGTGGCCGAGCCGGCCATGATCTCGCCCATCGCCCAGGCGGTGTCGGCGGTGGAGAGCTCCTCGCCGCGCAGCAGCGCGTTGAGCAGAAGCGGCCAGGTCCGTTCGCCCATGGCGGGCCTCCCGAGCGGCGTGAAGTGAAGCGGTTGGGGCGCGCCACGGCCGCGTCGCCGTGGCGCCGCGGGGTGGATCAGGCCGCGGCGTGCGTGCGGCGCAGCAGTTCGGCGACGGTGCTGCCGGCGGTCACCGGGTCCAGCGGGTGGGTGAGGGTGGCGTCGACCTCGGCGTACGCGGCCAGCCAGCGGTCGGCGGCGCGGGCCAGCACCACGCAGGTCGGCGGCGCGTCGTCCCGGTCGTCCTTGATCTGCCGGGCGATGCCGATGCCGCCGCCGGGGCTCGCCTCGCCGTCGAGCACGAGCAGGTCGATCTCGTAGTCGTCGACCAGCCGGACGCAGCCGGCGTAGTCGTCGGCCTCGACGAACTCGATCTCGATGCCGGGCGCCGGACGGGTGCCGACGGCGAGCCGCATCCGGTCCCGGACCTTCGGGTCGTCGCTGTAGAGCAGGACGGTGCAAAGACGATCGCTCATCGTGACGTGGCTCCCACCTCGTAGCTGCCCGCTGATCGTAGCGGGCGTCACATTCCGCCGGTGGGACCGGCCCCGGCCCCGGCGCCCGCCTGGGCGGCGCGTTCGCGGGCCTCCTGGCGGTCGAGCTCGCGGTCCAGCCGGCGGGCCTCCCGCTCGGACTGCTTGATCCACTGCACCACCAGCACGGCCAGCATGGTGACGCTGACGAACTCGCCGCCGGCCCAGAGGATGCCGCCGGCGACCACCTGGTCGTTGCGGGGGTCGGACCAGGCCAGGTGCAGCGACGGGTACCAGTCGCCGCCGAGCAGCGTGGTGCTCTGCATGATGGTCAGCCCGAGCACCGTGTGGAACGGCACCGACAGCAGCATGAGCAGCGCGCGGGCCGGGTACGGCCAGCGGCCGGGCAGCGGGTCCAGGCCGAGCAGCGGCCAGAAGAAGACGCAGCCGGTCATGATGAAGTGCGCGTGCACCAGCTCGTGCGCCCACTCGTGGCGCAGCGTGAACTCGTAGAGGTTGGTGAAGTAGAGCACGAACGGGTTCGCCACGAAGATGGCGAACGCCACCAGCGGGAAGCTGTAGACCCGGGCCACCCGGCTGTGCACCACCGCGAGCAGCCGCTTGCGGGGCCGCACCGGCAGCGTGCGCAGGGCCAGCGTCACCGGCGCGCCGAGCGCCAGGAAGATCGGCGCGACCATCGACAGCACCATGTGCTGCACCATGTGCACCGACACCAGCGCGGTGTCGTACGCGCCGAGCCCGCTGACCGTGACCAGCGCGATGCCGCCGAGGCCGGGGCCGAGGAACGCCACGGTGCGCAGCACCGGCCACCGGTCGCCGCGCAGCCGCAGCCGGTGCACCCCGTAGAGGTAGAGCCCGGCGGCGAGCACCAGGCCGAGCGTGAGCCAGCTCTCCAGCCGGGTCTCGGTGAGCACCCGGGCCACGGTGAACGGCGGCGGAGCGGCCTCGCCGCCCGCCGCCAGCGTCGTCGGGCCGACGACCGAGGTGGCGGCGAGGATCTGATCGACGTGCAGCACGCTTTTCAGGGTAGGTCAGGCGAAGCGGACGACCACGATCGGGCCACTGCGGGCCCGGGTTTGCCACCCCGCTGATCGTCGGTCCCGGTCAAGGGCAATAATGACCGCGTGACTGCGGCCCCAGCCATTGACAAGAGCCGGATCCACTCCCTGACGCGTCCCAACATGGTGAGCGTCGGGACGATCGTGTGGCTCTCCAGCGAACTCATGTTCTTCGCGGCGCTGTTCGCGATGTACTTCTCGATCCGCGCGGCGGCGCCGGAGCAGTGGGAGAAGCACACCGAGGTCCTGAACATCCCGTACGCGACCACCTTCACGGTGATCCTCGTGCTCTCCTCGGTGACCTGCCAGCTCGGTGTCTTCGCGGCCGAGAAGGGCGACGTCCACGCCCTGCGCCGGTGGTTCACGATCACCTTCGTGATGGGTCTGATCTTCGTGCTCGGCCAGGCGAACGAGTACCGGACCCTGGTGCACGAGGGCGTCAAGATCAATGAAGACGGTTACGGGTCGATGTTCTACCTGACCACCGGCTTCCACGGTCTGCACGTGACCGGCGGGCTGATCGCCTTCATCATCTTCATGGTCCGTACCACCATGGGCCGGTTCACCCCGGCCCAGGCGACCTCGGCGATCGTCGTGTCCTACTACTGGCACTTCGTCGACGTCGTGTGGATCGGGCTGTACGCCATGATCTACTGGCTTCAGTGATCTTGGCGCGTCACGAACCGCGCCGCTGCTCCGTCCCCTGAGACAAGGTCCAACCGGTTAAGGACACAGGTCATGACTTCTGACAACGACCGCCGACGCGGTCTGCTCGCGCGGCTGCGCGGGCGGCCCGTAGCGCGCAGCAGGGGCCGCCGCCGGCTGGGTGCCGCGGTCCGGCTGGCCGCCGCGCTGATGCTGGCCGGTGGCGCCTACACCGTCTTCGCCCCGGGCGTGCAGGCGCAGGACAACCCGCCGCTGACCGCCGCCGCCAACGAGGGCAAGGCGCTGTTCGACGTGAGCTGTGTGACCTGTCACGGTCGCAACGCCCAGGGCGTCGAGGGTCGGGGCCCGAGCCTGATCGGCGTCGGGTCGGCCTCGGTCGAGTTCCAGGTCAGCAGCGGTCGCATGCCGATGGCCCGGCAGGAGGCCCAGGCCATGCGCAAGCCGCCGGTCTTCACCGACGAGCAGGTGCGCCAGCTCGGGCAGTACGTCCAGGAGCTCGGTGGCGGCCCGCAGGTGCCGTCGGGCAACCTGCGCGAGGGCGCCAACATGTCCACCGGTGGCGAGCTGTTCCGGATCAACTGCTCGCAGTGCCACGCGTTCGGCGGCGGCGGCGGGGCCCTCTCCTCCGGCAAGTACGCGCCGAGCCTCAAGCCGGCCAGCGACCGGCAGATCTACGCCGCGATGCTGAGCGGCCCGCAGAACATGCCGGTGTTCGGCGACAACCAGATCACTCCCCAGGAGAAGGCGGACATCATCGCCTACATCCAGGAGACCCTGAAGAGCGACCAGGACCAGGGCGGTTTCAACCTGGGCCGGTACGGCCCGTCGACCGAGGGTCTGGCGATCTTCCTGGTCGGCATCGTCGCGCTGGTCTTCGCGAGCCTGTGGATCGCGGGCAAGTCGTGACCCGGCCGAACGTCTGTATCATTGCCCTGGTGCCGGCCACCGGCGCCACGCGTAGCGAGGTGACGGCATGAGCACCCACACCGAGCACCAGGCCCCGCAGGGTCGGGAGCCGGTCGACGTGAACGACCCCCGGCTCTCCCGGTTCGACATCGTGCAGGAGGGCGCCCGGCGGGACGACATCGAGATCGTCCACTACGAGGAGCAGGTGGTCCGGGGCAGCAAGGCCGAGCGCCGGCTGACCCGTACGGTCGCCATGATGTTCCTGCTGACCGGCCTCTTCGCCACCGCGTTCCTGGCGATCTACATCTGGTGGCCGTGGCAGTGGGAGGCCGGTCGCGGTGGCGACAAGCTCTACACCCCGCTGCTCGGGCTGACCCTCGGCCTGGCCCTCCTCGGCATCGGCTTCGGCATCCTGACCTGGGGCAAGAAGCTGCTGCCCAAGGAGGTCTCGATCCAGGACCGGCACGACCAGGTCGACAACCCGGAGGATCGCAAGATCACCGGTGAGACCATGCTCTACCTGGCCGACGAGCTGGGTGTGAAGCGTCGCCCGCTGCTCGGCATCTCGCTGCTCGCCGGCTTGGCGCCGGTCGGCGCGGTCGCCGCGGCGCCGCTGATCGGTGGCCTGATCGAGCAGCCGCACAAGAACAACCAGATGTTCACCACCGGCTTCGCGCCGGCCGAGGGCGGCGAGAAGATCCGGCTGATCCGCGAGGACGGCCGGCCGATCCGCCCGGCGGACGTCAGCGTCGGTGGCCAGCTCACCGTGTTCCCGGGGATCGAGGGCGGGGTCAGCAACAAGCACGCCGACTCGCCGACCCTGCTGATCCACCTGCGTGAGGACGACGCGCAGAAGTCGCGCGCCGCCAACGAGCGCAAGGGCCACGGCGACTACATGTGGGGCAACTACGTCGCGTTCTCCAAGATCTGCACGCACGCCGGTTGCCCGGCCAGCCTCTACGAGCAGCAGACCAACCGGCTGCTCTGCCCCTGCCACCAGTCCCAGTTCCTCATCACCGACAACGCCAAGCCGATCTTCGGCCCGGCGAACCGGCCGCTGCCCCAGCTGCCGATCGAGGTGGACGAGGAGGGCTTCTTCGTGGCGAGGTCCGACTACACCGAGACCATCGGTCCCGACTTCTGGGAGCGGCCATGAAGCGCCGAAAGTTTGATGCGGCCGCGCTGCCGGCCAAGACCGCCGGGGCGGTGGACGACCGCTTCCAGGTCGCCACGCCGCTGCGCAAGCTGCTGAACAAGGTCTTCCCCGACCACTGGTCCTTCCTCCTCGGCGAGATCGCGCTGTTCTCGTTCGTGGTCCTGCTGCTGACCGGCGTGTTCCTGACCTTCTTCTACGAGCCGGCGATGACGGAGGTGACCTACGACGGCAGCTACGCGCCGCTGCGGGGCACCCCGATGTCCGCCGCGTACGCCTCCAGCCTGGACATCTCGTTCGACGTCCGCGGCGGTCTGATCATGCGGCAGATGCACCACTGGGCGGCCCTGCTGTTCATGGCCGCGATCGTGGTGCACATGCTCCGGGTCTTCTTCACCGGCGCGTTCCGCAAGCCGCGTGAGACCAACTGGATCATCGGCTCGCTGCTGTTCTGGGTGGGCTTCCTGGCCGGCTTCACCGGCTACTCGCTGCCGGACGACGGCCTGTCCGGCACCGGTCTGCGGATCGCCTCCGGCATCATCCTGTCGATCCCGGTGGTCGGTTCCTGGGTCAGCTCGTCGATCTTCGGCGGGGAGTTCCCCGGCACCATCATCATCAGCCGCTTCTTCATCGCCCACGTGCTGCTCATCCCGGGCCTGCTGGTGGCGCTGATCAGCGTGCACCTGGGCCTGGTGTTCAAGCAGAAGCACACCCAGTGGCCCGGCCCCGGCCGGACCAACTCCAACGTGGTCGGCGAGCGGATGTTCCCGCGCTACGCGCTCAAGCAGGGCGGCTTCTTCATGGTCGTCTTCGGCGTGATCGCGCTGATGGGCGGCCTCTTCCAGATCAACCCGATCTGGTACTTCGGCCCGTACGAGGCGTGGGTGGTCTCCGCGGCCAGCCAGCCCGACTGGTACGTCATGTTCCTCGACGGCTCGACCCGACTCATGCCGGGCTGGGAGATCCACATCCCGATCGGCAACGGATACGTCATCCCGCCGCTGTTCTGGCCGACGGTCGTGCTCCCCGGCATCCTGGTGGGCCTGTCGACGATGTACCCGTTCCTGGAGGCGCGTCGCCTCAAGGACTACAAGCACCACAACCTGCTCCAGCGGCCCCGGGACGTGCCGGCCCGGACCGCGGTGGGCGCGATGGCGGTCGCCTTCTACGTCGTGCTGACGCTCTCCGGCGGCAACGACGTGATCGCCGACAAGTTCCACATCAGTTTGAACGCGATGACCTGGGCCGGCCGGGTCGGCCTGCTGGTGATCCCGCCGCTGGCCTACTACGTCACCTACCGGCTCTGCCTGGGTCTCCAGCAGCACGACCGGGAGGTGCTGGCCCACGGCGTGGAGACCGGCATCATCAAGCGGCTGCCCGACGGCCGGTTCGTCGAGGTCCACCAGCCGCTGACGTCGGCCGACGGGCACGACGGCCACGCGCCGGCGCTGGACTACGTCGGCTGGGTGGTGCCCAAGAAGATGAACCGGCTCGGTGCCCTCGGGCCCGCGATCCGGGGCTTCTTCTACCCGATCGAGAAGCCGGCCGAGGCGCCGGTCTCGCCGGGCCACCCGCCGGTCGAACCCCGGGACGAGCGGGAGGAGATCAGCAGCGGCGGCAGCCGGCGCTGACCCTTCCGGGTACGACTGACCGTGGCGCCCGCCGGAATCCTCCGGCGGGCGCCACGGCCGTTTTGGCCCGTTACTCCCCTCGAACGCGCCCCGGACGAGTGGAATCGCAGGAATAACCCCGGTCAGCCGGGTATCCGTGCGGTCCGACGTCTCATGGGGGAGGAACGTATGTGGGGAATCAAACGCCTGGGCCTGCTGGCCGCGCTGGTGGTCGTGGGGCTGGCGCCCGCCGCCGCGGCGCAGGCCGCGGCGCAGCCGTCGACGCAGGACACCCAGTATCTGCAGGCGGTGCACCAGGTCAACCTGTTCGAGATCACCGCCGGTAACCTGGCCCAGCAGAAGGGCCAGAACCAGCAGGTCAAGGACCTGGGCAAGATGTTCGTCACGGACCACACCCAGCTGGACCAGACGGTGAAGTCGACCGCCCAGCAGCTCAACGTGCAGCTGCCGGCGGACCCGACCGCCGACCAGCAGAAGGTCCTCGACAAGTTGAACGGCCTCAACGGGGCCCAGTTCGACAAGGCGTGGGTGACCGCGCAGCTCGCCGGCCACGTGCAGGCCATCCAGGCCACCCAGACGGAGATCTCGCAGGGCTCCGAGCAGTCGGTGGTCCAGCTCGCCCAGGACGCCCTGCCGGTCCTCCAGGCGCACTACGACGCGCTGGTGGCCCTGGCGCAGACCCTGGGCGTCCCGGTGCCGCAGACCAGCGCCAGCGGCACGCCCAGCCCGGGCGGCACCACGTCGCCGGGGACGGGTGGCACCGAGTCGCCGGCTCCGGGCGGCGGCGGGACCGAGGAGCCCGCTCCGGGCACCACGGAGACCCCGGCGCCGGCGCAGAGCTGACGCACCCGTACGGCCGACGGTGGCCGGCCCGTCCCGCACCGGGGCGGGCCGGCCACCCGCATCTCAGTCGGCGTTGGCCAGCCCGATCGCGAACGCCTCCTCCAGGTCGTGCTGGGAGTAGGCGCGGAACGCGATGTGCGACTCGGTGTTGAGCACGCCCGGCACCTTGGAGATGCTGCCGGCGATGACCTGGGCGATCTGCTCGAACTCGCGGACCCGGACCATGGCGATCAGGTCGACGTGCCCGGCCACCGAGTAGACCTCGCTGACGCCGGGCAGGTTGGCCAGGTTCTCGGCCACCTCGGGGATGGAGTCGGTGGCGCAGTCGATCAGCACGATCGCGGTGATCACGGGACGTTTCTCCGTTCGTCGGCGACGAGGCCCATGCTATTGCCCGGCCCGGTCACCGCGCGGCCGGGACGGTCAGGTCGGCGCCGGCCCGGATCACCCCGACGAGGCGTTCCCCGGCGGCGACCGTCGCGCCCGGCCAGATCACCGACCGGTCGACCGCGCCGTGCACCCGCGCGCCCGCGCCGACCACCGACCGGGTGACCGGCCCGTCCACCTCGGCGGCCGGGTCGACCAGGCCGTCCGGGCCGGCGGCGTGCAGGTTCGCGGCCAGGTAGTCGGCGGGCGTGCCGGTGTCGTAGAAGGTGCCCGGGTAGGGGACCACGGTCAGCGCGCCGGCCGCCTCCGCCGGCCGCCACACCGCCCGGACCAGGTCGCCGAACGTGGCCGGCAGCTCGCGGACCAGCCGCCAGGGCAGCAGCGAGAACCCGACGAAGCGGTGGCCGGCGAAGGTGCCGGGGGCGGCCGGGTCGTCCGCCGGCTGGCCGAGCAGGCGTACGCTCCGCCCGTCCCAGCCGTCGAGCAGCGCGGCCACGTCCGGGCCGGGCGGGGCGGCCGGGTCGGCGAGGTACGCGTCGGCGTTGCCGACCAGCACGCCGCGCCCGCCGATCCAGTCCCGCAGCCGTCCGACGCCGCCGGCGGTGCCCAGCGGGTCGCCCGGCTCGACCGACAGGTGCGCCCGGTCGCCCACCCGCGCGACCACCTGGTCGCCCAGGTAGCAGGCGTTCACCGCGACCCGGTCCGGCCCGGTCAGCCCGAGCCCGGCCAGCCGCGCCAGCGCCCGGTCGAGCAGCGGCACGTTGCCGACCGGGCAGAGCGCCTTCGGCACCCGCCCGGTCAACGGGCGCAGCCGGGTGCCCTCGCCCGCCGCCAGCACCACCGCGCACACGTCGACGCCCGCCGCCGGGCCGTGCGGCGCCGGGGTACCCGGACCGTAGGTGCTCACGGGGCGGGTGGCGTCGGCGGGACCTCGCCGGCGCGCGGGCCGATGCCGTAGTAGCCCAGCAGGTTGGCCGTAGCGCGGCTGAGCCGGGGCAGGTCGTCCAGCGGGTGCCAGGCGGCCTCCAGCACCTCGGCCCCGTCCACCTTCAGCGCGGTGCGCGACGCCGGCACGTCCGCCTCGAAGACCACGTCCACCCAGCCCTTGGCGTGCACGACCGCGTTCGGCACGGCCGGGCGGAGCCGGTCGGGGGAGAGCCGGACGCCGGATTCCTCGTGCAGCTCCCGGGCCGCGCCGACCACCGGCGCCTCGCCGCGTTCCAGCAGGCCGGCCGGGAGGCTCCAACTGTGGCCGGGGGGCTGGCGCAGCAGCAGGATGCGGCCCGCGCCGTCGGCCTCCGAGTCCCGGACCAGCGTCACCGCGCCCACGATGTACTTCGGCACGGCGAGCCGGACCAGCCGCCGTCGCAGCGGGACCGGGAGCCGGTAGAACAGCCGGTAGCCGAGGGCCCGTCCGGTGGCACGCGCGCGGGGGATCATGCCGTCCAGGCTAGTGGCCGGCCGGGGGCCGCGGGCGAACGCCCTTCGGCTACTGCCGGTGGTCGACCAGGTCGATCAGTTGCCGGACCACCGTGTCGGGCTCGACCGAGCGGTCGAAGACCGCCACCAGCATCGTCTCCAGGTCGGGGTAGCCCAGCTCCTCGGAGAGCCGCAGCAGCGGCAGGTCGCTCGCGAGGCCCCGGTCGTGCTTGCGCAGCGCCAGGCCGATCGACGCCCGGCCGAGGCGGACCTTGTCGGCGATCGAGATGCCCGGTTCGGTGTGCTCGGCGAACCACCTGTTGATCTGCATCTGGGCGTGCGGGGACTTGACGAACCCCAGCCACTCCCGGCGCGGGCCGCGCGGGGCCACGTCGACCTCGAAGCCGCTCTCCGCGTCGCTCTCGGTGAAGATCTCCACCACGTCGCCCTCCTCCAGCTCGGAGGAGAGCGGGGCCAGCCGGCCGTTGATCCGGGTGGCGAGGCAGTGGTCGCCGCGCTCGCTGCCCAGCTCGTAGGCGAGGTCGACCGGGGTGGCGCCGGCCGGCAGCACCACCTGCCGGCCGTCGGCGACCACCTGGATCTGCGCCTCGGCCAGGTCGCAGCGCAGCGACGCCATGAACTGGCCCGGGTCGACCGTCTCCTGCTCCCAGTCGAGCACCCGGCGCAGCCAGGCCAGCTCCTCCGCGCGGTCGGCGGCCCGGCCGGCGGCGCGGGGGAAGCGGTAGTGGGCGGCCACGCCGTATTCCGCGGCGCGGTGCATCTCGGTGGTGCGGATCAGCACCTCCACGGTGCGGTCCTGCGGGCCGCAGACGCTGGTGTGCAGCGACCGGTAGAGGTTGTTCTTCGGTGAGGCGATGAAGTCCTTGAAGCGGCCCGGCATCGGCCGCCACAGCCCGTGCACGGCGCCCAGCGCGGCATAGCAGTCGGTCGGCGGGCCGTCCACCACGATGGCGATGCGGGGCAGGTCGAGCGGGGCGGCGTGGTCGCCGGCGACCGTGTCCTTCCAGATCGAGTAGAGGTGCCGCGGGCGGGGGGAGACCTCGGCGTCCACCCGGCTGCGGCGCAGCGCCGCGCGGGTGCGGGCGACGACGTCGGTCAGGTAGGCGTCCCACCCCGGCCGGTCGTGGACGAACCGGGCGATGCGCGCGTGCTCGTCGGGTTGCAGGTGCAGCAGCACCACGTCGTCCAGCTCGCGTTTGAGGGTCTGGATGCCGAGCCGGTCGCAGAGCGGGACCAGCACCTCAAGCGTCTTGCGGGCGATCCGTTCCCGCGAGGCGGCGGAGCGGACGCCGAGCGTGCGCATGTTGTGCAGCCGGTCGGCCAGCTTGATGACCAGCACCCGGACGTCCTTGCCGGCGGCCACGATCATCTTCCGGACGGTCTCCGCCTCGGCGGCCTTGCCGTAGAACGCCTTGTCGAACTTGGTCACCCCGTCGACCAGGTGGGCCACCTCGCGGCCGAAGTCCTCCTGGAGCGCCTGGAGCGTGTAGCGGGTGTCCTCCACCGTGTCGTGCAGCAGCGCGGCCACCAGCGTGATGGTGTCCATGCCGAGGTCGGCGCAGATCTGCGCGACCGCGAACGGGTGGGTGATGTAGGGCTCGCCGCTCTTGCGGAACTGACCCCGGTGCATGTTCTCGGCGATCGTGTAGGCCCGGCGCAGCACCGACGCGTCGGCGCTGGGATGGATGCCACGGTGCGCGCGGACCAGCGCGGTGACCGGGTCGCCGTCGGCGGTGGGCCAGGCGAGCAGCGAGCGCAGCCGGCGGGTGAGCGGCAGCTCCCCCTGGGTCGGAAGGGAGCCGCCCAGGGCGGCGCCGTGTCCGGCGTCGACGTCCACCTGGGACACCTCCTCACCCCGGCCCTCGGCCGCCGGGGACCGGCGACCGGGAGCAGGCCCGCGAATCGGGCAGGACTGCACTCCTTCAACAGCCTAAGGGAGTCGACGTAGTCCGATCGGACACTTGGTCATGAGCGTTCGGTCGAGAAATGGTGGGATCCGCCGTTCTCGGCCTTGGCCAGCAGGTCACGGAAGCGCCCCGCGCCGCCCACCGGGGACGCCCAACCGGCGGTCGTCTCGACCAACCGGGTCTCGTCGCGCTCCAACCAGGACAGGATCCGCTCGGTCTCCTCGGCGGTGGCGGCCGGCACCGGACCGTGCCCGGGCAGCACCGTCTCGGCGGTGGCCCGGATCGCCGCGATGGTCGGTCGAGGGTGGACGCCCGGCGGGGACACCCCGGCCCCGGCCAGCCGGCCGTGCCGGACCAGGGCCAACTCCCAGCCGCCCCGGGCGGCCGGCCGGGCGGCCGCCAGCTCGGCGATGCCGGTGAGCGCGGTCAGCCGCTGCATCCGGACCGCCGCGCGCAGCACCGCCGCCAGCCGCCCCCGGACCACCGCCGCCTCCTCGTAGCGGTGGGCCGCGGAGAGCACCTCGATCCGGGCGAGCAGGGCGTCGACCACCACCGCCGGATCGTCGCGGGTGGCGGTGCGGAACGGCGTGGCGGCGCGACGTTCGTACTCCTCCGGGGTGATCAGGTGCTCGCAGGGCGCCGGGCAGCGACCCAGCTCGGCCAGCGCGCAGGCCGGCGTGGTGGTGCGCCGGGAGAGCCGGTGGGTGCACTGCCGCAGCGGCACCGCGTCGTGGAAGCCGGCGGCGGCCAGCTCGGCGGCCTGCTTGGACCGGAACGGGCCGAGGTAGGCGGTGTCGGCGGGCCCGAGGCCGCGCACGACCGACAACCGGGGGTACGCCTCGTCGGTGAGCTTGAGCCAGACCTGGCGCTCCGGGTATTTCGACCGCCGGTTGTACGGCGGGGCGTGCGCCGCGATCAGCCGCAGCTCGCGGACCTCGGCCTCCAGCGAGTGGGCGCACTCGACCGCCTCCACCCGCTCGGCGGCGGCCAGCATCTCGGAGATCCGGGCCCGCTTCTCCGCCGCGGTGAAGTAGCTGCGCACCCGGGTGGCGATGTCGCCGGAGGTGCCGACGTAGAGCGGCCGGTCGTCGGCGGCCCGGAAGATGTAGACGCCCGGGACCTTCGGCAGCCCGTCGGCGAGGTGCCGCTTGCGGCGCTGGGTCGGGGTGACCGCGCGGGCGAACTCGATCGCCTCGCCCACGGTGTCGACCCGGTGCCCGCCGAGGCGGCCGATCAGCCCGTGCAGCACGTCAACCGTGGCCTTGGCGTCGTCCAGCGCCCGGTGGTTGGGTTGGGTGGCGGTGCGGAAGTAGGCCGCCAGCGTGCCCAGCTTCCGGTTGGGCACCTCGTCGCGGGTGAGCACCCGCCGGGCCAGCGCGGCGGTGTCCAGCACCCGGGGGTTGGGCCAGGGGTAGCCGTGCCGGGCGCAGGCGGCCTTGAGGAAGCCCACGTCGTAGGGGGCGTTGTGGGCGACCAGCACGGCGTCGGTGAGGAACTCCAGGAAGCTCGGCAGCACCTGCTCGATCGGCGGGGCGGGCAGCAGCATGGCCTGGGTGATGCCGGTCAGCACGGTGATGAACGGCGGGATCGGCACGCCCGGGTTGACCAGCGTGGCGAGCACGCCCAGCTCCTCGCCGCCCCGGACCTTGACCGCGCCGATCTCGGTGATCCCGCCGCCGTCCGGCGCGCCGCCGGTGGTCTCCAGGTCGACCACCACGAACGTGGTCGCGTAGAGCGGCAGCGCGGGGTCGACGCCGCCGCCCGCCGGCCGGTCCAGACCGGCCAGGGCCTCCTGGACGTACTCCGTTCCCGTCACCCGCGGGACGGTAACGGCACGGTCCGCCACTCCCGTCACTCCGGTCCCGCCGTTACCACGGGGGTACGATGAGAGATCGGCTCACTCACCGGGTGGTGGGCCCGTTCGGGGTGGGAGACTGGCCACATGCCCCTCGCCGAGCCGCACGACGACCACTCCTCCGCGGAGGAGCCGGTGGTCGGCGCGCCGGAGTCCGGCGAGGACGCCTCGACCGTCGAGCCCGAGCCCACGCTGCCCGAGCCGGTCCGGCAGCGGATCGTCGCGCTGACCGCCGCGGTGCTGCCCGGACTGCCCGGCGACGAGGTGCCGGTGCCGCTGCGCCGGGTCGCCAAGTTCGCCCCCAACCGCCGGGCCCGGCTCGGCGCTCCGGTGATCGCCGCCCAGCTCACCGCCGACCCGCTGTTCCGGCAGCGGGTCACCGCCCGGGTGCTGGCCGACGCCGGCGACCTCGGCGCGGCGGTGGTGGAGGGCACCGCGCCGGCCGCCGCCGACCCGGTCGAGGTGGCCGCCCTGGCCTACCTGGCCCGGCCCCGGGGCTGGCGGGAGCTGATCGAGGCCAGCGGCGAGGCGGTGCGCGCCGAGGCGGACAGTGCGGTCGTCGCCGAGCTGGTCCGCGAGGCCGAGCAGCGGGCCACCCGCGCCGAGCACGACCGGGCGGTGGCCCGGGTCGAGGCCGAGAAGCTCCGCGACGAGCTGGCCCGGGTCCGGGAGGAGCTGGGGCAGCTTCGCGAGGAGGCCCGCCAGTTGGCCCGTACCCTGCGGGAGACCCAGGCCCGCGAGCGCAAGGCCACCGAACTGCTGGCCACCGAACGGGGCCGGGCGGCCCGCGCGGCGGCCGACGCGGACGCCGAGCTGCGCCGCGCCCGGGCCCGGCTGGCCGAGGCGGAGGCCGCCGCCGGGGTGGCCCGGGCCAGCGCCAAGGAGGCCCGCTCGGTCGACGACGCCCGGCTGTGGCTGCTGCTGGAGACGATCGGCCAGGCGGCCGTCGGGCTGCGCCGGGAGCTGGCCCTCGACCCGGTGGACGCGCTGCCGGCGGACTTCGTCGCCGACGCGTTCGCCGACCAGCCGGGCGCGGCCCCGGCCGGCGCGGCGACGCGCGCCCGCGACACCGACGACCCGGCCCGGCTCGACCAGCTCCTCGCCCTGCCCCGGGCGCACCTGGTGGTGGACGGCTACAACGTCACCAAGCGCGGCTTCGGCGAGATGTCGCTGGAGCAGCAGCGCAAGCGGTTGATCACCGGGTTGGGCGGGATCGCCGCGCAGACCGGCGACGAGGTCACCGTGGTCTTCGACGGCGCCGAGCGGATCCACGGGCTGCCGCCCGCGCCGCGCGGCGTGCGGGTCCTCTTCTCCCGCAAGGGCGAGACCGCCGACGAGCTGATCCGGCGGCTGGTCCGCGCCGAGCCGGCCGGTCGGCCGGTGGTGGTGGTCTCCTCGGACCGCGAGGTCGCGGACGGGGTGCGCCGGCACGGCGCGTACCCGCTCGGGGCCGACTCGCTGCTGCGCCGCCTCGCCCGTTCCTGACCCGCCTGTGGCGTGATGATCGTTTTCGGGGTGGGTGCTGCCTCGTTGTCCGGTTCTGTCGTACCCGACGCATAACCTCGTGGTGACCGACGGTGGTGGTCCCTTCCCCGACCGCCACCGGCGACCGCGTCAGGAGGCGTTCATGCTCATCGACTGCGACGGCTGCGGCATCCGCGGCGCCGGCTGCTCCGGGTGCCTGGTGACCGCGCTGCTCGACCCCGACTCGCCGGCGGCCGACCTGGGCCCGGCCGAGCACCGGGCGATCGAGGTGTTCGCCCGGGCCGGCTTCGACGTGGAGGTGCTGCCACCGGCGTCCGCGCCCGCGTCCGCGCCGGCACCCCGCCGCGCCGGCGGCCGCCGCCGGGTCGCCTGACCCGAGCCGGACGGCCGGCCCACCCCGACCGCCGCCGGGGCCGGACCGGCGGCCGGTGACTCCGTCCGGGCAGCGGGGCCGTCCGCCCGCGCCGGGCCATAGGATGGGCGGTCACGGCGGAGGAGAGTGGCATGACGCGGACGGGTCGCGACGGCGGGGTGCGGCGGTGAGCCCGCGCGCCTGGGCGCTGCTGACCCTGGCCGCGCTGGCGGTGGCGCTGGTCGTGGCCGTGGCGTTGCTGGTGCCGTGGGGCCGCCCGCCGGCGCCCCGCGCCGACCAGCTCGCCGCGCTGCGGGCGCTCCCGGTCGATCAGGTGGCCCGCGGCCGGGCCTTCCACGACGCGTTGCGCCCGGCCGGCTGGTCGGCGCTCGCGCTCGGGCTGGTGGTGGCGCTGCTGCTCGGGCTCACCCCGCTGGGCGGGCGCCTGGTCGAGCTGGCCGGCCGGCCGTTCGGCGGGCACTGGATCGCCCAGGCCGTGCTCGGCGGGCTGGGTGTCATGTTCCTCGCCGACCTGCTCACGCTGCCCTTCTCGGCCTGGCGGCGCACCGTGCTCGTGCGCTACGGACTGAGCACCCAGAGCTGGGGCGGCTGGGTGGTCGACCTGCTCAAGTCGTACGCGGTGAGCGCGGTCATCGGCGCGCTGGTCCTGCTCGGCTTCTACGCGGTGGTCCGGCTCGCCCCCCGCTGGTGGTGGGCGTTCGGCGCGGCCGGCGCCGCGGTGCTCGTGGTGGTGCTGTCGTTCGTGCTGCCGGTGCTGGTCGAGCCGGTGTTCAACAGGTTCACCCCGATGGAGCCCGGCCCGCTGCGCACCGAGCTGACCACCATGGCCGCCCGCGACGGCGTCCCGGTCCGCGACGTGCTGGTCGCCGACGCGTCCCGGCGGACCCGGGCGGTGAACGCCTACGTCTCCGGGCTCGGGCCGACCCGGCGGGTGGTGGTCTACGACACCCTGCTGCGCGAGGCCGAGCCGGCCGAGGTGACCAGCGTGGTCGCGCACGAGCTGGGCCACGCCAAGGACCGCGACGTGTGGACCGGCACGCTGATCGGCGCGCTCGGCGCCGCCCTCGCGGTGGTGGCCCTCTACCTGGTCGGCTCCTGGGCGCCGCTGCTGCGGCTGGCCGGCGTCGACTCGATCGCCCAACCGCGGGCGTTCCCGCTGCTGATCGCGCTAGTCACGGTCGCCGGCCTGGTCGCCACCCCGGTGCAGGCGCTGGTCTCCCGCCGGGTGGAGGCCCGGGCCGACGCGCACGCGCTGGCGCTCACCGGAGACCCGGCGACCTTCGAGGCGATGCAGCGCCGGCTGGCCGGGGTGAACCTGGCCGATCCCGACCCGCCGCGCTGGGAATACCTGTGGTCGGCGTCCCACCCGTCCACCGTGGAGCGGATGGCCGCCGCCCGCGCCTACGCCAGGGAGTCCGGCCGATGAGCCGCACCTTGCTGATCACCAACGACTTCCCGCCCCGCCCCGGTGGCATCCAGTCCTTCGTGCACAACCTCGCGGTCCGCCAGCCACCCGGCTCGGTGGTGGTCTACGCGTCGAGCTGGCGGGGAGCGGAGAAGTTCGACGCCGACCAGCCGTTCGAGGTGGTCCGGGAACGCACCCGGGTGCTGCTGCCCACCCCGCTGGTGGCCCGCCGGGCGGTCCGGCTGGCCCGCGCGTACGACTGCGACACGGTGTGGTTCGGCGCGGCGGCCCCGCTCGGGCTGCTCGCGTCCGGGCTGCGCCGGCGGACCGGGATCCGCCGCGCGGTGGCGCTGACCCACGGGCACGAGGTCGGCTGGGCGGCGCTGCCCGGCGCCCGCGCCGCGCTGCGCCGGATCGGCCGGGGCGTGGACGTCACCACCTACCTCGGCGAATACACCCGGGTCCGGCTGGCCCGGGCGCTGGACGGGCTGACCGAGCTGCGCCGGCTCGCCCCCGGCGTGGACGTGGACACCTACCACCCCGACGTCGACGGCGAGCGGGTCCGGCTGCGGCTCGGGCTCGCCGACCGGCCGGTGGTGGTGTGCGTGTCGCGGCTGGTGCCCCGCAAGGGGCAGGACACGTTGATCCGGGCGCTGCCGGAGATCCGCCGCCGGGTGCCGGACGCGGCGCTGCTGGTGGTCGGCGGCGGGCCCTACCGGGCCACGCTGGAGAAGCTGGCCCGGCAGGTCGGGGTGGAGCGGGACGTGGTCTTCACCGGCTCGGTGCCCTCGGCCGAGCTGCCCGCGCACTACGCGGCCGGCGACGTCTACGCGATGCCCTGCCGCACCCGCAACCGTGGCCTGGACGTGGAGGGGCTCGGCATCGTCTACCTGGAGGCGAGCGCGACCGGCCTGCCGGTGGTGGCCGGCGACTCCGGCGGCGCACCGGACGCGGTCCGCGAGGGCGAGACCGGATACGTGGTCCGCGGCCGGGACGTCGCCCAGCTCGCCGACCGGGTGGCCACCCTGCTCGCCGACCGGGACCTGGCCCGCCGGCTCGGCGCCGCCGGCCGCGCCTGGGTCGAGCGGGAGTGGCGCTGGGAGACCCAGGCCGAGCGGATGGCCGCGCTGCTCGCCGGCTGACCGGCCGCCGCCGCGGGTGGTGCCAGCACCATCGAGGCGTGGGCGGCCGTGCCGGAGAATGAGGTACGTGGACGCATCGGTGCGCGTACTGCTTCGGACCTGGCTGCGGCCCGCCGCGGTGACCGCCGCCCAGGGGCTGCTGACCGCGTTGCTGTCGCTGACCACCCACGTGGCGCTGGTCGTGCTGTCGGTGGTCGCGTTGCTGCTGATCCCGGCGTTCGGCATCGGGATCGCCCTCTTCCCGGTGGTCACCGCCGCGGTGCGGGGGTGCGCCGGGCTGCACCGCCGGCTGGCCCGGTGGAGCGGCGTGGAGATGGCCACGCCGTACCTGCCCGCGCCGGCCGGTGCCCCGTTCGGCACCTGGCGGCGGTTCCGCTGGGTGGTGGGCGACCCGGCGACCTGGCGGGACCTGGCCTGGCTGCTGCCCGGCGCGGTCACCGGCGCGGTGTGCCTGGCCCCGCTCGCCCTCCCGATGTACGGGCTGGAGGGGCTGATCGGGCTGCCGCTGGTGCTGCACACCGCCGGCGTCGACTACGGCTACGGTCCGTTCTGGCCGATCCACGACACGTTCCAGGCCGTGCTCTGTTTCCCGCTCGGCGCGCTGCTGCTGGCCGTCGGGGTGGCGGCCGGGCGCTGGCCGGTCCGGCTGCACGTGAGGTTCGCCGGGTTCTTCCTGCGCCCGACCCGCGGGACCGAGCTGGCGCTGCGGGTCCGTCAGCTCACCGTCACCCGGGCCGAGGCGGTGGACGCGCAGGCCGCCGAGCTGCGCCGGATCGAGCGGGACCTGCACGACGGCGCGCAGGCCCGGCTGGTCGCGTTGAGCATGAGCATCGGGCTGGCCGAGCAACTGGTCCGCGACGACCCGGAGGCGGTCCGCCGGCTGCTCGCCGAGGCCCGGGAGACCAGCGGTCAGGCCCTGGCCGAGCTGCGCGGGCTGGTCCGCGGCATCCACCCGCCGGTGCTCGCCGAGCGCGGCCTGCCCGGCGCGGTACGGGCGCTGGCGCTGGCCGTGCCGCTGCCGGTGGACGTCACCGTCGACCTGCCGGGCCGGCCGGCGGCCCCGGTCGAGTCGGCCGTCTACTTCGCGGTCGCCGAGGCGCTGGCCAACGTCGGCAAGCACAGCGGGGCCACCCGGGCGTGGGTGGAGCTGGGGCACGCCGCCGGGCGGCTCACCGCCGTGGTCGGCGACGACGGCCGGGGCGGGGCGTCGTCGCCGGCCGGCGGCGGGCTGGCCGGGACGGGACGTCGGCTGGCCGCGTTCGATGGGACGATGACGGTGACCAGTCCGACCGGTGGGCCCACCGTGATCAGCATGGAGCTGCCGTGCGCGTTGTCATCGCCGAGGATCTCGCCCTCCTCCGGGACGGGCTGACCCGGATCCTCGAGGCGTTCGGCTGCCAGGTGGTGGCGGCCGTCGACAACGGACCGTCCGTGCTGCCCGCGCTGACCGCGCACCGGCCGGACGTCGCGGTGATCGACGTACGGCTGCCGCCCACGTTCACCGACGAGGGGTTGCAGGCGGCCGTGCGGGCCCGCGCCGAGCTGCCCGGGTTGCCGGTGCTCGTGCTCTCCCAGCACGTCGAGCAGCTCTACGCCCGGGAGTTGCTCGCCGACCGGCGCGGCGGCGTCGGCTACCTGCTCAAGGACCGGGTGTCCCACGTGGACCAGTTCGTCGACGCGGTCCGCCGGGTCGCCGCCGGCGGCACCGTGATGGACCCGGAGGTGGTGGCCCAGTTGCTGGCCCGCCGCGACGGGGCCGGGCCGCTGGCCGAGCTGACCGCGCGGGAGCGCGAGGTGCTCGGCCTGATGGCCGAGGGCCGGTCGAACGCGGCGGTGGCGGCCCGGCTGTTCGTCACCGAGAAGGCCGTCGACAAGCACATCAACAACATCTTCAGCAAGCTGCGGATGCCGCCGTCCGGCGACGACAACCGGCGGGTGCTGGCCGTGCTGGCCTACCTGGACGGGGCGGACACCCGCCGCTTCCCGAGCTGACCCCACCCGCGCCCGGTGCGGCGGCGCCGTGCCCTCGCGCGCGCCCGCAGGCGTTAAGAAGGGGCCCCGCCTCTACCGAAGGCGTTAAGAAGGGGCCCCGCCTTACGCCGCAGGCGCGTGGGTGAGGTGCTGCCGGGCCGGGCCGGGACGGCCGAAGTGCCAGCCCTGCCCGGCGTCGCACCCGATGGCGCGCAGCCGCTCCGCCTGGTGGGCCGTCTCCACCCCCTCGGCGGTGACCGTCAGGTCGAGCGCGTGCGCCAGCGACACCAGCGAGGCGAGGATCCGCTCGTCGGTGCGACCGCCCGGGTCCCCGGCCGGCGCGCGCAGCCCGGTCACGAACTCGCCGGCCACCTTCATCTCGTTGACCGGCAGGTCCCGCAGGTAGGCCAGGTTGCAGTAGCCGGTGCCGAAGTCGTCGATGGCCACCCGCACGCCGAGGTCGCCCAGCACCCGCAGGGCGCGGACCGGCTCCACCACGGTGCTCATCATGGTGCTTTCGGTGATCTCCAGTTGCAGCCGCTCCGGGGGCAGGCCGGTGCGCCCGAGCACGCCGCGCACCTCGGTCACCAGGTCAGCGCGGTGCAGTTGGCGCACGGCCAGGTTGACGCTGACGAACGGGGGCGCCTCGCCCGCAGCCGACCAGGTGCCCGCCTCGCGGCACGCCTCGGCCAGCACCCAACTGCCGAGCCGGACGATCAGGCCGGTCTCCTCCGCCAGCGGGATGAAGCTGTCCGGCCGGAGCACCCCCAGCTCCGGGTGCCGCCAGCGCACCAGCGCCTCCATGCCGAGCACCCGGCCGTCGCGCAACGACGTCAGCGGCTGGTAGTCGAGGTAGAACTCGCCCCGGTCCAGCGCCGCCGGGATCGCCGCGGAGAGCGCGTACCGGGTCAGCTCCCGGCGGTTGCGGTCGGCGTCGAACAGCGACCAGCGGGCCCCGCCGGCGGCCTTGGCCCAGTGCAGCGTGCTGTCCGCCGCGCGCATCAGCTCCATCGGCGAGGTGCCCGACACCGGCCGCTCCACGATGCCGATGCTCGCCGAGACGGTCAGCTCGTGCCCGTCCACCAGCGCCGGCTCGCGCACCGCGTCCAGCGCCGCCTCGGCGACCTTGACCGCGTCGTCGGTGCCGCCGGTGCGCTCGACCAGGATCACGAACTCGTCGCCGCCGAGGCGGGCCACCAGGTGCTCGCCGAGCGCCCCGCGCAGCCGCTGCGCCACCGTCACCAGCAGCGAGTCGCCGACCTGGTGGCCGAGGGAGTCGTTGACCACCTTGAACCGGTCCAGGTCGAGGAAGCAGACCCCGACCCGGTCGGCGCCCCGGCCGGGCGTGGCGATCGCGGCGGTCAGCCGCTCGGTGAACAGGGTGCGGTTCGGCAGGTCGGTCAGCGGGTCGTGGGTGGCCTGGTGCCGGAACCGGGCCTCGCTGTCGCGCAGCGCCCGTTCCGCCTGCGCCCGGGCCATCATGGCGGCCCGGCGGATGGACTCCTGCTCGTCCAGCGTGCGGTCGCGCAGCGCCCGCGCGTAGCCGGTGGCGACGGTGGCCAGCAGCCGGGCCATCCGGTCGTCGATGTCGTCGACGACCAGGTCGAGGTCGCGGACCAGCCGGAGCTGGATCACCTCGACGGTACGGCCCAGCCCCTCGGCCGAGGCGATGTGCGACTGCACCAGCTCCGCGCCCACCTGCTGCCCGATCCGCAGGTCGAACGGGTCGGCCCGCATCGCCTGCGCCAGCCGGTCGGTGAGCCGTTGCAGCATCTCCTCGAGCTGCGTCTGGGTCATCGGCAGGTAGCTGGTCCCGGACACCGCCTTGGCCCACGCCCGGGCGAAGACACCGGGACGGCGGCCTGCCGGCGCGGCCACGTCGTCAGGCACCGAGCCGCCCGACCCCGCCCATGAACACCGCCCGTTCGGCGTGCTCCGCCTGGTCCGGTGCGTCCGGTCGCCACTGCGGCACCCACACCACGCCCGGGTCGACCAGCTCGAAGCCGGCGAAGAGCGCGGTCAGCTCGGCCCGGCCGCGGATGAACAGTTGGCTGTCGGTGCGCCGGTAGACCCGTTCCGCCTCGGCCCGCTCGCCGGTGCCGTCCCGGCCGTCGTCGCTGGCCTGGGAGAGCACCAGGTGGCTGCCGGGGGCCAGCGCGGCGCGCAGCCGCCGCAGGATCTCCTCCGGGTGGTCGGAGTCCGGGACGAAGTGCAGCACCGCCACGATCATCACCGCGACCGGCTGGGAGAAGTCGAGCAGCCGGGTGACGTCCGGATGGCCGAGGATCGCCTCCGGGTGGCGCAGGTCCTCCTGGAGCACCACGGCCCGCTCGTTGCCGGCCAGGATCTCCTGGCTGTGCGCCACGGCCACCGGGTCCACGTCGACGTAGACCACCCGCGACTCCGGGTCGATCCGCTGGGCGATCTCGTGCACGTTGCCCACGGTGGGGATGCCGGAGCCGATGTCCAGGAACTGACGCACCCCGGCCTCGGCCAGGTAGTGCACCGCCCGGCGGAGGAAGGCGCGGTTGGCCTGCGCCATCAGCGGGGCCTCCGGCACCGCCTCCACCATCGCCCGGGCGGCGGCCCGGTCGGCCGCGAAGTTGTGCGACCCGCCCAGGTAGTAGTCGTACATGCGGGCGACGCTCGGGCGCTCGATGTCGATCGTCTCGGGTGCCCAGTCCGGCCGCTGCATGTCCCTGCCCCTTGGGTGTCGGCGACTCGCGGCCTCACCGCCGCGCGGATCACCCGGGTATTCTGCCCGCCCGTCGTCGCGGTGCAAAGACCGCCGTCGCTGCGCGTCCGGTCGCTCACCGTGCGCGGTCACCGTCGGCCCGAAATGCCGGAGAGGCCCGTGTCCGGCGTACGGACTCGGGCCTCTCCGGCGGTGGACGTCAGAACTTCGGCGCGTCGGGGGCCTCCAGCAGCCCCAGCCGCAGCGCGGTCATCAGCGCCTGGGCCCGGTTGGCCGCGCCCAGCTTCTCGTAGAGCTTGGAGATGTGGGTCTTGGCGGTGGACTCGCTGACGAAGAGCTGCTTGGCGATGCCGGCCACGCTCATCCCGTCGGCGAGCAGCCGCAGCACCTGACCCTCACGGGGGCTGAGCTGCGGGCCGGACGGCGCCAGCCGGCGCTTCATCGCCTCGGCCAGGTCGGCCGCGGTGAACGCGCTGGGGGAGGAGGCGGCGTGCCGGGCGGCGGCCACCACCTCGTCGGCCGGGGCGGTCTTCGGCACGAACGCGCTCGCGCCCGCCTCCAGCGCGCCGAAGAGCTGGTCGTCGCCGGCGTACATGGTCAGCACGACGATGCCCATCGAGGCGCTGGACTTGCGCAGCGCGCGGGTGGCCTCGAGGCCGCTGCCGTCGGGCAGTCGCAGGTCCATGATCACCACGTCGGGCTGGAGCGCACCGGCCTGGCGCACACCCTCCGCGGCGGTGGCGGCCTCGCCCACCACCTCGAACTGGCGGTCCCGCTCGAAGGCGTGTCGCAGACCCTTGCGGATCAGGTCGTGGTCGTCCACAAGGAGAACCTTGGTCCGGGTGGCCGGTGTCGGGCTGGTGGTCATCCTCGGGTTACTCCCCTTCTGCTGCTGCGGCGCTGCCGCGCACCTTATCGCGCCGGGGCGACGAGCCGAGTACCACCGCCACGGTTGTGCCGCTGGGTTGCCGCGGCCTGATCTCCAACCGGCCTCGGATACGTTCCGCCCTCTCCGCCATGATCGCAAGACCATAGTGCCCCTCGGGGCGCTGGTCACCGATGCCGTGACCGTCATCCGACACTTCGATCCGGGCGTACGGGGGATCCACCTCGCACGTGACCCAGAGGTTCGACGCGCCGGCGTGCTTGCGCGCGTTGGTCACCGCCTCCTGGGCGATGCGCAGCAACTCGGCCTCGGTGGCGGCCGGCAGCCGGGCGGTGGACTCGTCAAGCGACAGGTTCACCCGCAGCCCGCCGGAGGCGCCGACGGTGCGGGCGTACTCGGCGATGGCGGCGGCCAGGCCGCCGTGCCGGTCCACCTCGCTGCGCAGCTCGAACAGGCTGAGCCGCAGCTCGGTGATCACCCGGGTGACCTCCTGGCGCAGCGTACGCAGCGCCTCGGCGGTCTCCTTCGGGTCCTCGTCGACGTACGCCAGCGCGTTGTCGATGCCGTAGCCGACCATGACCAGCTCCTGGGCCACCCCGTCGTGGATCTCCCGGGCCAGCCGCTGCCGCTCCTCGTTGGTGGCCAGCGAGCGCACCTCGTCGAAGAGCAGCGCCGCCTCCAGCCGCAGCGCCGCCGGGCCGGTCAGCGCGGTCACCCGGGACACCACCGGCGGCGGGTACGCGGCGCCGGTGTCCGCCTCGATCACCACCAGGCCGACCGTGCGTACGCCGGCGACCAGCGGCACGATCAGCGCGGACACGTCGCCGGAGTGCCGGGACCGGGCCTGCGAGCGGGCCGAGACGGTCGGCTGCTGGCTGGCCCAGGCGTCGGCGATGGCCGAGTCGGCGTCGAGCGTGGTCTCCCAGTCGACCCGGTCCGCGCCGATCTGGGCGAGCACCACCAGCCGGCCCCCGCCGCTGGCGGAGAGCACCGCGCCCCGGTCGGTCTTCGCGACCACCCGCAGCTCCTCCAGCAGGTGCTCGGAGATGCCGCCCGGGTCCAGGGTGGCGCCGGGAAGCTGGCGGGCGACCGTCCGGAGCTGGGTCAGCAGCCGGGTGGCCTCGGCGTACGGCTGGGGTTTGCCCTCGCCGCGGACCCGCATCACCCGCTGGAGCGTGCCGGCGGTGTAGAGGCCGAGGCCGGCCAGGATCAGCCACTGGGCGCAGACCGCCAGGTAGCCGACCTGGCCGAGCTGCGGCTCGCCGCCGACCTCGGTGAACGCGGCGCTGGCCACCAGCGTCGCCGCCGCCACCGCGAGCAGCGCGGCGCCCTCGCGGAACCGGCGGCGCAGCGCGGTCACGGTGACCGGCACGGCGAGGTACGGCAGCACCGCGGAGGCGCCCAGCCCGTCGGTGACGCCGGTGAGCTGGGTGTCGGCGGCGACCTGACTGGCCGCCAGCCCGAGCACCACCACCTCGGCGAACCGGCTGATCGGGGCGAGCAGCCGGTGCTGCGGGGCGAGCACGGCGGGCAGCCCGGCGAGGCCGAGCAGCAGGATCCACCAGAGCTGGGCGGGATCGCGGGTGGCGAACAGGGTCAGGGCGGCGACCAGCGCGAGGACGACCGCGCGGGCGCCGACCGCGAGGAGCTGCGTCGGCGGCGGTCCGGATGTGGAGGCGGGCACCTGACGGATGGTAGTCAGCGCCGGTAGATCTCCGCGATCTCCGTGGCGTACGACTTGTGCACGACCTGTCGCTTGACCTTCAGCGACGGGGTCAGCTCGCCGGTCGCCTCGGTGAAGTCCTGCGGCAGGATCCGGAACACCTTGATCGCCTCGGCCTTGGACACGGACTGGTTGGCCTGGTCGACCGCGGCCTGCACCTCGGCCCGCAGCGCCTCGTCGTCGCGCAGCTCGGCCACGCTCGTGGTCTCCGGGCGGCCCTGCCCGGCCAGCCACTTCGGGAGCGCCTCCTCGTCCAGGGTGACCAGCGCCGCGATGAACGGCTGCCGGTCACCGACGACGACGCACTGGCTGACCAGCGGGTGCGCCCGGACCTGGTCCTCCAGCACCGCCGGGGCGACGTTCTTGCCGCCGGCGGTCACGATGATCTCCTTCTTCCGGCCGGTGATGCTGAGGTAGCCGTCCTCGTCGAGCTGGCCCAGGTCGCCGGTGCGGAACCAGCCGTCGCTGGTGAGCGCCTCGGCGGTGGCCGCCTCGTTGTGCCAGTAGCCCTGGAAGACGATCTGCCCGGAGATCAGGATCTCGCCGTCGTCGTCGATCCGGACGGTCACGCCGGGCAGCGGGCGGCCGACCGTGCCGATCCGGGTGCCGGTGGGCAGGTTGGCGGCGGCGGCCGGCGCGGTCTCGGTGAGGCCGTACCCCTCGCAGATGGTCACCCCGACACCGCGGAAGAAGTGCCCGAGCCGGGCGCCGAGCGGCGCGCCGCCGGAGATGGCGTCGCGGCACCGGCCGCCCATCGCCGCGCGCAGCTTGCCGTAGACCAGCTTGTCGAAGAGGGCGTGCTGGGCGCGCAGCGCCAGGCCCGGGCCGCCCGGGGTCTCCTGGGCCTCGCTCCAGGCGATGGCGACCTTCTCCGCCCGGTCGAAGATCTTGCCCTTGCCGTCGGCCTCGGCCTTCTGCCGGGCGCCGTTGTAGACCTTCTCGAAGACCCGGGGTACGGAGAGCACGAACGTCGGCTTGACGTCCTGCAGCTCGCCGACCAGGTTGCTGGTGTCCGCGCAGTGCGCCATGGTGGCCCGGGCCTGCACCACGCCGACCTGGATGAGCCGGGCGAACGCGTGCGCCAGCGGGAGGAAGAGCAGGGTGGAGGCGCCCTCGCGGAACAGGTTCGGCAGCACCGGCACCGCGTTGGCGATGTCGGCGTAGATGTTGCGGTGGGTCAGCACGCAGCCCTTGGGCCGGCCGGTGGTGCCGCTGGTGTAGATGATCGTGGCGACGTCGTCGGCCTTGAGCGTGGAGCGGCGGACCTCGACCTCGGCCGGGTCCACCGACGCGCCGGCGGCGACCAGGTCGGCCACCGCGTCCAGTTCGATCTGCCACACCTCGCGCAGCTCGGGCAGCCGGTCCCGGACGCCGGCGACCAGGGTCGCGTGGGCGGTGCTCTCCACCACCACGGCCACCGCGCCGGAGTCGCCCAGGATCCAGGCGGCCTGCTCGGCGCTGGAGGTCTCGTAGATCGGCACGGTGACCGCGCCGGCCGCCCAGATCGCGTAGTCGAAGAGGGTCCACTCGTAGCGGGTGCGGCTCATCAGGGCCACCCGGTCACCGGGGGAGACCCCGGCCGCGACCAGGCCCCGGGCCACCGCGACCACCTCGTCGCGGAACTGCCGGCAGGTCACCTCGACCCGGGACGTCGCCCCGGCGGCGCCGGTGGCCCGGACGAACTGCACCGTGTCCGGGGCGACCTCGGCGTTTTCCCAGACCGGGTCGGTCAGGTTGGCCGCGTCGCCGACGGTGACGATCGGCGGAACGGAGAACTCGCGCACCTGAACTCCCTCGTGCTCGCACCGGCGGGGGCCGGCCTGGTCGGCTGAGTCGAAACCTACCCGCCCGCCTGGCCGGGCGGCCGGGTAGCCTCCCCCCATGGCGGACTCCTCCACCCAGTCGATCATCATCGGCGCGTCACCGGACCGGGTGGCGGCGGTCATCTGCGACTTCCCCCGCTACCCGGAGTGGACCGAGGCGGTGCGCGCGGCCGAGGTGGTCGAGGAATACGAGGACGGCTACGCCAGCCAGGTCCGGTTCACGCTCGACGCGGGCGTGATGGCCGACGACTACGTGCTGGCCTACGAGTACGCCGAGGACATCTCCCGGATCGAGTGGCACCTGGTCGCGCCGTCGCGGATGCAGCGGTCCCAGCGCGGGTCGTACGACCTGGTCGGCAACCCGGACGGGACGACCATGGTGACCTACACGCTCGAGGTGGAGCTGTCGGTGGCGATGCTCGGCATGTTCCGCCGCAAGGCCGAGAAAATGATCATGGATGCGGCGTTGAAGCAGCTCAAGCGCCGGGTAGAAACACCCGGTGCGGCAGACTGATCCCGATCGCCGTCCCGGTCGTCACGCTTGAGGAGCCGAACCATGGGCACCACCGATCCGGGTTCGGCCCGGGAAGAGGCCGAGCGCCTCGTCGTCTCGTTGCTGGCCACCGCGCGGCTCGCCGCCGCCTCGGCCGGATCGGGCCGGGGCCCGCTCGGTGGGATGCTCTCGGGTGTCCTCGGTCACAGCCCCGGCGACGCCGGTACCGGTTTCGCCACCGGGTCGCCGGAATGCTGCGTCTGTCCGCTCTGCCGGGGGATCGCCGCGTTGCGCGACCCGAGTCCGGAATTCGCCGAGCGGCTCGCCACCGGCGCCGGTGACCTCGCGGCCGGCGTGGCCAGCATGTTGCGGGCGTTCGCGCCCCCGGCCCCGGGCGAGCCGGCCGAGCCGACCGGCCCGTCGGCGTCGCCCGGCCCGGGTGGTGCCGCGCCCGCCGGGTCCGCCGACCACGTGTGGCGCGAGGCGACCCGTACCGGGCATGATTCTCAGCCGGCACCCGAGCAGGACGTCTGGTCCGCCGCCACCCGGGGGGCGGACGAATCCGATCCGGGTGCCTCGTCGCAGCCGCCCGCCGAAGCCGCCGGGCCGGACGAGCCGGCGGCGAGCCGGCCGCCGGCCGGTCCTCGGGTGGTGCCCGCCTCGCGGGCGCCCGGCGAGGCGGGCGCGGACGCACCAGGCGACGGGGCCTGACCACCGGACATCCCGGGAGCGCACGGCCTTCTCGGCCGGTCCCGGGGCAGCACAGCAGAGGGGAGTGGCAGCGGTGACGCTGACCATCGGAGTCGACGTCGGTGGCACGAAGGTGGCCGGCGGTGTCGTGGACGACACCGGCGCGGTACTCGTGCAGACGCGACGGGACACCCCCGCCGACGACGTGGCCAAGACCCGCGACGTCATCATCGAGGTGGTCACCGAGCTGGCCGCCGGCCGTACCGTCGAGGCGGTCGGCATCGGCGCGGCCGGCTGGATCGACGCCTCCCGCTCGACCGTGCTGTTCGCCCCCAACCTGGCCTGGCGGGACGAACCGCTGCGCGAGTACGTCGGCAACGCGACCGGCCTGCCGGTGATCGTGGAGAACGACGGGAACGTGGCCGCCTGGGCGGAGTTCCGCTACGGCGCGGCCCGTGAGGCCGACGACTCGATGGTCATGTTCACCATCGGCACCGGCGTGGGCGGCGGCATCGTGCTCGGCGGCGAACTCGTGCGCGGCGCCCACGGCATCGCGGCCGAGCTGGGGCACATGCTCACCGTGCCGGACGGCCACCAGTGCGGCTGCGGCCGGCTCGGCTGCATCGAGCAGTACGCCAGCGGCAGCGCGCTGGTCCGCTTCGCCCGGGCCGCGGCCCGGCAGGAGCCGCACCGCGCGACCGCGTTGCTGGAGCTGGCCGACGGCGAGGCCGAGGCGATCACCGGCCCGATGGTGACCGCCGCGGCCAAGGGCGGCGACCCGGTCTCCACCGAGGCGTTCGCCCAGGTCGGCCGCTGGCTCGGCACCAGCCTCGCCGACATGGCGCAGATCCTCGACCCGCAGGTGCTGGTGGTCGGCGGCGGCGTGATCGACGCCGGCGACCTGCTGCTCGGCCCGACCCGGCGGTCGTTCGCCGACGCGCTCGCCCAGCGCAGCCGCCTGCCGGTGGCCGAGGTGCGCCCGGCCGAGCTGGGCAACACCGCCGGCGTGATCGGCGCCGCCGACCTGGCCCGGCGGATCTGACGTGGTGGGCCCGGGTGTGCCGCTGCGGGTGCTGTCCTACAACGTCCACTCGCAGCGCGACGACACGGCCGCGCTGGCCGAGGTGGTGCGGGAGGCCGCGCCGGACGTGGTGATCGTCCAGGAGGGGCCGCGCCGGTTCCGGTGGCGGCAGAAGTGCGCCACGCTGGCCGACTCGTTCGGGCTGGTGGTCGCCGCCGGCGGCCTGCCCTCGCTGGGCAACCTGCTGCTGACCAGCCTGCGGGTGCGGGTCACCGAGACCCGGTGCGCGCGCTACCCGCTGACCCCGGGTCGGCACCTGCGCGGCGCCGCGTACGCGCGGTGCCGGGTGGGCGGCGTGGACTTCCTGCTGGCCGGCTCGCACCTGTCCACCGACCCGGCGGAGCGGCCCGCCCAGGCGGCGGCGTTCAAGCGGGACCTGGCCGCGTCCCCGCTGCCGGTGGTGGCCGGCGCGGACCTCAACGAGGGGCCGGACGGGCCGGCCTGGCGGACCGTGGCCGACGGGTTGACCGACACCGCGGTCGCCGCCGACCGGGCCGACCGCCACACGTTCTCCTGCGCCGACCCGCGGCGGCGCATCGACGCGCTCTTCGTCGACCCGCGGATCACCGTGGTCGACTACGACGTGGTCGACACGCCGCGGACCCGCCGCGCCAGCGACCACTTCCCGGTCCTGGTCGACCTGCTGCTGCCGACCGCCGGCTGACCGCACCCGCCACGGCCCGCAGGGGCCGGGCGGGCGGCGGTGCCGGCCGCCGGCGACGGCGCGACGCGGGCGGTGCCTTGCGGGCGTGCGACGCGAGGGCGCGACACGGGCGGGGCCCTGCGGACGTGCGGCGCGGGCGGTGCGATGCGGGTGGTGCGTCGCGGGTGGTGCGCGTGCGAAGTCGGAGGCAACGCCGAGGGCCGCGACGGAGCGTGACGTATCGGCGGGCGGGAGGCGTCGCCCGCCGGAGCCTTTGCTCTGCAGCCATATCCGCAGCAGTCACCCTCCGTGATCGTGGCGGCGACCCGCACTCCGTCGGGCCGCGCGGGCTGGCCCAGCTCAGGGCGGTGCTGCGTCCGTGGTTGCAGAGCAAAGGCGCGGAGGGGAAACGACCGGCCCGCTGCCTCACCCTCACGCTGGGTGAGACCTGCGTGGTGACCGTGCGTCAGACCGATTGCCGGGCCGGGCCGTACCGGTACCCGCGCGGTGCCCGGGGCGGCTGGACAACGGCGGGCATTCTCGGCAGGATTTCGCACCGACCGGCGTGCGTGCCGCACAAAAGGAGATGTTCCGGTGCCCTCCTCCACCGACCTCGACCGCCCCGATCCGGACCCCACGGCCGTCCCCCGCCGGGACGACCGGCCGGTCTCCGACCGGGGCGACACGGTCTGCGTCATCGGCGCCGGCGCCAGCGGGCTGGCCGCCGTGAAGAACCTCCGCGAGGCCGGCTTCGGCGTGGACTGCTACGAGCGGGAGACCGGCGTCGGCGGGGCGTGGAACTGGCGGCACGACCGCAGCCCGGTGTACGCCAGCACCCACCTCATCTCGTCCCGCCCGTTCACCCAGTTCCCGGACTTCCCGATGCCGGACGACTGGCCGGACTACCCGCACCACGGCCAGTTGCTGTCCTACTTCGAGCGTTACGCCGACCACTTCGACCTGCGCCAGCACGTCTGGTTCGGCACCGAGGTGGTCCGGGTCGAGCCGGTCGAGGGAGACCGGTGGGACGTGACCACCCGCAGCACCGGCGGCTACGGCCCGGAGCGCACCTCCCGGTACGCCGC
Source organism: Micromonospora ferruginea (assembly GCF_013694245.2). Classification (NCBI taxonomy): domain Bacteria; kingdom Bacillati; phylum Actinomycetota; class Actinomycetes; order Micromonosporales; family Micromonosporaceae; genus Micromonospora; species Micromonospora robiginosa. Next base: position 534,449 of record NZ_CP059322.2, read on the forward strand.
CGTCGTGCTGGCCAACGGCCACAACTGGTCGCCCAAGCTGCCCCGGTACGAAGGGCTGGAGCAGTTCCGGGGTGAGGTCATGCACGCCTCGTCCTACAAGGACCCGGCACAGTTGCGGGGCAAGCGGGTGCTGGTGGTCGGCGCCGGCAACACCGGCTGCGACATCGCGGTGGAGGCGGCCCAGCAGGCGTCGCACTGCTGGCACTCCACCCGGCGCGGCTACTGGTACGCCCCGAAGTACGTGCTCGGCCGCCCGGCCGACCAGGTCAACGACACGTTGCTGGCGCTGCGGGTGCCGCTGCGGGTGCGGCAGTGGCTCTACCACTGGACGCTGCGGCTGACCGTCGGCGACCTGACCCGGTTCGGCCTGCCCAAGCCCGACCACCGGGTCTACGAGACGCACCCGATCGCCAACAGCCAGCTCGTCTACTACGTCGGCCACGGCGAGATCACCCCGGTGCCGGACGTGGCCCGGTTCCACGACCGCTCGGTCGAGCTGACCGACGGCCGCCGGATCGACCCGGAGCTGGTCGTCTTCGCCACCGGATACCTGCCGCGCTTCGAGTTCATGCAGGGCCGGGTGCTCGGCGACGAGGACGGCTCCGGCAAGCCCCGGCTGTGGCTGAACGCGTTCAGCGCCGGGCACCCCACGCTGGCCGTGGTGGGCCTGGTGCAGCCGGACTCCGGCATCTTCACCATCTCGCACTGGCAGAGCGTGCTCTTCGCCCGACTGCTCACCCTGCGCGGCACCCGGCCGGAGCGGGTCGCCGCGTTCGACCGCCGGGTCCGCGCCGGCCTCGGCGAGCGGTACTCGGCGAAGGTCAAGGACAGCACCCGGCACTGGTTCGAGGTCGGCCACGCCGACTACCTGCGCGCGCTGCAGAAGGCGATGCACGAGCTGGAGGGATCCAAATGACCACCACCGGGCGGGTGCGGGTGGTCCGGGCCTGGGAGTGGGCCCGGCCGGAGCGGCCGGTGCGCCGCGAGGTGCTGGCCGCCGTGCCGGAGCAGGAGGAGGCCAAGCCGCCGCTGCTGTTCGTGCCCGGCTTCGGCCACGGCGCATGGGCGTTCGCCGAGCACTGGCTGGGCCACGCCGCCGGTCGCGGCTTCCCGGCGTACGCGGTGAGCCTGCGCGGGCACGGCGGCAGCGAACCGGCGCCGGAGGCGACGCTGCGCGCGTACACCCATGACGTGGTGCAGGTGGCGGCGAGCCTGCCGCGGCAGGCGGTGCTGGTGGGGCACGGCGCCGGTGCCCGGGTCGTGGCGCACGCGATGGCCCGCTACCCGGCGCGGGCCGCGGTGCTGGTGGCGCCGGTGCTCGGCGGCTGGGCGACGTTCGGCACGGCGTTGCGCCGCAACCCGGCCGGCACGCTGCCGGCGGTCTTCGGCGCCGGCCTGCGACTGAACCGGCGGCAGCTGTTCAGCCGGGAGCTGCCGGACGCGGACGCCCGCCGGCACGTGGCCCGGTTGGGCCGGGCCGGCCGCCGCGCGCAGTGGCAGTTGCTCACCGGCCGGCAGCCGGAGCCGGCGGTGGGCCGGCCGCCGGTGCTGGTGCTGGGCAGCCCGGACGACCGGGTCCTGCCGGCGACCGCGCTGACCCGGGCGGCCCGCCGGTACGCCTCGGCCCCGCTGCTCTTCCCCGGCATGGGTCACGACCTGATGCTCGACGCCCGGTGGCGGGAGCCGATCGACGCGATGCTGGACTGGCTGGACAAGGACCCGGCGCCCACCGCGGGGTGAGCGCCGGGCGCCGGCTCAGCGGGGGGCGGGCCGGCGGCCGACCAGCGATCCGCTCTCCTCCAACGCGCTCAGGTAGGACGCCGCCCAGGCGTGGATGTCGTTGTGCGCCAGGTGCTCCCGCATCGCGCGCATCCGGGCCGCCACGTCCTCCGGGCCGGCCCGCAGCGCGGCGAGCAGCCCCTGCTTCAGGCCGTCCAGGTCGTGCGGGTTGACCAGGTACGCCTGCTCCAGCTCGGCGGCCGCGCCGGCGAACTCGCTGAGCAGCAGCGCGCCGGTGCCGTCGACCCGGGCCGCCACGTACTCCTTGGCGACCAGGTTCATCCCGTCGCGCAGCGGGGTCACCGCCATCACGTCGGCGACCCGGTAGAGCGCGACCAGCTCGGCCCGGTCGAACGGCTGGCTGAGGTAGTGGATGGCCGGCTCGCCGACCCGGCCGAACTCGCCGTTGATCCGGCCCACCTGGTGCTCCACCCGGTCGCGCAGGATCTGGTACTGCCCGACCCGGTCCCGGCTGGGCACCGCCACCTGCACCAGCACGGTGTCCCGGACCTTGACGTCGCCGCTGGCCAGCAGCTCGCGGTAGGCCTTGAGCCGCTGCTCGATGCCCTTGGTGTAGTCCATCCGGTCGACGCTGAGAATCACCTTCTCCGGCTGGCCGAGGTCCTGCCGGAGCCGGCGGGCCCGGTCGGCCACCTCGGGCCGGGCGGCGAGCGCGGCCATCTCGGCGGTGTCGATGGCGACCGGGAAGGCGCCGATGCGGACCACCCGGTCGTCCACCCCGATCCGCCGGTCGGTCGCGGACAGGCCGAGCACCTTCGCGGCGAGCTGGGCGAAGTTGTGCGCCGCCTGGGCCCGCTGGAAGCCGATCAGGTCGGCGCCGAGCATCCCGCGCAGCAGCTCGGAGCGGCGGGGGAGCTGCATGAACAGCTCCGGCGGCGGGAACGGCACGTGCAGGAAGAAGCCGATCCGCAGGTCCGGGCGGAGCGCGCGGAGCAGGCCGGGCACCAGTTGCAGGTGGTAGTCCTGCACCCAGACCAGGCCGCCCGGCTCGGCCACCTCGGCGGCGGCCTCGGCGAACCGCTGGTTGACCCGCTGGTACGCCTCCCACCAGCGGCGGTGGTATTCCGGCTGCTCCACGGCGTCGTGGTAGAGCGGCCAGAGGGTGGCGTTGGCGAAGCCCTCGTAGTGGTCGCGGAAGTCCTCGGCGTTCAGCGCGACGGTGCGCATCCGGACCCCGTCCACGTCGGGCAGCTCGGGCGCCGGGCCGGTGCCGCCGGCCCAGCCCACCCAGGTCGCCGGGGTGTGCCGGAGCAGAGGGTGCAGGGCGCTCACCAGGCCGCCGGGGCTGCGGCGCCACTCGAAGGCGCCGTCCGGCGCCACACTGTCGTCGATGGGGAGGCGGTTGGCCACCACCACGAGGGGGCTCTGTCGCATCGGGCAATCCGCTCAGCAGGGGTACCGGCGCCCGGATCAAGCGCAAACCGGACAGCCGGTGCGGGACGTGACGTTCAGCGGTATTCCTACTGACCGTAAGTTACACCCCTGTTACACCTTCGACCCGGGGCGGGCGTCGTCCCGCGATCCGGGCAGGGCCCGGTCGCCGCTCAGACGACCGCGCCGTCGTCCGGGTCGTGGTCGTCCCGATCGCCCGGCCGCAGCCGCCAGATGAGCATCACGAACCCGGCCAGGATGCCGGTGAAGCCGAGCAGCGTCACCACCGACGGGTCGACCAGCGACATCACCGTGGGGGAGAGGAACAGCAGGAAGCCGAGCACGATGCTGAGCACGCCGAGCACGGCGTACTTCGAGAAGCGCGGCAGCGGGGGCGGTGGGGGAGGGGTGTAGTGCTCCTCCTCCGCCGCGTCGTCCGGCAGGCCGGCGCCGAACGTGTCCAGGCCGTCCAGCAGGGACGGCTCGTCGTGCCGGTCGCGGCTGACCGAGATGCCGGAGATGTCCGCGGCGTAGGGCAGCCGGCGGACGTCGGTGGCGGTCGGTCCGGCCGGCTCCTCGGCGCGACCGGTGGCGCTGCCGCCCGGCCCGGCCGGGTCGTCGACGTCCTCGGCGGCGGGCCAGGGGCGGCTGCCGGCGGTCGGCGCGGTGTGGAACCCCGCCACGATCTTGGCCCACTCGGCCTCGATGTCCGGCTCGTCGGCGCGCGGCGGCTCGCCGCCCTCGTCGGCGAGCTGGGTGAGGTAGTCGCGGGCGGTGGTCAGGTGGAACCGGTCGACGTAGAGCCGGTCGACCGGGCGGGCCGGCACCGTGGTGGTGCGGGTCACCGGATTCAGGTCGGCGGAGGGCTGGAGGTAGGCGGCGATGCCGCCGGCGGCCAGCACGTCGAGCAGGTGCTCGCCGACGCGCGGATCGACGTCGCCCGCGACCGCGTACTCGGCCGCGTCGAGCCCGTTGTCCCGCCGCCCTCGGCGGGGCCCGCCCCCTGACACCGGACACCCCCTTCACCGCGGCCTGACGTCGTGCCCTGAATCCTGACACGTCGAGGCCCGGTTCCGGGAGTGCGTTGTGGCGCGGCGTACGTGGTTCGTACCCTCATCCCGGACGATCCCCCGCGTCACCACCCGATCCGGAAGGACCCCGGTGCTGTACTGGCTGCTGAAGTACATCATCCTCGGCCCGTTGCTGCGGCTGGTCTTCCGCCCGCAGGTCGAGGGGTTGGCGCACGTGCCGGCCACCGGCCCGGTGATCCTGGCCAGCAATCACCTCTCCTTCTCGGACTCGATCTTCACCCCGCTGATCGTCAAGCGAAAAGTCACCTTCATCGCGAAAGCCGAATACTTCACCGGTCGGGGCCTGAAGGGATGGCTGACCAAGCTGTTCTTCGTCGGCTCCGGCACCATCCCCGTCGACCGCTCCGGCGGGCGCGCCGCCCGGGCCGCGCTCGACACCCAGCTTCAGGTGCTGCGCGCCGGCGGGATCGCCGGCATCTACCCGGAGGGCACCCGCTCACCGGACGGCCGGCTCTACCGGGGTAAGACCGGGGTGGCCCGGCTCGCCCTGGAGAGCGGCGCCCCGGTGGTCCCGATGGCCATGCTCAACTCCGACGCCATCCAACCCACCGGGCAGATCATCCCCAACCTGGGCCGGGTCCGGATCCGCTTCGGCCCCCCGCTCGACTTCTCCCGCTACGCCGGCCTGGCCGGCGACCGGTTCGTCGAGCGGGCCGTGACCGACGAGATCATGTACGAGCTGATGGACCTCTCCGGCCGGGAGTACGTCGACACGTACGCCCAGAAGGCCAAGAACCCGCCGCCGCGCCAGCCCGTCCCCGCCTGAGGTCAGCCGGCCCCGGCGATCCGGAGCAGGCCGGTCGCGGCGTGCCGGTCCGCGAACGCGCGCACCCGGGCCAGCGTCACCGCCGCGGCCGGCGGGTCCGCCTCGACCAGCGGACCCACCGCCAGGGCGGAGGCGATGATCTGGTCGGTGACGTCGGTCATCCCGGCGTAGCCCTCGGCGGCGGCCGTGAACAGCCGGCCGGCCCGGGCCACGTCCCCGTCGCTCCGGGCCAGCGCCGCGTCCGCGGACCGGCCGGCCGACCGCGCCCAGCGGGTCACCCGCGGGGCGCGACCCAGCAGGTCGCGCACCAGCACCGCGGCGTCGCCGCCGAGCAGGCCGGCGACGTGACCGACCGCCGGCACCCACTCGGCGAACGGGATCATGCGGGTCCGCCGCCAGTCCTCGTCCAGCTCGGTGAGCAGCGCGAGCGCCTCCTCCCGGCGGCCCTGCACCGCGCGGCAGAGCGCGGCGTGCGCCACGGTGGACCGCAACACCCGGTGGAAGCCGCTGCGCCGGGCCGCGACGAGCGCCTGGTCCACCAGGTCGGGGTCGCCGCCGCCGGCCGGGTCGTCGCCCAGGGCGCGGATCCAGCCGGAGATCGCGACGATGTGCTGGTCCCACTCGTCGGTCGGGCGTCGGGTCGTCCCCTCGGCCAGCCGCAGCGCCGCCGTCCAGTCCCCGCTGTAGTAGGACCGGGTCCACTGGTCGCTGAAGCTCACCGTGAGGCCGTGCTCGCCGGCCAGGTCCAGGGACCGCTGCTCGTCGACCAGCCGGGCCGAGCCGGCCAGGTCGCCCTCCTCCTGCAACGCCCAGGCCAGGTTGTGCACCGCCCGGCGACGGCTGGTGAGCCGCTCCACCCGGCACTCCTCGGTGACCTCGGCCAGCTCGGCGTACGCCTCCTCCACGCCCGCCTGGTAGCGGGCCACCGCCAGGGTGATCCGGGCGTTGGCGCGCGCCTCGCGCAGCTCCAGCCGCTCGGCCAGCTCGGCGGCGGTGCCGGCGGCGGCGCAGGCCGGCTCGGTCTCCGCGTCGAGCATGTGCGCCCGGGCCAGCTCCAGCAGCGCGCCGACCTTGTCCTCGCTGTCCGGCAGCGCGGCGTGCAGCCGGATCGCCCGGTCCAGGCAGCGCAGCGTCTCCGACCGGTCGGCCCGGGCCCAGGCCGCGGTGGCCAGCAACCGCCACGCCTTCGCCGCGCCGGGCAGGTCGCCGGCGTCGGCCAGCCGCCCGGCGAGGCCGGTGAGCAGGGCCGCGCCGTCGCCGACCAGGAACCCGTCCTGGTCGCGGTAGAACGCCAGCTCGGCCTGGAACAGCTCCAGCGCCGGATCGGGACCGCACTCCACGCTGAGCGCGCGCTCGACGAGGGTCGTCGCGGTGTCCAGCGCGTGCAGCTCGTACGCCCGGCGGGCGGCCAGGTGCAGCGCGGCCCGGGTGGCGGCGGCGTGCGGGGCCTGGTCCAGCCCCACCGTGCGGGCGATCTCGTGCGCCGCCCACCGGTGGTTGGCCACCACCTCGGCCAGGTCGTGCTGCCGGCCGTCGGTGAGCTGCGCCAGCCAGTCGGCGGCGCGCTGGTGCCGGGCGACCCGCTCGGCGCGGGGCAGCCGCTGGTAGCAGACGTCCCGGACCAGCACGTGCCGGAACCGGTATTCCGGCTGGCCGGGCATGGTCGAGGTGGGCAGCTCGAAGACCATGTCGCGTCGCTGGAGCCGGTGCAGCGCCCGCTCCACCCACTCCGCCGGGCGGCCCAGGGCCAGCGCCACCGGCGCCGCCCAGAACTGCACGCCGACCACCGAGGCGGCCTGGAGCACCGCCCGGTCGGCCGGGTCCAGCAGGTCCAGCCGGTTCGCGATGACCGCCTGCACGGTGCGCGGCATCCCGGCGCCGCCGGCCGGGTCGAGGCGCACCGGGCCGGCGGAACGCTCGACCAGGCCGCCGTCGAGCAGCATCCGCGCGTACTCCTGGGCGTAGAGCGGGTTGCCGTCGGCGAACTCGATCAGCGGCGCGCGGGCGTCGGTGGGCAGCGTGGACTGGCCGAGCAGCAGCGAGTAGAGCGTGTCGATGTCGCCGTCGTGCATCGGCGGCACCGAGATCGACATCGCGCCGCTGATCGTGCCGGTCCAGGCCGGGTGCCGCTCGCGCAGCTCCGGCCGGGCGGTGGCGACCACCAGCAGCGGCACGTTGCGGGCCGCCGCGCCGAGCTGCTCGACGAAGGAGAGCATCGCCTCGTCCGCCCAGTGCATGTCCTCGAAGACGAGCACGGTCGGGCCGGTCGCGGCCAGCGCGAGCAGGAACCGCCGCCACGCCGCCTCGGTCTCGGCCGAGGTGAGACGTTCGCCGGAGACGCCGACCAGCGGGCCCAGCGACTCGGCCAGCCGGACCGCGTGCGGATCGGCCAGGCGGCCCAGCCGCTCGCGCAGGCGCTCACGGGTGACGGCCGGGTCGTCGGCGGCGGTCAGGCCGGCCCACCCCCGGACGATGTCGGCCAGCGCGGCGTAGGTGACGTTCTCGCCGAACGGCGGGCACTGACCGGTCAGCCAGGTGACCCGTGGGCCGGGCAGGCTCGCCGCGTGCCGGGCCAGCTCGCGCAGCAGCCGGCTCTTGCCCACCCCGGCCGGGCCGAAGACGGTCAGCAACTGGGAGGTGCGCTCGTTGACGGTGCGGTGCAGCGCGCTGACCAGCAGACCCCGCTCGTGGTCCCGGTCGACCATCGGGGTCAGCTCGGCGCCCTGCTCGTCGCGCCGCGGCCGGGCCCGCACGGCCAGCCAGATCCGGCTCACCGCCGACCGGCCGCGCAACGTCACCGGCGGCTGGTCGGCGTACTCCATCTCGCGCCGGGTGGCCGCCCAGGTGCTCTCGTCGACGACCACGCCGCCGACCGGGGCCAGCCCCTGCAACCGGCTCGCGGTGTTGACCACGTCGCCGGTGACGAAGGCCTGGCCGCCGTCGCGCGCCGCGGCCAGGTCGACCAGCGCCTCGCCGGTGGCGACGCCGACCCGGAAACCGAGCGGCGGGTGCGGCCCGGCCGGCTGCCGGGCCAGGCTCCGCTGCAGCTCCAAACCGGCGCGTACGCACCGCAGCGCGTCGTTGTCCGTGGCCACCGGCGCGCCGAACAACGCCATCACCGCGTCGCCGATGTACTTCTCCACCACGCCGCCGTACTGGTGCACCAGCCGGCGGACCGTGGCGAAGTAGACCTGTTGCAGGCTGCGGGCCTGCTCCGGGTCGGCCCGCTCGGCGTACGTGGTGAAGTCGACGATGTCGATGAAGAGCACGCTGACCTGGCGTCGGTCCTCCTGCACCGCGACCGCGTGGTCGCGCAACGGCTGCCCGCAGTTGGTGCAGAAGTTGGCCTCGGCGTCGTTGGCGTGACCGCAACCCGGGCAGGCCGCCGCGAGCGGCCGGCCGCACCCGCCGCAGAAGCGGTCGTCCGGTCCGGCGGTCCGGGAGCAGTGTCCACAGGTGAGGTCGATGTCCGGCTCCGTACGCGTGAGGTGCCCAGTGTCCCGCGCGCCCGGGCAGTCGGGTAACCGACGGGTCGGTGGGACGTCGCGGCTGTTCGGCCGGGTCTAGTCTCCCCTAGCAGGAAGTCCCGTCGACAGGGAGAGTGCCGTGCACGTCCGGCTTTCCGCCCCATGGACCGATCCACGAGGGACGGTGTGGGCCTCGGGCGACACGGTCGACGTGGACGCCGTCACACTCGCCGAACTGGAGGAACAAGGCATGGTGGAGCAGCCCACGAGCAGCGGGTCGTCGGAGACCACGACCACCACGACGACCACGCCGCCGAAGAAGACCGACCCGTCGAAGATCGGCCCCGGACCGAGCGCGCCGCCGGCCGACACCAAGGACAACTGACCCGACGACGTCGTACGCGACGGCGGGGCCCGGCGGAACGATCGCCGGGCCCCGCCGTCGTCGCGTCAGCGGTCGCTCATCCCGGCGCGGCGGCGCAGCGCGGCCACGTCGGTGACCACGATCCGGCGACCTTCGGTACGCAGCCAGCCGCGGCTGGCGAACGAGCCGATGGCCTGGTTGACGCTCTGCCGCGAGCCGCCGGCCATCTCGGCGAGCTGGCTCTGGTTGAGCTCGATGGTGATCATCGGGGCCTGGCTCTCGCCGGCCAGCCGGACCAGCGTCTTGGCCACCCGGCCGGGCAGGTCGAGGAAGACGTGGTCGGCGTTCTGCTCGGTGAGCCGGCGGATCAACTGGCCGAGCGAGCGCATCACCGCGTCCAGGATGCGCGGGTTGGAGTGCACCAGCTCCATGAAGGCGGGCCGGGACAGCGCCAGCGCGGCGCAGTCCTCGATCGCCTCGGCGGAGGCCGACCGGGTCGAGGCGTCCAGCAGGGAGACCTCGCCCAGCACGTCCGGAGGTCGGATCACCGACAGCACGGCCCGCTCGCCGGTGGGGGCGGTGCGGAACACCGCAACGGCGCCGCGGCGCAGCACGATCAGGGACTCGCCGGGGTCGTTCTCGACGAAGAGGAGCTGCCCCTTGCGGTAGGTGCGGGGCACGGCCGCGGCGATGACCCGCTGTCGCACCTCCGGCTCCAGCCCGGCGAACATCTCCACGCCGGTGAGCGCGTCACCTGGCTCCGGCAGGCGAGACTCCACGGCCAACCCCTCCCCGGTCAGAAGTCACCACTCGCACACCGGGTGAAGCTGTCAGTCCCGGCAAGAGGCAGCTCAACCGGTTCGGCGCCCGACGGCGGTACACATCAGATCATGACGTCCCGGTAGCGTGCTGTACACCCCCGGAGACACTTCCGTGACCATGGCCGACCGGCGGCCGGCGCCGTGCCGACCTCGGCCGACGCCCCGGCGGCGGCCCCGCGGGGCCGATGGGCGAGGATGGGGGCGATGGTCTACCGCTATTTCTACGACTGCGAATTCATCGAGGACGGCCGCACCGTCGACCTGGTGTCGATCGGCGTCGTCGACGAGTACGGCCGCGAGTTCTACGCGGTCTCCACCGAGTTCGACGACTCCCGGGCGGTGCCCTGGGTGCGGCGCAACGTGCTGGACAAGCTCCCCTCGCCGGCCGACCGGGCCTGGCGGTCGCGGGAGCGGATCCGCGACGACCTGCACGAGTTCCTGCTCGCCCCGGTGCGCGACCGGCCGGGGGAGCAGCTCGAACTCTGGGCCTGGTACGCGGCCTACGACCACGTGGTGCTGGCCCAGCTCTGGGGCGCCATGCCGGCGCTGCCCCGGGAGATCCCCCGGTTCACCAAGGAGCTGCGCCAGCTCTGGGACGACCGGGGCCGGCCCCGGCTGCCGGAGGCCGAGTCCGGCCGGCACGACGCGCTCGTCGACGCCCGGCACAACCTGGCCCGCTGGCGGACCATGACCACGCGCTGAGCGCGGCAGGTTTGACCCGTTCTGCCCGGGGCACCGGAGCGGCATCACGCCGATCCGAGGAGGGCCCATGAGCAACGAGCCGACCAGCGCAGCCGACGCCCGCCGCAAGGTCACCGAGCTGATCCGGGACGCCCGGATCTGCCTGCTCACCACCACCGCCGTCGACGGGCGTCTGGTCAGCCGGCCGATGGGCCTGCAGGAGGCGGACTTCGACGGCGACATGTGGTTCTTCGCGTACGCCGACTCCGCCAAGATCCGGCAGATCCGGGTCAACCCACAGGTCAACGTCGGTTTCTCCGACCAGAAGCACAACGCCTGGGTGTCGGTGGCCGGCACCGCCACCGAGGAGTGGGACGCCGAGCGCGCGAAGGAGCTGTGGAACCCACTGCTCAAGGCGTGGTTCCCGGACGGCCTCGACACGCCGGGGATCACCCTGATCAAGGTGCACGCCGGCTCGGCCGAGTACTGGGACTCGCCGGGCAGCACGGTGGTCAACCTGCTCGGCTTCGCCAAGGCGGCGGTGACCGGGAAGCCGCCCAAGGCGGGGGAGAACCAGGAGGTCGGCTACTGACCGGTAGCCGGCCCGGGGGACGGGACGGCCCGGGGCGCGATGCCGGCGCACTCCCGCGCCGACTACAGTGCGCAGTGACGGCCCGCCCCGGGCCGGCAACGGCGCCGATGGTCTGATCCGACACATATCCTGGGGCTTAATCCGGGCTTCACCTGATGCTTCAGGAGGATGAGCAGATCATGCGTATCGGCGTGCTCACCGGCGGCGGCGACTGCCCTGGTCTCAACGCGGTGATTCGGGCGGTGGTCCGCAAGGGCGTCGCCACCTACGGTCACGAGTTCGTGGGCTTCCGGGACGGCTGGAAGGGCCCGCTCGAGGGCCTGACCAAGCCGCTGGGCATCGCGGAGGTGCGGGGCATCCTGCCGCGCGGCGGCACCATCCTCGGCTCGTCCCGGACCAACCCGTTCAAGATCGAGAACGGCGTGCAGCGGATCAAGGAGAACCTGGCCGCGCAGGGCGTGGACGCCCTGGTCGCGATCGGCGGCGAGGACACCCTCGGCGTCGCCACCAAGCTCCACGAGCTGGGCGTCAACGTGGTCGGCGTGCCGAAGACGATCGACAACGACCTGGGCGCCACCGACTACACGTTCGGCTTCGACACCGCGGTCAACATCGCGATGGAGGCGATCGACCGGCTGCACACCACCGCCGAGAGCCACCACCGCACGCTGGTGGTCGAGGTGATGGGCCGGCACGCCGGCTGGATCGCCCTGCACGCCGGTCTCGCCGGCGGCGCCAACGTGATCCTGCTGCCCGAGCGGCAGTTCGACGTCGACCAGGTCGCCGGCTACGTCGAGAAGCGCTTCCAGCACCAGTACGCCCCGATCGTCGTGGTCGCCGAGGGCGCCCAGCCGCTGGACGGCCAGATGGTGCTGCACAACCAGGAGCTGGACTCGTTCGGTCACGTCCGACTCGGCGGCATCGGCCAGTGGCTCGCCGAGCAGTTGGAGGCGAAGACCGGCAAGGAGGCCCGCACCGTGGTGCTCGGGCACATCCAGCGCGGCGGCACCCCGACCGCGTTCGACCGGGTCCTCGCCACCCGCCTCGGCCTGCAGGCCATCGACGCGGTGCACGAGGGCGACTGGGGCAAGATGGTCGCGATGCAGAGCACGGACATCGTCCGCGTCCCGCTGGCCGACGCCACCGCCGAGCTGAAGACCGTGCCGCTGGAGCGGTACGCCGAGGCCGAGGTCTTCTTCGGCAGCTGAGGTGTAAGGAGGGGCCCCCGCTTAACGCTTCGTGCATAGCAGGGGCCCCCGCTTAACAGTCGTCGGAGTGGGGACGAGGAGGCGCGGTGGGCGGGCACACGGTCGCGGTGATCGGCGCGGGCAAGATCGGCGAGCTGATGCTCTCCGGGCTGCTGCGCTCCGGCTGGCCGGTGGAGCGACTGCTCGCCACCGCGCGCCGGCCGGCCCGCGCACAGGAGCTGACCGAGCGCTACGGCGTCCGGGTGGTGGACAACCCCACCGCGGTCACCGAGGCCGACGTGCTGGCCGTCTCGGTCAAGCCGCAGGACGCCGCCGCGCTGCTCGACGAGATCGGCCCGAAGATCCCCGCCGGCAAGCTGGTCATCTCGCTCTGCGCCGGCCTGCCGACCGCCTTCTTCAACCGCCGGCTGCCCGAGGGCACGCCGGTGGTGCGGGTGATGACCAACACCCCGGCCCTGGTCGACGAGGCGATGACCGCCATCTCGCCGGGCGCGCACGCCACCGGCGCGCACCTGGCGCTGGCCGAGGAGATGTTCTCCCCGCTCGGCTCGACCGTCCGGGTGCCCGAGTCGCAGCAGGACGCGGTCACCGCGCTCTCCGGCTCCGGCCCGGCCTACTTCTACCTGCTGGTCGAGGCCATGATCGACGCCGGCATCCTGCTCGGCCTGCCGCGCCAGGTGGCGCACGAGCTGATCGTGCAGACCGCGATCGGCTCGGCGGTGATGCTGCGCGACTCCGGCGAGCACCCGGTGAAGCTGCGCGAGGCGGTCACCTCGCCGGCCGGCACCACCATCTCCGCGATCCGCGAGCTGGAGAACCACGGCGTACGCGCGGCCATGCTGGCGGCGCTGGAGGCGGCGCGCGACCGCGCCCGCGAACTCGCCGCCCAGGTGTGAGGCCGCGCCCTCACGCGTGCCCCATACTGGCCCGGTGTTCACTCTCGCCCAGGCGCGACACCTGGTGGCCACCCTGCGGCCCCGCGTCGACGAGCTGATCAAACTGCGGGCCGACCTCGCCGAGCTGCGGGTCGACCTGGCCGACCACGGCGTCAGCGCGCTCGGCGGGCTCGCCGAGGTGAAGGCGCTGGAGGCCCGGCTGCACGCCGTGGTGGAGGAGTTCCACCAGCACGACATCGAGGTCAAGGGCATCGCCCCGGTGCTGCTCGACTTCCCGGGCGAGCGCGACGGCCGGGCGGTGCTCTGGTGCTGGCTGGAGGGCGACACCGACGTCCGCTGGTACCACCGGGTGGAGTGCGGCTTCGCCGGCCGCCGCCCGGTGTGAGCCCGGCGGCCGGTCGGGCCGGCCGCCGGGCGGGCGTGGGTCAGCCGTCGGCGTAGCGGCGGGCGGCGGCGAGGGCGGCACGCAACCGCTGCGCGTCGACCGGCGCGGGCCGCTCCCAGTCGCCGTCGGCGGCGTAGAGACCGGCGTACGCGGTGGTGTCGCGCTGGAACCGCCAGCCCTCGGCGAGCGGCCCGACGTCGAGCGTGTCGTATCCCAGCGAGTCGAGGAACGCGGTGACGGTGGCCTTGGCCGACTCGTCGTCGCCGGCGATCGGCAGGGCGGTCCGGTCGGCCGCGCCGGCCGGGCGGCCCAGCACCCGCAGGTGCGCGAAGTAGATGTTGTTGAGGGCCTTGACCACGCGTGACTCCGGCAGGTGCCGCTGGAGCAGTTCGCTGGTGGTGGTCGACTCGTCGTCCAGCTCGGCGAAGCGCCCGTCCCGGTCCGGGTAGTAGTTGTCGGTGTCGATCACGATCTTCCCGGCGAGCGGCGCGGCCGGCACCTCGCGGTAGGCCCGCAGCGGGATCGTGACGACCACCAGGTCGCCGGCGGTCGCCGCCTCCGCCGGGGTGGCCGCCCGGGCGTGGGGGCCCAGCTCGGTCACCAGGTCCTGGAGCGTCTCCGGGCCGCGTGAGTTGCTGAGCACCACGTCGTGGCCGGCGTCCACCGCGAGCCGGGCCACCGTGCCGCCGATGTTGCCGCTGCCGATCAGTCCCACAGTCGTCATGTCCGGTGCCAACCACGGTGGCGTGTCGCGGCATTCCCGACCGCGGCGGTAGGTTGGCCGCCTTGGCGAAAACCTTCATCCGGACGCCGGATCGTGGCATCGATTTGTATGGACAAGTCTCAATGGACGTGGACCGCGAATCGGTGATCTTCCGTGTTTGGCGATCTTATTGATATCAATCTCTCACCACCACTTCCCACCCCCAGGAGTGCGACGTGCGGAGATCCCGTCTTGCCACCCTCGCCCTGACCCTGGCCGCCTCGGTCGGGTTCACGCTGTCCCTGGCCGCCCCCGCCCAGGCGTCCCCGTCCGACCGTTACGTCGCGCTCGGCGACTCGTACGCCTCCGGCGTCGGCGCCGACAGCTACACCTCCGAGAGTGGCAACTGCCTGCGCAGCACGAACGCCTACCCGGCGCTCTACAACGCCAACATCCGGCCGGCCTCGTACCGCTCGGTCGCCTGCTCCGGCGCCACCACGGCGGACGTCATCAACGGCCAGCTCTCCGCGCTCTCCTCGACCACCACGCTGGTCAGCGTCACGATCGGCGGCAACGACGTCGGCTTCGCCAACATCATGAGCACCTGCGTGCTCCAGGGTGAGACGCAGTGCGTGGCGGCGGTGAACTCGGCCATGAACGTGGCCCGTACCCAGATGCCGAGTCGGCTCGCCAACGTCTACAACGGCATCCGCAGCCGCGCCCCCTCGGCTCGCGTCGTGGTGGTCGGCTACCCGGTCTTCTACCAGCTCGGCACCGTCTGCGTCGGGCTCACCGCGACCTCGCGGGCGAAGATCAACGAAGGCATCAACCTGCTCGACGACATCACCCGGACGGCCGCCACCTCCGCCGGCTTCACGTTCGCCGACGTCCGGTCCATCTTCGTCGGTCACCAGCTCTGCAGCTACGGCACCAAGTGGCTGCACGCGTTGAACGTGCTGAACCTGACCATCTCCTACCACCCGACCGCCGCGGGGCAGTCCGGCGGCTACTACCCGGTCTTCCGGTCGGCCGCCGGCTGACCGGCGCGCTCGACCCGCGAGCGGCATGCCTCGTTCGAGGCATGCCGCTCCGCCGTGCGCTCAGGCTGGCAGGACCTTCTCGACCGCGGCGCGCAGCGCGGGATCGTCCGGCGTCACCTGCGGGGCGAACCGGGCGGCCACCGAGCCGTCCGGCGCGACCAGGAACTTCTCGAAGTTCCAGCGCACGTCGCCGGTGTGCCCCTCGGCGTCCGGCGTGGACACCAACTCGGCGTAGAGCGGGTGCCGGTCCGGGCCGTTGACGTCGACCTTCTCGGTGAGCGGGAAGGTGACGCCGTAGTTGACCTGGCAGAACTCCTCGATCTCCGCGGCCTCGCCCGGCTCCTGGCCGGCGAACTGGTTGCACGGCACCCCGAGCACGGTCAGCCCGCGCTCGGCGTAGCTGTCGGCGAGCGCCTGCAGGCCCGCGTACTGCGGGGTGAGGCCGCAGCGGGAGGCCACGTTGACCACCAGCAGGGCACGGCCGCGGTAGCGGTCGAGGTCGGCCGGGCCGCCGGTGAGGGCGTCGATGGGTACGTCGAAAACGGTCATGCGACGAGGCTACGGGCCGCCCAGTGGCTCGCCCCGCGCCACCCGTGAAATCGACGCATCTACATCTTGACGAACTGATGACGGCGTGAGTAGCGTCTCAGCAATCAATTTGGAAAGTTTCCTAACTATTGGGGAGACGCCGTATGAAGAGATCGCTCCGCCGGGCCCTCTGGGCCACCGGCGCCGTGGTCGCGCTCGCGGTCGCCGCGGTGCCCATGACCACCGCGTCGGCCGCCGGCAACGTCACCGCCACGTTCACCAAGGTGCAGGACTGGGGGACCGGTCACGAGGGACGGGTCACCGTCACCAACGGCACCGGCGCGAGCGTGAACGGCTGGCGCATCGAGTTCGACCTGCCCTCCGGCACCTCGATCAGCAGCTCCTGGGACGCCGACGTGACCCGCAGCGGCGACCACTACGTGGCGGTCAACAAGAGCTGGGCCGGGTCGCTCGCCCCGGGGGCCAGCTTCAACTGGGGCTACAACGGCACCGGGGCCTACCGGGGCCCGCTGAACTGCACCGTCAACGGTGGCTCCTGCGCCGGCGGCGGCACCCCGCCGACCACCGCGCCGCCGACCACGACGCCGCCGACCACCACCCCGCCGACGACGGCGCCGCCCACCACGGCGCCGCCGACCACGCCGCCTCCCACCACCACGCCGCCGACCGGCGGCAAGAAGGTGGTCGGCTACTTCGCCGAGTGGGGCGTCTACGGCCGGAACTACCACGTCAAGAACATCCACACCAGCGGCTCGGCCGCGAAGCTGACCCACATCCTGTACGCCTTCGGCAACACCACCGGCGGGCGGTGCAGCATCGGTGACAGCTACGCCGACTACGACAAGGCGTACACCGCAGCGGACAGCGTCGACGGCGTCGCCGACACCTGGGACCAGCCGCTGCGCGGCAGCTTCAACCAGCTCCGCAAGCTGAAGAAGATGTACCCGAACCTCAAGGTGCTCTGGTCCTTCGGCGGCTGGACCTGGTCGGCCGGCTTCACCCAGGCCGCGCAGAACCCGGCCGCGTTCGCCGACTCCTGCTACTCGCTGGTCAAGGACCCGCGGTGGGCGGACGTCTTCGACGGCATCGACATCGACTGGGAGTACCCGAACGCCTGTGGTCTCCAGTGCGACGCCAGCGGCCCGAACGCGTTCAAGAACGTGGTCGGCGCGCTGCGGACCAAGTTCGGCTCCAGCTTCCTGGTCACCGCGGCGATCACCGCCGACGGCAGCAACGGCGGCAAGATCGACGCGACCGACTACGCCGGCGCGGCGACGAACCTCAACTGGCTGATGCCGATGACCTACGACTACTTCGGCGCGTTCAACGCACAGGGGCCGACCGCCCCGCACTCGCCGCTCTACTCCTACACCGGCATCCCGCAGCAGGGCTTCTGGTCCGACGCGGCGATCCAGAAACTGAAGTCCAAGGGCGTGCCGGCCAACAAGCTGCTGCTCGGCGTCGGCTTCTACGGCCGAGGCTGGACCGGCGTCACCCAGACCGCTCCCGGCGGCACCGCCACCGGCGCGGCGCCCGGCACCTACGAGGCCGGCATCGAGGACTACAAGGTCCTCAAGAACACCTGCCCGGCCACGGCCACGGTCGGCGGCACGGCGTACGCCAAGTGCGGCAGCAACTGGTGGAGCTACGACACCCCGGCCACCATCGGCGGGAAGATGAGCTACGCCAACACCCAGGGCCTCGGTGGCGCGTTCTTCTGGGAGCTCTCCGGAGACACCAGCAACGGTGAGCTGATCGGCGCCATCAAGGGCGGTCTCGGCTGAGCCGAGACCGACGCACCACCCCTCGGCCTGGCTGAGGGCCGACGCACCACCCACCCGGCGGGGAGGGGCCGCACCGGCCCCTCCCCGCCCGCGTGCTCATCCCCGGGCGGCCCGGTCCCGGTGCTCGCCCGGGGACAGCCCGTAGGCGGCCCGGAACGCGCGGCTGAAGTGCGCCGGGTGCGCGAACCCGCACCGCCGGCCGATCTGCGCCACGCCCAGCCGGCGCAGCCGCGGGTCGGCCAGGTCCCGGGCCGCCCGCTCCAGCCGGCCGGCGCGGATCAGGCCGCCGACCGTCGTACCGGTGCCCTCGAAGAGCCGGTGCAGCGACCGCAACGACAGGTGGTGCGCCACCGCGACGGCGGCCGGGGAGAGCGCCGGGTCGGTCAGGTGCTGCCGGACGAACGCGGTCACCCGGGCCCGGAGCACGGTGATCCGGGTGTCGACCGGCAGGTCCCGCGCGACGTCCAGCCGCCCGGCCAGGGTGCCGGCGATCAGGTCCACGGCGATCCGGTCGAGGTGCGGGGCGTCGGCCGCCGCGTACTGCTCCGGGTGCGCCGCGACCCGCCGCAGGAACGCGGCGAGCAGCGCGCCCATCCCGGTGCGGGCCGGGATGTCGGTGGCGCACAGCTCCGCCAGCCGGTGCGGGGCCAGCGGCAACGCCCGGTGCGGCAGCAGGACGGTCAACGTCTCCACCACGCCCGGCGTCGCGTCGTCCGGCCGCAGCCGGGAGCCGTGCGGTCGGACGGTGTCGACGAGGGCGAACGCGGACGGGTCCAGCGGTCCCTCCCGGCGCTGCTGGGTCATCACCCCGCGCCCGGACAGCGGCAGGGCGAGCTGGTACAACTCCGGGTCGGCACTGTCGATCAGGTGGGCCGGTCGGGTGAACTCCAGGGACGGGTAGCGCCAGACGCCGAGGCGGAGCGTGCCGAGATCGACCACGCGGGCCGAGGCGGTGAAGTCGCCCGCGTACGCGCTGCGGATCGTGGCGGTCGACGACTGCC
Source organism: Micromonospora ferruginea (assembly GCF_013694245.2). Classification (NCBI taxonomy): domain Bacteria; kingdom Bacillati; phylum Actinomycetota; class Actinomycetes; order Micromonosporales; family Micromonosporaceae; genus Micromonospora; species Micromonospora robiginosa. Next base: position 552,968 of record NZ_CP059322.2, read on the forward strand.
GCGCGACGAGGTCCTGCCAGAAGTCGAACCGCTCGGCCGGTGGCAACCCGGCGGTGTCGACGGACGTCACGGTGAGGATGGTCGTCACCTCCGGTGCGGGCGCGGTCCGGTGCCGCCGCGCCGTCCGAGACTAGTGATCGTCGAGCCCGGTCGGGGTCGGCGGGCGTGCCGCCTGGCCGGGCGCGGCGATCGGGGCGAGGATGGAGGCCGGCGACCGGCGCGCGGTGCGGTGTGACAGACTCGCCGGTCGAGCACGTCACGACGCCCCGAGCCGATGGGAGGGACCGATGGGTCAGCAGCACCGGAGGGTGGCCACCGCCGCCGTCCTGCTCGCGCTCCTGCCGGCCGGCCTGGCCGGCTGCGGCTCGGGCGGCGACGGGGGGAGCGCCGCCGCGCCCACCGGTCGGGCACCCGCCGAGGAGGCCGCCGCCAAGAGCCGGGAGCGGGTGCAGGCGTACCTGGACGCGCTGGCCGCCCGCGACGCCGCCGCCGGCCGCAGCCAGCTCTGCGCGCCCATGCAGGCGACCTTCGACGCCGCCGCCACCGGCCCGAACGGCGACTTCGCCGACCACTTCACGGTGCCGCAGGCCACCATCACCGACGTCCGCACCGGACCGCGCGGCCAGGAGGTCAGCGCCTCGATCACGGTGGCCGCCGGGTCCCGCAAGGCCACCCGGTCGCTGCTGTTCACGGTCACCCGCACCGGCGCGGACTGGTGCATCGCCGGTGAGGCGCCGGCCGGCAACTCCGCCCAGCCGGCCGTCACGCCCTGACCCCGGCCCGGCTGTGGCGCCGGTCTCCCACGCACCGGAACCCTGCCCCTCGGGGTCGAGCGGACCGGGCGGTCGCCGTACGCTTTCCTGCATGCGCCATGAGTGGCATCAGCTGAGTTACCCCGCCGTGGGCAGCCCGGGTCTGCAGACCAGTCGCCCGACCGCCGACTCCGCCGAGGACGCGGCCCTCGGCCTCGACCACTGGCGGGAGCTGCCACGTGCGCAGACCCCGCCCTGGAACGATCCGACGCAGGTCACCGAGGTCTGCCGGGTGCTGGACACGGTCCCGTCGGTGGTCGCACCCTACGAGGTCGACCAGTTGCGGCGGCGGCTGGCCCTGGTCTGCGAGGGCAAGGCGTTCCTGCTCCAGGGCGGTGACTGCGCGGAGACCTTCGTCGACAACACCGAGAGCCACCTGCTGGCCAACGCCCGCACCCTGCTCCAGATGGCGATCGTGCTCACCTACGGCGCGTCGCTGCCGGTGGTCAAGGTGGCCCGGGTCGCCGGCCAGTACACCAAGCCCCGGTCCCTGCCCACCGACGCCCGCGGCCTGCCGGCCTACCGCGGCGACATGATCAACTCGTTGGAGGCCACGCCGGAGGCGCGGGTCGCCGACCCGCAGCGCATGATCCGGGCGTACGCCAACTCGGCCGCCGCGATGAACATGCTCCGGGCCTACCTGGCCGGCGGGCTGGCCGACCTGCACGCGGTGCACGACTGGAACAAGGACTTCGTCCGGCAGTCCCCGGCCGGGGAGCGCTACGAGGCGATCGCCCGGGAGATCGACCGGGCCATCGCCTTCATCCGGGCCTGCGGGATGACCGAGGAGGAGGCGCTGCGCACGGTCACCCTCTACTGCTCGCACGAGGCGCTGGCGCTGGAGTACGACCGGGCGCTCACCCGCATCTCGGACAGCCGGGCCTACGGGCTGTCCGGCCACTTCCTCTGGATCGGCGAGCGGACCCGGCAGATCGACGGCGCGCACATCGACTTCATCTCCCGGATCGCCAACCCGATCGGTGTCAAGCTCGGCCCCACCACCACGCCGGACGAGGCGATCGAGCTGTGCGAGAAGCTCAACCCGGAGAACGTCCCCGGCCGGCTCACGCTGATCAGCCGGATGGGCAACCACCGGGTGCGGGACGCGCTCCCGCCGATCGTCGCCAAGGTCACCGCCGCCGGCGCCAAGGTGGTCTGGCAGTGCGACCCGATGCACGGCAACACCCACGAGTCCTCCAACGGCTACAAGACCCGGCACTTCGACCGGATCGTCGACGAGGTGCTCGGCTACTTCGAGGTGCACCGTGGCCTGGAGACCCATCCGGGCGGCCTGCACGTCGAGCTGACCGGCGAGGACGTCACCGAGTGCCTCGGCGGCGCCCAGGGCATCGAGGACCTCGACCTGCCCGACCGGTACGAGACCGCCTGCGACCCGCGACTGAACACCCAGCAGTCGCTGGAGCTGGCCTTTCTGGTTGCGGAGATGCTGCGTGGATAGTGTGATCGACCTTCGGACCGACACCGTGACCCGGCCGACGCCGGCGATGCGGGAGGCCATGGCCGCCGCCGAGGTGGGCGACGACGTCTACGGCGAGGACCCGACCGTGGCGGCGCTCGAGGCCGAGGTGGCGGCCCGGTTCGGGCACGAGGCGGCGCTGTTCGCCCCGAGTGGCTCGATGGCCAACCAGCTCGCCCTGCAACTGCTCGTCCCGCCCGGCGACGAACTGCTCTGCGACGCCGACGCGCACGTGGTCACCTACGAGGTGGGCGCCGCGGCCGCGTACTCCGGGATCTCGTCGCGGACCTGGCCGGCGGTGGGCGCGGCGCTCGACCCCGACGTGGTCGTCGGGATGATCCGGCCGGACGGCTACTTCGCGGTGCCCACCCGGGCCATCGCCGTGGAGCAGACCCACAACCGGGGCGGTGGTGGGGTGGTCCCGCTGTCGACGCTGCGCCGGCTGCGTGCGGTCGCCGACGAGCACGGGCTCGCGCTGCACTGCGACGGCGCCCGGATCTGGCACGCGCACGTCGCCGACGGGGTGCCGCTGGCGGAGTACGGCGCGCTGTTCGACACGCTCTCCGTCTGCCTCTCCAAGGGGCTCGGCGCGCCGGTCGGCTCGCTGGTGGTGGGCAGCGCCGAGAAGATCGCCCGGGCCCGGTTCCTGCGTAAGCGGATGGGCGGCGGCATGCGGCAGGTCGGCATCCTCGCCGCCGCCGGCCGGTACGCGCTGGCGCACCACGTCGAGCGGCTCGCCGACGACCACGCCAAGGCGGCCCGGTTGGCCGAGGCGGTCGCCCCGCACGGGGTGCTCGCGAGCGAGGTGCGGACCAACATCGTGCCGCTGGACCTGACCAAGCACCCGCGCGACGCGCACGCGGTCGCCGCCGCCGCCCGGGCGGAGGGCCTGCTGATCTCGGTGCTCGGCCCGCGTACCGCCCGGCTGGTCACCCACCTGGACGTCACCGACGCCCAGGTGGACCGTGCCGCGGAGATCCTGGGCACCGCGCTGCGCGCCTGACCCGCCCCGGCGGCGGGTCAGGGGTGGAGGCGCCTGAGGGTGGCGATGTCGGCGGCGTGGCCGACGTGCTTCTCGCTCGGCGTCTCCACCAGCACCGGCACCCCGGCGGTCGCCGGGTGGCGCATCAGCTCGGCGAACGCCGGCTCACCGATGCTGCCCTTGCCGATGTTCTCGTGCCGGTCCCGGGTGGAGCCGCACAGGTCCTTCGAGTCGTTGGCGTGCACCAGCCGCAGCCGGTCGACGCCCACGGTGGCGACCAGCGTGTCCAGCGTGGCGGTCATGCCACCCTCGACGGCCAGGTCGTGCCCGGCGGCCCAGGCGTGGCAGGTGTCGAAGCAGACGCCCAGCATCGGGTGCCGGTCGACCGCGTCCAGGTAGGGGCCGAGGTGCTCGACGCGGGAGGCCAGCGACCGGCCACCCCCGGCGCTCGGCTCGACCAGCAGCATCGGCCCGCCGGCCGCCGCCGTCTCGTCCAGCAGCGGCAGCAGGGACTCCCGTACCTGCCGCAGCGCCGCCTCCGCGTGTCCGGCGTCGACCGAGCTGCCGGCGTGGAACACCACGCCCTCGGCGCCGATGGCCCGACCCCGGCGCAGCGCGTGGGCGATCGTCTCCGCCGACCGGGTGACCGTGGCCGGGGTGGGGGAGCCGAGGTTGACCAGCAGCGAGGCGTGGACGAAGACGGGCAGGCCCCGCTCGGCGCAGCCGTCGCGGAACAGCGCGTCCTGCGCCGGGTCACCGGCCGGCAGCGCCCAGCCGCGGGAGTTGGAGACGTAGACCTGCACCACCTCGGACGCGGCCGCCTCGGCGTACGGCAGCGCCGCCCGGGCCAGCCCACCGGAGGTGGGGGTGTGCGAGCCGACCCGCCGGCGGTCGCCGGCCACCGGCGCCCGCCTCACGGGGTCACCGCTGTTCGCGAGTGCCGGGCTCGCCGCCGGCTCGCTCACAGGGCCGTCTTCGTTCGCGACTGCGGGGCTCGCAGGACCGGCTCACTCCTCGCGCTCACAGGCAGGTCACCGTGACCGTGGTGCCCGGCGGGACCGGGGTGTTCTCGGCCGGGTTCTGCAGCCGGGCGATGCCGTTCGGGTTGAGCTGGACGTTGACCGGGAAACCCTGGCTCTCCAGCGTCTGCTTGGCCTGCTGACAGGGCATGTCGATCACCCGGGGGACGGCCACCTGGGGCGGGCCCTTGCTGATCTCCAGCTTGACCTTGGCGCCCTTCTCCACGCCGGTGCCGTCGGCCGGGCTCTGGCCGAGGATCTCGTCCTTCGGCTTGTCGGAGTCCTTCGGGGTCTCCTCCGGCGTCAGCCCGAGCTTCGCGAGGATGCCGCGCGCCTCGTTGATGTTCTTGCCGACCAGGTTGGGCACGGTGACCGGGGCCCGGCCCTTGCTGAGGATCAGGGTCACCTTCGACCCGGGCTTGACCACCGTGCCCACCTTCGGGTCGGTGGCCAGCACCACGCCGGCCGGCAGCGCGTCGTCGTAGCGCGAGGCGCCCTTGGCGGGCACCAGCTTGGCGCCGCTCAACTCGGTCTGCGCGAGGTCGTAGTCCTTGCCGACCACGTCGGGCACCGGCAGCCGCTCCGGCCCGAGCGACAGCGTCAGGGTGATGGTGCCGCCCTTGACGATCCGGGCGGCCGACCCGGGCGCCTGCCCGAGGACCGTGTCCTTCGGGACCTTCTCGTCGTAGCGGGGGTCGGCGTAGCGCAGCGTGAAGCCGCCGCGCTGGGCCTGCGCCTCCGCCTCGGCCTTGGTCATGCTGACCAGTTGCGGCGCGACCGTGTAGCGGCCCACCCCGAACCACCAGCCGCCGATCGCCGCGACCAGGCCGAGCACCACGACCGCCGCGGCGACGGCCAGCCGGCCGCGCGGCGAGCCCATCACCCGGGTACGCAGGGCGGCCAGCCGGGCGCCCAGCCCCTCCGGCTCCTCGGCCCGGCGCCGGTGCGGGCGCTGCCCGCCGCCGCCCTCGGGCAGCCGGGCCCACGCCGGCCGCTCGGCCGGACGGACCGCGGCCACCACCTGGGTCGGCTGGCTCAGCACCGCCGTGTCGTCGCTGATCTGGCGCAGCACGGCGGTGTGCGCGTGCGGGTCGCCCAACTCATCGCGGACCGCCTGGACCTGGGTCAGCATCGCGCCGGCGTCGGCCGGTCGGGCGGCCGGATCGCGGCGGGTGGCGCGCGCGACGAGCGCGTCGAGGACCGGCGGCAACGCCGGGACCAGGGTCGACGGCGCCGGCACGTCGCGGTCGACGTGCTGCCAGGCGACCTCGACCGGGCGGTCGCCGTCGTAGGGCACCCGGCCGGTGAGCATCTCGAACAGCACGATGCCGGCGGAGTAGACGTCGGTGCGCGGGTCCGCGTGCCCCTGGGTGACCAGCTCCGGCGCGACGTAGGCCACGGTCGCCATGAGCTGGTTGCCGTTCTCCTCCTCGGCGCTGGCCTCGACGGCCCGGGCCAGGCCGAAGTCGGCCACCTTGACCACGCTGTCGACCAGGTTGCCGCTGCCGCCGGCGGGCGCCTCGGCGACCAGCACGTTCTCCGGCTTGACGTCGCGGTGCACGAGCCCGGCCCGGTGCGCGGCGGCGATCGCGGCGAGCATCTGCTCGGTGATCGCCAGCGCCTCGTCCGGGTCGAGCCGGCGCCGCTCGGCGAGCACGTCGCGCAGCGTGCGGCCGCGCACGTACTCCATCACGAGGTAGGGCAGGCCGGCGTGGATGCCCTGGTCGTAGACCGCGACCACGTTCGGGTGGGTGAGCCGGGCGATGGTCTTCGCCTCGTCGGTGAAGCGCTCGACGAAGCCGGCCATCCGGGCCCGAGCCTGCGGCGCCTGGGTCGGGTGAATGATCTTGACCGCCACGGTGCGCTCCAGGCGCTCGTCGGTGGCGGTGTACACGGTCGCCATGCCGCCACGGGCCACGCGACCGCGAATGCGGTAGCGCCCGTCGAGCAGCGAGCCCAGCAACGTGTCGGCGACCTGTGTGTCCATCGGCAGGCAGTCTATGTGTCGGGACGGTGAAGGATGAACAGGATGCTACCGCCGAGGTCCGACGAGGGGGGACCGGCACGCGCGCCGAACGGTTCCAGGGGTGCCGTGCACCCCGATCCGGGGCCACGTGGCAGGGTGGTCGGGTGACCGATTCCGTACCCGCCGAGACCGGTGCCGACCTGCCCGGACCGACCGACCCGGCCGGTTGGCTGACCCTGCCGGACGTGGCCGAGCGCCTCGAGCTGTCGATCAGCAAGGTGCACCAGATGATCCGGGACCGGGAGCTGCTCGCGGTGCGCCGCGACGGCGTCCGCCGGATCCCGGCCGAGCTGGTGGCCAACCACACCGTGCTCAAGCACCTACCCGGCGTGCTCAACCTGCTCGCCGACGCCGGCTACGACGACGAGGAGGCGCTGCGCTGGCTCTACCGGGAGGACCCGAGCCTCCCCGGCACCCCGGCCGCCGCGCTCTCCGGTGACCTGGCCCGCGAGGTCAAGCGCCGAGCCCAGGCCGTAGCCTTCTGACCCCGGCGCCCCGGGCACCCACGCGGTCGATCATGAGGTTGGCGGTGGATTCGATCTCCGATCCGGCCGTCAACTTCATGATCGACCGGGTCGGAGCCTGGGGTGGGGGCGGGGTGGGGTGGGGTGGGGAGGGGTCAGTCGGCGCGGCGGGTGGCGGCGATGGCCAGGTCGACCAGGGCCTGCCGCGCCTCGGTGTCCAGGTCGACGGCGGTCAGCGCGGCCAGCGCGCCCTCGGTGAGCGCGGTGATCCGGCGCTCGGTGCGCGCCAGCGCGCCGCTGGTGGTGATCAGCTCGCGCAGCCGGGTCACCCCGGCGGCGTCCAGGTCCGGTGCGCCGAGCCCGCCCAGCAGCAGCTCCCGGCCGGCCGGGTCGAGCGTCTCCAGGGCCGCCGCCACCAGATAGGTCCGCTTGCCCTCGCGCAGGTCGTCGCCGGCCGGCTTGCCGGTGCGCTCCGGATCGCCGAACACCCCGAGCACGTCGTCCCGCAGTTGGAACGCCTCGCCCAGCGGCAGCCCGTACGCCGAGTAGGCCGCGTGCACCTCGGCCGGCGCACCGGCCAGCGCGGCGCCCAGCAGCAACGGACGCTCGACGGTGTACTTCGCCGACTTGTAACGGGCCACCTTGCCGGCCCGGTCCAGCGAGGTGTCGCCGGTGGCCTGGGTCAGCACGTCCAGGTACTGCCCGACGGTCACCTCGGTGCGCATCTCGTCGAAGACCGGCCGGGCCCGCGCCACCGTCGCCGGCGCCAACCCGGCGGAGTGCAGCAGCTCGTCGGACCAGACCAGGCACAGGTCGCCCAGCAGGATCGCCGACGCGTCACCGAACGCGTCGGCGTCACCGCCCCAGCCGGCCGCGCGGTGCCGGGCGGCGAACCGCCGGTGCACCGCCGGCTCACCCCGCCGGGTGTCCGAACGGTCCATCAGGTCGTCGTGGATCAGGGCGCTGGCCTGCACGAACTCCAACGCGGCCAGGGTGGCGACGACCTGGTCGGAGTCGATCCCGCCGGCGCCTCGGTAACCCCAGTAGCCGAAGGCCGGGCGCAACCGCTTCCCGCCGCCCAGCACGAACGCCTCGATCGCCTCGGCGACCGGCAGCAGGCCGTCGTCGACGGCGGCCAACCAGGCGCGCTGGCCGGCGAGGAACTCGGTGAGCGCCTTGTCGATCCGCTGGCGCAGGCCGGCGCGGTCGACGGGGGAGACGGGAGCAGCGTGGGTCACGCCCCGACGCTAGTCGGTCCCCGCCGGACACGCCCCGTCGCCGCCCCGGCGCGCCGCCCGGACGCGCCGCGCCCCGTCGGGTCGGGCCCGTCCCGGGCGGGGACCGGCAGGTAGGGGCGGGCGGCCGCGAGCAGCTCCGGAAAGCGCCTGCCGTCCGGCCGGTCGGCCAGCCCGCGGCGGAACCCGGTGAGCTGGCCGACCGCCCGCGGCGAACCGGACCGGACCGCGTCGAGCAGCGCCGCGCCGGCCACCGTGCACGCCTCGGGCACCGCGTCGAGCCGCAGGTGCGCGCGGGCGAGCCAGGCCCCGTAGACGGCCGCCCGGCGGGGCCGGCCCCGGCTGCCGGCCACCACCGGCGCCAGCAGCGCGACCGCGGCCGCCGGGCGGCCCACCGCGACCAGCGTGCGCCCGGTCATCGCCGCCAGTTCGGCCTCGTCGAGCCAGTAGAGCCAGGGCGGCTCCCGGCCCGGATCAGGCGTGCCGGCCCGGTCCGCTCCGGCGAGCGCCTGCCCGGCGGCGCGGCGCCGCCCGGCCAGCGCCGCGGCGAGCGCGACCCGGTGCAGCAGCAGCGCCCGCAGCCCGGCGGAGGCGCCGGCACGGCCGGCGGCGTACCCGATCCGGGCCAGCGTGAGCGCGCCGGCCGGGTCGCCGGCGCCGGCCAGCAGGTGGCTCGCCGACCCGAGCACGTGCCCGGCCAACGGCCGGTCCCCGGCGGCCAGCGCGGCCCGCAGCGCCAGCCGGTAGGCGACCAGGCCGCCGGTGAGATCGCCCGCGTCGGCGGCCAACCACCCGGCCAACTGGGCCGACTCGGCCAGCTCCGGCAGCAGCCGGCGGCGGCCGGCGGGCCCGGCGAGACGGTGACCGCGGACCACGCGCCGCAGCCGCCGCGCGCCGTACCCGGTGAGATCGCCCCCGCCGAGCAGGTCGTCCCACCGCCGCAGCACGGCCAGCCCGCCCTCGCCGGGCGGGTCGGCCGGCCCGGCGGGAGCGGGCTGGCCGGCGCGGCCGGACCGCGCAGCCGGCGGTGGCAGGCCGTCGGCCAGCGGCCCGGCCAGCGCGCCCCCGGTCGGGTCGGCCGCCCAGCGGTGCGCGAGGGTCAGCAGGGCCAGGCGGGCGCGGGATCCGGCGGCGTCGACCCGCGCGGGCGTCGCGCCGAGGCGGCGGCTGCGCGCGCCGGCCTCGGCGAGCAGCTCACCCGGCACCCCGAGCACGGTGGCGAGCCAGGCGGACCAGAAGTCGCCGGGGAGCCGGAGCTGGCGCTCCCAGCGGGAGACCTCGTGCCGGGTGAGCGTGGGCACGCCGGACGCGGCGCAGAGCTCGGCCGCGAGCCGCTGCTGGCTCCAGCCGCGGGCGGCCCGCAGCTCGGCCAGGAGCGGCCCCAGCAGGCGGGGACCGGACGGCGAGGACGGGATCATCGGGGACCTCCGGGGCGACGGCGCGGGGTGGCGACGCGGACACCCGGTGCGTGCCGCACCGGCGCGTCGCCGTCGTGGCGACCCCCGCGCGGGCCCCCGGGCCGGCCGTCGGCCGCCCACCGCGCTGGCGTCGTTTCTACCCCCGGGGTACGACGTCGCGGCCGGCCCGCTCGCGGGCTGGGAAGCTCCTCGGCACAGCGGGCCGATCCGGTTACAGTCGTCGGGTGGCGCTCGGTCTTCCCTCGGTCCTTCCCAATCCGCAGCCGGCGATCGGGGAGCTGGTCCGTGACGGCGGCCCCACCTTCTCGTTCGAGTTCTTCCCGCCGAAGACCCCCGCCGGCGAGAAACTGCTCTGGCAGGCGATCCGCGAGCTGGAGCCGCTGCTCCCGTCGTTCGTCTCGATCACCTACGGCGCGGGCGGCTCGACCCGCGACACCACGGTCGCGGTGACCGAGCGGATCGCCACCGAGACCACCCTGCTGCCGATGGCGCACCTCACCGCGGTCAACCACTCGGTCGCCGAGCTGCGGCACGTGATCGGTCGGCTGGCCTCGGTCGGGGTCCGTAACGTGCTGGCCGTGCGCGGCGACCCGCCGGGCGACCCGGGCGGCGAGTGGGTCACCCACCCGCAGGGCGTCAGCTACGCCGAGGACCTGGTCCGGCTGGTCCGCGACAGCGGTGACTTCAGCGTCGGGGTGGCCGCCTTCCCGTACAAGCATCCGCGCTCGCCCGACGTGGCCAGCGACACCGCGCACTTCGTCCGCAAGTGCCGGGCCGGGGCCGCGTTCGCCATCACCCAGATGTTCTTCGACGCCGACGACTACCTGCGGCTGCGTGACCGGGTCGCCGCCGCCGGCTGCGACACCCCGATCCTGGCCGGGGTGATGCCGGTGACCCAGATCGGCACCATCACGCGCTCGGTGCAGCTCTCCGGCGCGCCATTCCCGCCCGCGCTGGCCGAACGGTTCGACCGGGTGGCCGACGACCCGGAGGCGGTCCACCGCCTCGGCATCGAGCAGGCCGGTGAGATGTGCGCCAAGCTGCTGGACGAGGGCGTGCCGGGGATCCACTTCATCACGCTCAACCGCTCCACCGCGACCCGCGAGGTCTGGCAGCGGCTGCGGGCCGACGCGCGGGTGTGACCACCGGCCACACGACACCCGGAGCGCCCTTCTACGGTTGATCCCGTGGTGGGCACACAGCTGAACTGGGACCAGTACGCGACCGCGTGGGCGCGGCTGCACGGTGGGTTCGATCCCCGCAGCGCCGCGCCGGTGGTGCGCGCCTGGCTACGCTTCGCCTACCACGTGGGCTTCGTGCTGGGCCGGCTGCGGGTCGGCCCGACCGCGGTGACCGTGTTCGGGGTGCTGCTCTGCTTCTGCGTACCCCTGCTGGCGGGCCGGGCCGGCGACGGGCCGTTCCTGGGCGCGTTGTTCGTGCTGCTGGCCGCCGTGGCGGACAGCGTCGACGGCGCGGTCGCGGTGGCCACCGGCCGCACCACCCGGCTGGGCTACGTCTACGACTCGGTCGCCGACCGGCTCGGGGAGGTGGCCTGGCTGCTCGCGTTCTGGCTGCTCGGCGCGCCCGGCGCGCTGGTCGCCGCGGCCGGCGGCCTGTCCTGGCTGCACGAGTACGTGCGGGCCCGGTCGGTCTCGGCCGGGATGCGGGAGATCGGCGCGGTGACCGTGGGGGAGCGGCCGACCCGGGTCTGCGTGGCGCTGGTCGGGCTGGTGGTGGCCGGGCTCACCGGGCTGATCGACGCCGACCTGACCGCCGGCACCATCACCATGGCCACCACGGTGTGGGTGCTGCTCGCCGGCTTCGGCCTCGGTCAGTTGCTCTCCGCGGTGCGCCGCGCGCTCGTCGACGCCGGCTGACCGCCCAGCGGGTGTTAGGCGGGGGCCCCGCCTCTACCGAAAACGTTAAGCGGGGGCCCCTCCTTTCACCAGGCGGGGCCGATGGCGTGGGCGACTATCTCCGCGGAGAGGGTCACCATCGGCAGCCCGCCGCCCGGATGCGTGGAGCCGCCGACCAGCCACAGCCCGGCGACCGGGCCCCGGTTGGCCGGGCGCAGCAGCCCGCCCGCGGTGCCGTAGATCGCCCCGCCCGGCGCGCCGGTGGCCGCGTCCAGGTCGGCCGGCGTGCGGATCTCGGAGAAGACCAGCCGGTCCCGCACGTCCACCCCCCGCTCGGCCAGCACGTCCAGGATCCGGCCCGCGTACGTCTCCGCCAGCCCCGGCCGCCGCCAGTCCACCGCGTCCGCGGCGGTGCCGTGGCGGGGCGCGTTGACCAGCACGAACCACGCCTCGTGGCCGTCCGGGCGGACCGCCGGATCGTCGGCGGCGGTGACGAACACGGTCGGGTCGGGGGCCGGGCGGGCCCGCACGCCGCGACCGGGGTCGCCGAAGACGGCGTCGAACTCGGCGTCGTAGTCGCGGGGGAAGAACACGGTGTGGTGGGCCACCCCGGTGTCGCCGCGCACGCCGAGCAGCATCACGAATCCGGCCAGGCTGCGGTCGGTCAGCGCGGCCAGCCGGCGCGGGTGCGGCAGCAGGTCCCGGTAGACGGTGAGCGCGTCGGTGTTGGCCACCACCACGTCGGCCGGGACGGGGACGGCCGACCCGGCGACGCGGACCCCGTGCACCCGGCCACCCGCGGCGTCGATCCGGGTGACCGCCGCGTCGGTGCGGACCACCACGCCGAGGTCCAGGCAGCGCGACAGCAGCGCGTCGGCGAGCGTGCCCAGCCCGCCGCGCAGGTACCAGCCGCCGTACGCCAGCTCGGCGTAGGGCACGGCGACCAGCGCGGCCGGCGCGCGGCGCGGGTCGGCGCCGGTGTAGGTGGCGTACCGGTCGAGCAGCATCCGCAGCCGGTCGTCGGACAGGTGCGTGCGGCCCAGCCCGCGCAGCGTGCGGCCGGGGCCGATGGCGGCCAGGTCGCCCAGCCGCCAGGCCAGCGCGGCCAGGTCGCGCGGCGAGTCCACGGTGCGGCGCAGGATGTCCCGGTGCGATGCCGTCCACACCCGCTCGGCGCGCCGCCACAGCTTCCGCCAGTCTGCGGCGGACCGGTCGCCGAACGCGGCGCCGATCCGGGCGGCGAACTCGTCCGGGTCGGCGCAGGAGTCCAGCGCGGGGCCGCCGCCGGGGAAGACGTGCCGCACGATCGGGTCCAGCGGGACCAGGTCGAGGTATTCGTCGAGCTTCGCTCCGGTGGCCTCGAACAGGTCGGCGAAGACCTGCGGCAGGGTGACCAGGCTCGGCCCGGTGTCGAAGCGCCACGTCCCCTCCGGGGTGTGGTGCGCCCACCGGCCCAGCTTGCCGCCGACCGTGCCGGCCCGTTCCAGGACGGTGACCTCGTGCCCGGTGACCGCCAGCCGGGCGGCGACGGCAAGGCCGCCCACGCCGGCGCCGATGACCACGATGCGCGCCATGGGGTGCCCCTCCTAGGTGACCGGGCGACCCCGCCAGGTGAGCCGGCGTCGCTTCCGCAGATGGTACGACCGGACGGTCAGCCAACCGAGGACCACGACCGACACGGGGTGTGCCAGCGCGTCGGGCCAGGCCCGCCCGCCGGTGGCCCGGGCGCTCACCACGCGGCCCGCGACGCCGGCCAGGTAGGCCAACGCGGCGACCCCGGCCACCGCCGGCGTGCCGGCCGCCAGCGCGGCGACCGCCAGCAGCGGCGGCGCCACGTAGAGCGCGAACAGCAGCGCCAGCACGGCCGCCGCGCCGGCCGGGTGCCCGAACGAGGCCCACAGCGACTTGGCGTAGCCGTCGCGCAGTTGCGGCCAGTCGTCGTACATCCGGCAGGACGCCAGCCGGGAGCCGTCGGCCAGCGCGATCCGGCCGCCGGCCCGCTTCACCGCCCGGGCCAGCTCGATGTCCTCCAGCACCTTGTCGGCCACCGCCGCGTGCCCGCCGGCCCGCAGGTAGCCGGCCCGGTCCACGACCAGGAACTGCCCGCCGGCCGCGGCCAGCGAGGGCCGCCGCGAGCGTTCCATCGCGCGCAGCGGCAGGAACGTCAGCCACAACCACTGCAACAGCGGCTGCACCAGCCGGTCGGCCGCCGTCCGCACCACGATCCGGGGGTACGGCGACAGCAGCGTCGCGTCCGCCGCGCGCAGCTCGGCCACCGCCGCCGCCACCGCGTACGGGGTGAGCACCACGTCGGCGTCGACGAACGCCAGCACGCTCGGCGCCGGGTCGACGCGGGTGGCGAGCTGCCAGCAGGCGTGCGGCTTGCCCAGCCAGCCGGGCGGCGGGGCGACGCCGTCGAGCAGCGTGACCCGGGGGTCGGCGCCGGCCACCGCGCGGACCACGTCGGCGGTGCCGTCGGTGGACCCGTCGTCGAGCACCACGATCCGCAGGTCCGGCACGCCGCGCTGGGCGAGCAGCGCGCGCAGGCACGGGGTGACCCGGTCGGCCTCGTCGCGCAGCGGCAGCAGCACCGCCACCGCCTCGGCGGCCTCGACCGGCCCGGCGGTGGGGCGGCGCAGCCAGGCCACGGCGTTGACGAGCGTGTGCCCGGTGAGCGCGGCGACCGCCACCACCAGCGCGAGCGCGGCGGTCATGCCGGCGCGTCGACCCGGGGCGCGGGATCCGGCGCGACGGTCCGGTCCCGGCGACCCCGCCACAGCACCACCGCCAGCGGCACCGCGGCCACCGCCATGCCGACCGCGCCCCACACCGCGGACGCGGGCAGCCGGAGGAAGACCGCGTGCGCCAGCACGCTGGAGGCGTACGTCCAGAGGTAGAGCGCGAACATCGGGGCGTCGCGGCGGTCGACCCGGTCGACGGCCGGCCCGGCGAGCGGGCGCAGCACGACGGCCAGCAGCACGGCGAAGCCCAGCCAGCCCAGGTAGTTGCTGACCGGGATGCCTGGCAGCCCGGGCAGCGCCGGGCTGGCGTCCCGCCAGCCCCAGTAGCCTTCGGCCACCATCTGCGGATCAAGGAACAGATCCCACGCGGCCAACCCCACCCCCGCCAGCGCGATCCGGGTAAGGCGGGGCCCCCGGTTAACGCCTCCGGTAGAGGAGGGGCCCCCTTTTAACGCCCGGGTGAGCCGGACCGCGGTGAGCCACGCCGGCCAGGCCATCCAGGTCCAGGCCAGCGGGATGATCAGCGGTACGCCGGCCAGCTTCGGGCCCAGCTCGCCGGAGTAGTCGTAGCTGCCGAACGGGAACCCGGTGGCCACGCCGATCGCCTCGACGGCGAACCCGCCGCCGGTCACCACCGCGACCAGCGCGGCCGCGACCCGGGCGCCCCGGGTGAGCAGCGCGTGGGCGACGGAGAGCAGCCAGCCGAGCACCACGGTCGCCACGGTCAGCCCGGCCCGGGTCGCGCCGCCGGTCAGCGGGTAGCAGATCTGGGCCAGCACCAGCACCGCCAGCAGCGCCCAGGGCAGCCGGACTCGGCTCATGCCTGCTCCGGCCCCGCGGCGGGCAGGGGCAGGTCTCGGCCGAGCACGCCGAACGGCCGCTCGTCGCCGGGGAAGTGGAAGTGGCGCAGCACGTCGACGAAGCCGAACCGGCGGTAGAGCCGCCAGGCCCGCGACGTCCGTTCGTCCGCCTCCGGGGTGGACAGCAGCGTGGTGTCCCCCTCGGCCACGGTGAGCAGCGCGCGGAGCTGACGGGCGCCGACGCCGTGCCCCTGCGCGGGCGGGCGCACGTGCAGCTCCACCACCTCGAACGGGCGGGCCAGCCAGCGCTGCCGGGCCTTCGCGTCCAGCGCCCGGTGCACCTGGTCGTGCCACCACTGGCCGGTGGCGCCGAGGTAGCCGTACCCGAAACCGGCCAGGTGCCCCTCGGAGGTCAGGCTGGCGACGGCGCGGAACCCGGGCCGCCGGACGTGGGTGGCGATGTAGCCGCGCCGGGCCTCCAGCAGGTCGGCGCGGTAGCCCATCGCCTCGCCGTAGACGGCGACCACGTCGTCCAGCCGGCGGACCAGGTCGTCCGGCGTCCAGCGGACCAGCCTCATGCGTTCCCTCTCGCCGAGTGGGGGTCGCCGTCCGCGGCGACCCAGCCGAGCACCGTACGGTCGCCGACCACGTCGCCCACCGCGAACCGCGCGAACAGCTCCTCCGCGTACCAGCCCTCGGTGGGGGTGCGGGTGATCGCGGCGCGGTGCTCGGGGGAACGGTACGCGAACGCGACCAGGTCCGTCGGGTCACGCCACACGCTCACCGTGCCCTGCCAGCCCAGCGGCGCCTCGCCGACGCCGAAGCGGGCGAGCAGCCCCGGCGCGGCGTGCAGCTCGGCGGCGACCGGCGGGATGGCCCGCCAGAACGTGGCCGCCCGGCGGGCCCGCAACCGGGCCCGGGTCAGCGCCAGCACCGGGCCGGTGACCCGCCCGCCGGACGGGGCGCCGAACGGCTCCCGGCCGGACCACATGCCCCGGCTGGTCAGCGGGCGCAGGTCCACCCGGACGGCGGCGTCGGCGACGCGGGCCCAGGAGCGGGCGACCGGGGAGGCGTCGAAGCCGGCCGCGGCGGCGGGGGAGTCCCACACCACCAGCGCCGCCCACCGGGTCAGGTCGGCGTCGCCGGGACCGAAGCCGGTGCCGGTCCCGGTGCCGAGCAGTTTGGCGAAGCGCACGCCCGGCAGCCGGCGCAGCCGTGCCGGGTGGGTCGCCATCCGGGCCAGCGCGCCGGGCACCGCCCGCCGGGGGACACGCCACACGTGCAGCGTGACGAGGTCGGGGTTCACGCCACCTCGGTCGGGTCGCCGCCGGTGATCCGCAGCAGTTCCGCGTACGTGGTGGGGAACACCGCCTGCGGGACGCCGCCGGCCGCCCACACCTCGTCGTACCCCTCGAGCGCGGTGTCGACCAGGGTGCGCAGCGGCCCGGGGTGGCCGAGTGGCGCGACCCCGCCGATCACCTGGCCGGTGTGCCGCCGGACGAAGTCCGGGGTGGCCCGGCGCAGGTGGGTCACGCCCAGCGTGGCGGCCAGCCCGGCGGTGTCCACCCGGTGCGCGCCGGAGGTGAGCACCAGCAGCGGCGCGTCGTCGGCGTCGAAGACCAGCGAGTTGGCGATGGCGCCGACGTCGACGCCGAGCGCCTCGGCCGCCGCGGCGGCGGTGTGCACCGCCGCCGGCAGCAGGCGGACGGCGCTGGCGTGCCCGGAGAAGTCCCGCGCCCCCGCCGCGTCGAGCGCCCGCTGCACCGCCCGCACGTTCGGATGTGACTCAGACTGCATGCCCCGCATTCTCCCCCACCACCCCGACCACCCCGCACCGGGCGCACCGCCCCCACCGGGTGCGTCGATCATGAAGTTGGCGGTGTCGACTCCCGGCGTGTCGGACCGCCAACCTCATGATCGACCGGGGGCGGCGGGGGCGGCGGGGAGGCGGGGAGGCGGGGGTGCGGGAGTGGAGCAGGGTCTGGATGCCGTCGAGGATGCGGGTGAGGCCGAAGTCCAGGGTGGGGTCGGGCGACCGGGTGGGATGGGGGACGGGACGGCGGGGGTGGCCAGGGCGGTGGCCAGGGCGGGGAAGCGGGTCTCGCGGCCGCGCACCAGGGCGGCGAACGCCGCGTCCCGGCCGGAGTCCGGTGGCAGGGCGGCCAGGTTGCGGGCGTGCCCGACCAGCAGCGTGGCCACGTCGAGCCGCTCGGTCGCGGTGAGCCCGGTGCCGGCGAGCGCGGCCACCACGCGCTCCACCCAGGACAGCTCGTTCGGTCCGGGCAGCCGGGCGCCCACGGCCGCCGCCTGCGCCCAGGGGTGGCGGCGGAACCGCTCGACCAGCCGCCGGGTCCAGTCGTCGAGCTGCGCCCGCCAGCCCCCGCCGGCCGGCGCCGGGATGTCGGCTGCGCCGGGACCGGCGTCCGGGTCGGCCGTGGCCGGCACGTCGGCCGTGGCGGGACCGGCCGGCGGCGGGGGCGGGTCGCCCAGTGCCTCGTCCAGCATCAGGGCGACCAGTTCGGCCCGGCCCGGCACATAGCGGTAGAGCGCCATCTTGGTGACGCCCAGCGACTCGGCGACCCGCTGCATGGTCAGCCCGTCGAGCCCGTCGAGCCCGTCCGCGTCGGCGACCGCGATGCCGGCGCGGGCCACGGCGGCCGGGGAGAGTGTGGGACGGGGCCCGCGCCGGGGCCCGGCGGGCGCGCCCCAGAGCAGCTCGAACAGCCGCTTCTTGTCGACCTCACCGGCGCGCACGGATCACCCTCCCGCCTCGGCGACGGCCCGGGTCCGCCGTCAGGCAGACGATACGGTCACCCGGCCCCGCTCCCCGGGCCAGCCCGGGGTGGCCCGGACCCGGCCCGCGGCGTCCACCAGCAGGGCCGCGTACCCGTCCAGGGAGGCCAGCCAGTCCGGCGCGTCCGCGCCGCCGGCGACCGCCGCGGTCGCGTACACGTCGGCCCAGAGCAGGTCCGGGCCGACCACGGTGACCGACCGGAGGGCCGCGGCCGGCCGCCCGGCGCGCGGGTCGGTGATGTGCGTGCCGCGCCGCGCGGTGCCGGAGGTGGCGACCGCGCCGCCGGCCCGCGCGACGACGTCGAGCATCCGCTCGGGCCGGTCCGGGTCCTCGACGCCGATCCGCCAGGACGGCCGGCCCGGCGCGGTCCGCAGCAGCACGTCGCCGCCCGCGTTGAGGCACAGGTCGTGCGCGGCCAGGTCGGTCAGGTGCCGGGCGGCCCGCTCCACCGCCCAGCCCTTGACCAGGCCGGACGGGTCGTAGCCGGTGCCGCCCAGCGGCAGCGGCAGCGGCAGGCGGCGGGCGTCGAACCAGCCGCCGGTACGCGCGCGGGCCGTCTCGCAGAGCGCGGCCACCTCGCGCACCAGCGGGTCGGCGGTGGCCGCCGGGCCGGGTGGCGCGCCCCGGAGCCGGCCGAGCACGCTCTCCGGCCGCCAGGTGCTGAACACGTCGTCGGCGGCGCGCAGGTCGGCGAAGACGCGCGCCACCCGCTCCTCGACCGCCGGGGTACGCACCCCCGGGCCGCGCAGGTGCACGCTGACCGGCAGCCCCATCACCTGCTCCACCCAGGCGCGGCGGTCCGGCCCGTTCACCGCAGGTGCGCCGCGTCGATGGCGGACTGGAGCGACTCGCGGTAGCCGTCGCTGGTGACGGTGGCCCCGGAGACGCTGTCGATCCGCGCGCTCTGCGCCGCGAGGGCCTCCTGCCGCAGGATCGGCACCGCGTAGTCGTTGATCTCCTGGTCCCGCCGGTTGCCGTCGGGCACCTGCACAGCGGTCACGTCGGTGATCTTCCCGGCGGCGACGGTGATCCGCACCTGCACCGGCCCCCACCGGGTCTGCGCCACCGACCCGGTGGCCGTGCCGCTGCCGGTCGACGAGCCGCCGTCGCTGCCGCTGCCGGTCGAGGAACCGCCGTCGCTGCCGCCGCCGGTCGAGGAGCCGCCGGTCGAGGAGCCGTCGCCGGTGGCGCCGCCCGACGGTCCCGAGCCGCCGCCCGTGCCGTTCCACGAGCCGCCGCCCGGGTCGCTCCCGGAGGCGACCGCGCCGGTCTCCGCGCCCATGGTGCTGGTCCGGTAGCTGAACAGCAGCACCAGCACGGTCACGGTGGACAGCAGCCAGATGGTGATCCGTCGCACGGATCCTCCCTTCGCGCCCGTCACCAGGCGAACAGTTCGTGATGGACGTGCGCGTCGGGCACCCCGGCCGCGCGGGTCGCGGCGCGGACGGCGTCGACCCAGCCGTCCGGCCCGCAGAGGAAGACGTCGTGCCCGGCCACCCCGGGGGAGAGCCGGCGCAGCGCCTCGGCGTCGGCGAGCCCCTCGGCGTACGCGGGCAGCCAGGACGGCTGCGCCGCCCGGGGGCCGACCAGGTGGTGCACGATCAACCCGCGTTCGGCGGCGAGCCGGTCCAGCTCGTCGGCGAAGGCCAGGTCCTCCGGGGTACGCGCGCGGTAGGCGAGCACCGTCCGGCCGGGCGCGTACGGCAGCTCCCAGAGCAGCGCGAGCAGCGGGGTGATACCGACGCCGCAGGCCAGCATGGTGATCCCGCCGCCGCGCCAGTGCTGCCCGGTGAGCCGCCCGTACGGCCCCTCGATCAGCACCCGGGTGCCGGGGCGCAGGGCGGCCACCCGGGCGCTGTCGTCGCCCAGGTCCTTGACCGTGATCCGCATCAGGTCCCCGTGCGGCGGCGCGGACAGCGAGTACGGATGTGCCCGGGACCAGCCGGGGCCGTCCAGGAACCGCCAGAGCAGGAACTGCCCGGCCCGGACCGGCAGCCGGTGCAGGTCCCGCCCGCGTAGCCAGACCGAGGTGACGCCGGGCGCCTCGGGCACCACCGCGGCCACCTCGATCCGGTGCCGCAGCGAGCGCCAGGCCGGCAGGCCGATCCGCCAGACCAGCACGCTGGCCAGCGCCAGCAGGTAGACCGTCCACCAGTAGGCGCGGGCGAGCGGCGAGGCGAGGAAGTCGGCGCCGGTCCAGAGCTGGTGCGGCAGCGCCAGCGCGACGCCCAGGTAGGCGTAGAGGTGCAGCAGGTGCCAGGACTCGTAGCGCAGCCGCCGCCGGGCCGCGCGGACCGAGGTCACCACCACCAGCACCAGCAGCGCCAGCGCCGCGGTGGCGAGCAGCATCCCGGGGTACGTGACGACGAGGTCCCAGGTCTCGGCGAGCACGCCCTGCCGGGCGGTGCCGGCGTAGCCGAGGACGGTCAGCAGCACGTGCGCCAGGAGCAGGTGGAACGAGGTGAAGCCGGCGAGCCGGTGCCAGCGGGCGATCCGGTCCTGACCGAAGCGGCGCTCCAGCAGCGGCACTCGGGCCATCAGCACCACCTGGATCAGCATCAGGTCGGCGCTGAGCAGGCCGGTGAGCCGGCCGAGCGAGGTGAGCCCGGTGGCCGCGCCGGCCAGCAGCTCCTGCACCCCCCGGTCGGCGGTCCACAGCGCGGTGACCACCAGCAGGCTGAGCGCCGCGAGGGTGCCGGCGACGTCGGCCCACCAGGCCGGGGCGGCCGGCAGGGCCGGGCGTACGGCCCGCCGGTCGGCCACGGCGGCGGTCACCGGACGGTCTTTTCGGTACGGCAGACGTTCATGGGGTAACCGTCTGCCGGTGAGTTCCGGTTCTCCTTTGCCGAGGCTGTGCCCCGGCTGAGAATCCGTACCACCCGACGGCGGGTCCCCGGCGCGTCACACATTGCGTTTTCGTCGGTGGGGAGGTGTACTGTCAGGGTAGTTAGAACGAGTGTTCGATTAGATCGCGATCGGTTCCCCGCCGACACGGTCGGGCGCACACCGTTCACCACGCTCCGGAAGCGGTGTTTCGCGGCACCGGCTTCCGGAAGGTGCGGCTCCGCGGGCCGCACCGGGCCTCGGACAGTCGCGAGTCCGAGCCCGTCAGGCAGGTCGTCGCCCGCCGCCCACGACCCCCGGGCGGCGGGCGACGGACCCGCCGGCACGTCGGCCGGGTGTGGGTGTGGGGAAGCGTCCACACCCGGCCGGCCGCCACCTGAGGTGCGTCTTCCTCCGCACCGACCGCTCCGGGCGACCGGGCGACGGTTCCCCGTCGCGCGACCGCCCGCCCCGGCCACTCGCGGAGGAGAGACCCATGTCGACCAGTCCGGCCCAGGCGCCCACGGTGCCCGCGCACGTGCTGCCGCACCGCACCCCCGCCCAGTTGCTCGTGGTGGCCCGCGACGGGTTGGTCGAAGCCGCCCGCACCCGCCCCGACGGCCTCCGCTACGCCGCCGCCCACCTCGCGGCGCTGCGCGCCGCCGCCGCCGTGCTCGCCGCCCGGGCCCGCCCCGCACCTACCCGCCGCAACCGGATCACCAGCGTCTGGGTGCTGCTCGCCACCGTCGCCCCCGAGCTGGACGAGTGGGCCGCCCTCTTCGCCGCCGGCGCCAGCAAGCGGGCCGCCGCCGAGGCCGGCATCCCCCGGGTGGTCACCGCCCGGGAGGCCGACGATCTGCTGCGCGCCGCCGAACAGTTCGTGACCGTGGTGGAGACCGCGCTCGGCCTGGCGCACCAACCCGCGTTCGACGGCCTGCACCGGCCGCTCCGGCCCGGCGGGTCCGACGCCGCGCCGCGCTCCGGCCCGGCCGCCGCGCCGCGTCCCGGTTCGACGGCCGCGCCGCGTCCCGGGGCGGCCGCCGCCTGAGTCGTGGCGCCCGGCCGCCATCGGCGGGACCCGGGTGGCCGGGCGCCGCTCCACCGCACCACACGATCCACAGCACCATCCACGGGCCGGGCCCGTGGCGAAACACGACGGGGGGTTGGTCCGATGGCGGGCCGCATGGTGGTCGGTTCCGCCGCCCTGGCCGATCTGGTGCGCCCGGCGAGCGCGCCCGACCCGGCCGGTGGCCATCGGATGCTCCCCGTGCGGGCCGAGCTGACCGGGCTGCTGCCCCACCGGGGGTTGCGGCGGGGCAGCACCGTCGCGGTCGGTCTCGGCCAGCCCCGGCACAGCGGCGCCACCTCGCTGATCCTGGCGCTGCTCGCCGAGGCGTCCCGGGCCGGCTCGTGGTGCGCCGTGGTCGGCGTGCCCACCTTCGGGGCCGGCGCGGCGGCCGAGGCCGGGATCGCCCTGGACCGGCTCGCCCTGGTGCCCGACCCCGGGCCGGAGTGGCCCACCGTGGTGGCCGCGCTCATCGACGGGGTCGACGTGGTGGTCACCGCCGTGCCGGCCTCGGTCGCCGCCTCGGTCTCCGCCCGGCTGGCCGCCCGCGCCCGGCAGCGCGGCAGCGTGCTGGTCCCGTACGGCCGGTGGGACGGCGCGGACGTGACGCTCCAGGTGGTCCGGGGTGTCTGGCAAGGGCTCGGGCCGGGCCGTGGGCGGCTGCGCCGCCGCGAGGTGACCGTCTCGGCCCGTGGCCGGGGCGCCGCCGCCCGGCCCAAGGAGATCAAGTTGTGGCTGCCCGGCGACGAGCTGACCCGGGTGATCCCCCGCTCCGCCGGCTCCGGCGTCCCTGCCGCCGCCCCGACCCGCCGGCTGCGCGTGGTGACCCCGGTCGCCCGTCCGCTCACCGTGGCCGGGACGGGCCGGTGAGCGGCGTCCCGCCCCGGGCGCTGCTGCTCTGGTGCCCGGACTGGCCCGTCCTCGCCGCCGAGATCGTCGACGGGGTGCCCGCCACCGACCCGGTCGTGGTGCTGCACGCCAACCGGGTGGTCGCCTGCTCCGAGCGGGCCCGGGCCGAGGGGATCCGGCGCGGGCTGCGCCGGCGGGAGGCGCAGGGCCGCTGCCCCGGGCTCACCGTCGTCGACCACGACCCCGGTCGGGACGCGCGGGCGTTCGAGCCGGTGGTGGCCGCCGTCGAGGAGGTGGTCGCCGGCGTCGAGGTGATCCGGCCCGGCGCGTGCGCGACCGCCGCCCGGGGGCCGAGCCGCTACCTCGGCGGCGAGGAGGCGGCGGCCGAGCGCATCGTCGAGCACGTCGCCCAGAGCTGCGCGGTGGAGAGCCAGGTCGGCGTCGCCGACGGGGTCTTCGCGGCCGGGCTGGCCGCCCGGGAGGGGCGGATCGTGCCGCCGGGCGGCACCACGGAGTTCCTGGCCGGCCGGCCGGTCGAGGCGCTCGGCCGGCCGGCCCTGGCCGACCTGCTTCGCCGGCTCGGGATCCGCACCCTCGGCGACTTCGCCGCGCTGCCCGCCGGGGACGTGCTGGCCCGGTTCGGGTTCGACGGGGCGCTGGCGCACCGGCTCGCCGCCGGGCGCGACGACCGTCCGCTCGCGGTCCGGCAGCCGCCCGCCGACCTGACCGTCACCGCCGAGCACGACGAGCCGATCGACCGGGTCGACGCCGCCGCGTTCGCCGCCCGGACGCTGGCCGAGCGCCTGCACGAGCGGCTCGCCGCGTACGGGCTGGCCTGCACCCGGCTCGGCATCGAGGCGGTCACCGCGCACGGCCAGGAGCTGCACCGGGTGTGGCGGCACGACGGCCTGCTCACCGCCGCGGCCATCGCCGACCGGGTCCGCTGGCAGCTCGACGGCTGGCTCTCCGGCAGCAACGGCCGGGGCGGCGCCCGCCCGACCCGGCCGACCGCCGGCATCGTCCGGCTGCGGCTGGTGCCGGACGGGGTGCTCGCCCAGGCCGGCCTGCAACCCGGGCTGTGGGGGGAGACCGGCGCGGAGCGGGACCGGGCGCACCGGGCGCTGAGTCGGGTCCAGGGCATCCTCGGGCCCGAGGCGGTGGTCACCGCCGTGCTCGGCGGCGGGCGTTCCCCGGCCGACCAGGTGCGCCTGGTCCCGTGGGGGACGAGCGGGTGCCCACCCGCCCCGGCCCGCCGCCGCTGCCGGCCCTCCTGCGGCCGGGCGCCACCCCGCCGGCTCTGGCGCCGGCACCCGTGCCGTCGACTTCGGCCGGTGTTCCGGCCGTGCCGTCGACTCCGGCCGGTGTTCCGGCCGGGCGGTCGACTCCGGCCGGGCGGTCGACTCCGGCCGGGCGGTCGACTCCGGCCGGGCGGTCGACTCCGGCCGGGCGGTCGACTCCGGCCGGGCGGTCGACTCCGGCCGTGCCGTCGACTCCGGCCGGGCGGTCGACGTCGGCCGGTGTTCCGGTCGGGCGGTCCGGCGCGGCTGCGGCGTCGACCGCGTCCGTCGGTCCGGGCGGGGTGGCGAGGCGGGCCGGTGGTCGGGCCGGCCGGGGCGGGGCGGTGGCCGAGCCGCCGTGGCCGGGGCGGATCCCGCCGCCGTCACCGGCCGTGGTGCTGCCCACCCCGCTGTCGGCCGAGGTGCGTGACGCGGCGGGGGAGCCGGTCGTGGTGAGCGCCCGGCTGGCGGTCAGCGCGGCGCCGGCCCGGTTGACCGTGGGCGCCGGCCGGCCGGCCGAGATCTCCGGCTGGGCCGGGCCGTGGCCGGTGGACGAACGCTGGTGGGCACCGGCCGAGGCGCGTCGCCGGGCCCGGTTCCAGGTCTGCCTGGCCGACGGCACCGCGCTGCTGCTCGCGGTCGAGGGCGGGCAGTGGCTGGTGGAGGCCATCTATGACTGAGCGGCGGTGCCCGGTCGGTCGAGTCGGCACTCTTCCCACCCTCCGGGTTGCGCGTTCCACCTGCCAGGAAGCAGAAAGATCTTGGTACGAAAGTGCCCCTCCGGGGGCCATTTCGTACCAAGATCTCGGCCGGGGGAGCGCCAGGTGAGCTTCCACAACCCGAAGATGCCCTGGTCGAAGCTGGAGCAGGTGCTCTCCGGGCGGGCGAAGGGCGAGCGCGGCGGGGGTGAGCGGCACCTGCACGTGGTGGACCCGCTCGCGGTCGACGCCGACGGCGGCGACTCCCCGGCCTGGAGCCGCAAGCGCCAGGAATACCACCCGCCCGAGCTGGAGCGCCCGGACGGCACGGTGCCCTACGCGGAGCTGCACGCGCACTCCAACTTCAGCTTCCTCGACGGGGCCAGCCACCCGGAGGAGCTGGCCGAGGAGGCCGCCCGGCTGGGGCTCACCGCGCTCGCCGTCACCGACCACGACGGCTTCTACGGCGTGGTGCGCTTCGCCGAGGCGGCCCGTGCGCTGCGGCTGCCGACGATCTTCGGGGCGGAGCTGTCCCTCGGGCTGCCCGGCCCGCAGAACGGCGAGCCCGACCCGCTCGGCCGGCACCTGCTGGTGCTCGCGCACGGCCACGAGGGGTACGCCCGCCTCGCCGCCACCGTCTCCCGGGCCCAGCTACGCGGCGGGGAGAAGGGCCGACCGGTCTACGGGGAGCTGGAGCAGATCGCCGACGAGCTGCGCGACCACGTGCTGGTGCTCACCGGCTGCCGCAAGGGGCACGTGCCCGCCACGCTGCTCACCGAGGGGGTCGACGCGGCGGCCCGGGAGCTGGACCGGCTCACCGCGCTGTTCGGCGCGGAGACGGTGGCGGTGGAGCTGACCGACCACGGCCATCCGGTCGACGCCGACCGCAACGACGCGCTCGCCGAGCTGGCCGCCGCGGCCGGGCTGCCCACGGTGGCCACGAACAACGTGCACTACGCCACCCCGGGGCGGCGTCGGCTGGCCACCACGTTGGCCGCGGTCCGGGCCCGGCGCAGCCTCGACGAGATCGACGGGTGGCTGCCCGCCGCGGCCACCGCCCACCTGCGCAGCGGCGCGGAGATGGCGGCGCGGTTCGCCGCGTACCCGGGCGCGGTGGCGCGGGCCGCCGAGTTCGGCGCGGAGCTGGCGTTCGACCTGCACCTGGTCGCGCCGCAACTGCCGGCGTACCCGGTGCCGGCCGGGCACACCGAGATGAGCTGGCTGCGCTGGCTGACCATGGACGGCGCCCGGGAGCGCTACGGCCCGCCCGAGGCGCACCCGGAGGCGTACGCGCAGTTGGCGCACGAGCTGCGGATGATCGAGGAGCTGGGCTTCCCCGGCTACTTCCTGGTGGTCTACGACATCGTCGCGTTCTGCCGCGCGCAGGACATCTACTGCCAGGGCCGGGGGTCGGCGGCCAACTCGGCGGTCTGCTACGCGCTACGCATCACCAACGTGGACGCGGTGCGGCACCGGCTGCTGTTCGAGCGTTTCCTCGCCCCGGAACGGGACGGCCCGCCCGACATCGACGTGGACATCGAGTCCGACCGCCGGGAGGAGGTGATCCAGCACGTCTACGCCCGCTACGGCCGGGAGCACACCGCCCAGGTCGCCAACGTCATCTCCTACCGGCCGCGCTCGGCGGTGCGGGACGTGGCCAAGGCGTTCGGCTTCTCGCCCGGCCAGCAGGACGCCTGGAGCAAGCAGATCGACAGGTGGGGCTCGGTCGCCGCGGTCGACGTGGCGGACATCCCCGAGCAGGTGGTCGCGTACGCCAACGAGTTGCAGACCTTCCCCCGGCACCTGGGCATCCACTCCGGCGGCATGGTGATCTGCGACCGGCCGGTGATCGAGGTGTGCCCGGTGGAGTGGGGCCGGATGCCGGGGCGCAGCGTGCTCCAGTGGGACAAGGACGACTGCGCCGCCGTCGGCCTGGTCAAGTTCGACCTGCTCGGCCTCGGCATGCTGTCCGCGTTGCACTACGGCTACGACATGATCGGGATGAGCCTGGATCTGGGCGGGATGGCGCTGGACGACCCCGAGGTCTACGACATGCTCTGCCGGGCCGACTCGGTCGGGGTGTTCCAGGTGGAGAGCCGGGCCCAGATGGCCACCCTGCCCCGGCTCAAGCCGCGCGAGTTCTACGACCTGGTGGTGGAGGTGGCGCTGATCCGTCCCGGCCCGATCCAGGGCGGCTCGGTGCACCCCTACATCCGGCGCAAGAACGGCCAGGAACCGGTGACGTACGCGCACCCGCTGATGCGCAACGCGCTGGAGAAGACGCTCGGCGTGCCGCTGTTCCAGGAGCAGCTCATGCAGCTCGCCATCGACCTGGCCGGGTTCGACGCGGCCGGCGCCGACCAGTTGCGCCGGGCGATGGGCGCGAAACGGTCGGTGGAGCGGATGGCGCGGATCGCCGACCGGCTCTACGCCGGGATGGCCGAGCGGGGCATCACCGGCGAGCTGGCCGACGACGTCTACCGCAAGCTGACCGCGTTCGCCAGCTACGGCTTCCCGGAGAGCCACGCGATGAGCTTCGCCTACCTGGTCTACGCCAGCTCGTGGCTCAAGCGCTACCACCCGGGCCCGTTCCTGGCCGCGCTGCTCAACGCCCAGCCGATGGGCTTCTACTCGCCGCAGACGCTTGCCGACGACGCCCGCCGGCACGGGGTGGAGGTCCGCCGGCCGGACGTCAACGCCAGCGGCGCCAAGGCGGTGCTGGAGTCCACGCCGCAGACCCGGTGGGGCAGCGTGCCGGGCGAGCCGCCGCACGCCTGGGGGCTGAACGGTCCGGTGGTCCGGCTGGGGCTGGGCAGCGTCCGTACCCTCGGCGACGAGGTGGCCGAGCGGATCGAGGCGGAGCGGGCGGCGCACGGGCCGTACCGGGACATGCCGGACCTGGCCCGGCGGGCCGGTCTCACCGCCGCGCACCTGGAGGCGCTGGCCACCGCGGACGCCTTCGCCTGCTTCGGGTTGACCCGGCGGCAGGCCCTCTGGGCCGCCGGCGCGGCGGCCCAGGACCGGCCCGGCCGGCTGCCCGGCACGGTGACCGGCGTGGACCCGCCCACCCTGCCCGGCATGGCGGACGTGGACCGGCTGGTCGCCGACGTCTGGGCCACCGGCCTGTCCCCGGAGAGCCACCCGGCCCGGTTCATCCGGGACCGGCTCGACGCGCTGGGCGCGGTGCCGATCGCCCGGCTCGGCCGGGTGGAGCCCGGGCAGCGGATCCGGGTCGGCGGGATCGTCACCCACCGGCAGCGCCCGGCGACCGCCGGCGGGGTCACGTTCCTCAACCTGGAGGACGAGACCGGCATGCTGAATGTCACTTGCTCCCCGGGGCTGTGGCAGCGCTACCGTCGAATCGCCCGCACCAGCGGCGCGCTGGTGGTGCGGGGCCGGTTGCAGCGGCACGAGGGCGTCACGAACCTCACCGCGGACCGGCTGGACGCGATCGAGCCGCCCGTCACGCCGGCGTCCCGGGATTTCCGTTGATGGTAGTGATCCACATTACGGTTTCCGGGAGCCGGACACGGGAGACTCCCGGACGCGGGTGGGCAGAGTCGCCCACCCCGGTATGGGGGATGAACGATGACCTTTCACAGCACGTACCCCGGCGGCGTGGCCAACGCCCGGCGGACCCGTCTCGGCGCCGGGTGGGCGCCCACCCACGAGATCGAGCCGCGCGAGCACCAGGTGACCGACGGCCCGGTGGCCAACACGCAGCGCTCCCGCGCCGAGGAGGACCCGGCCGGCGGCGGCGAGTCCTGACACCGGGCCGGGCCATGGTTACGCTCGGCGGCGTGGAGCAGACCCGAACCCTCACCCCCCGCACCGCCGTGATCTGGGCGGTGCTCCGGGCCGAGCTGGACCGGCGGGCCGGCGAACGCCTCTCCGTGCTCGACGTCGGCGGCGGGACCGGCGGCTTCGCCGTCCCGCTCGCCGAGGCCGGCCACCGGGTCACCGTGGTCGACGCCAGCCCCGACGCGCTCGCCGCGCTGACCCGCCGGGCCGCCGAGGCCGGGGTCGCCGATCGGGTACGCGCGACGCAGGGCGACGCCGACGCGCTCACCGGGCTGGTCGAGCCGGCCTCCGTGGACCTGGTGCTCTGCCACTCCGTGCTGGAGGTGGTCGACGCCCCGGAGCCGGTGATCGCGGCGCTGGCCGGCGCGCTGCGCCCGGGTGGCGCGGCCAGCGTGCTGGTCGCCGCGCGGGCCGCCGCCGTGCTCGGCCGGGCGATGAACGGCCAGCTCGACGCCGCCGCCGCGCTCGCCGCCGACCCGCACGGCACCGCCGGCGGCCGGGACACCCTGCGCCGCCGCTACGACGCCGAGGGCGCGGACGCGCTGCTCACCGCCGCCGGGCTCGCCGTCGAGGAGATCCACGGGGTACGCGTCCTCGCCGACCTGCTGCCGGCCGCGGTGGCCGACGGTCAGCCGGCCGCCCTGCTCGACCTGGAGTACGCCCTGGCGGCGAAGCCGCCGTACCGCGATCTCGCCGCCCAACTGCACCTGTTCGCCCGCCGCCCGGCATGACCGCCCCGGCCCCGGGGCCGCTGGAGCGGGTCGCGCCCCGCTACGGCGGTGGCAGCCTGGTCGACGTGCTGCCCAGCGCGTTGTCGCTGTTCGGTGTCCCGGGCGCGGTCGACCTGCTGGGCCTGACCCCCCGGCTGGCCGGGGTACGCCGGCTCGCCGTGCTGCTGGTCGACGGGCTCGGCTGGTACCAGATCCCCACCGCCGCGCCGTACGCGCCGACGCTGGCCGGGCTGGCCGCCACCACCGGCTCCCCGCTCACCGCGGGTTTCCCCTCCACGACCCCGACCAGCCTGGTCGGCCTCGGCGCCGGCGTCGCGCCGGGCGTGCACGGGGTGCTCGGCTTCACCGTCCGGGTGCCCGGCACCGACCGGGTGCTCACCCACGTCGACTGGGCCGGCGACCCGGACCCGTCCCGCTGGCAGCCGGTCCCCACCTGGTACGAGCGGGCCCGCGCGGCCGGGGTGGCGGTGACCGTGGTGAGCCGCCCCGAGTTCGCCGGCAGCGGCCTCACCCTGGCCGCCAACCGGGGCGGCGACTACCGGGGCGCGGCCGGGGTCGACGCGCTGGCCACCCGGATGCTGGCCGCGCTGGCCGCCGGCGCGGGGCCCACCCTGGTCTCCGGCTACCACCCGGACCTGGACCGGCACGGGCACCTCAGCGGCGTCGACTCGGCGCCGTGGCGGTCGGCCGCCGCCGAGGTGGACGCGCTGCTGGCCCGGCTGCTCGACGGGCTGCCGCCGGACGCCGCGCTGCTGGTCACCGCCGACCACGGCCAGCTCGACGTCCCCGCCGGGCACCGGATCGACCTGGACGCCGACGCCCGGCTGCGGGCCGGGGTCCGGGTGGTGGCCGGTGAGCCCCGGGTCCGCTACCTGCACGTCGAGCCGGGCGCGGAGGCCGACGTGGTGGCCGCCTGGACGGCGGTGCTGGGCGGCGCGGCGGACGTGCTGACCCGGGCGGAGGCGGTGGCGACCGGCTGGTTCGGGCCGGTGCCGGAGGCGCACCTGGCCCGGATCGGCGACGTGGTGGTGGTCTGCCGGGACACGTACGCGGTGACCGCCACCCGCTCGGAGCCGCCGATGGTGTCGCGGCTGGTGGCGTACCACGGCGCGGACACCGCCGCGGAGATGACCGTGCCGCTGCTGGTGGTCCGGGGCTGACCGACGCGGGTGTCGGACCGGCGGGCTAGCCTGCGGGGCATGGGTCGCAGCCAGTCGTTGCCCCGGGGTGGCGATCCGCGCTTCGGGCCGGACGCCGACGACACCGGCTGTTCCATCCTGCACGTCGACATGGACGCGTTCTTCGCCTCGGTGGAGGTCCGCCGCCGCCCCGAGCTGCGCGGCCGGCCGGTGGTGGTGGGCGGTGTCGGCCCGCGCGGCGTGGTCAGCTCGGCCAGCTACGAGGCGCGCCGGCACGGGGTCCGCAGCGCCATGCCCACCGCCCGGGCCCGCGCGCTCTGCCCGGGCGCGGTCTACCTGCCGCCCGACTTCGCCGCCTACTCGGAGGCGTCCCGGGCGGTCATGCGGATCTTCCGCGACGTCACCCCGCTGGTCGAGCCGCTCTCGTTGGACGAGGCGTTCCTCGACGTGGCCGGCGCCCGGCGACTGTTCGGCCGGCCGGCGGCCATCGCCGCGCTGATCCGCCGCCGGGTCGCCGAGGAGCAGCGGCTGACCTGCTCGGTGGGGGTGGCGTCGAGCAAGTTCGTGGCCAAGCTGGGCTCTACCCGGGCCAAGCCGGACGGCCTGCTCGTGGTGCCCGCCGACCGGGTGCTGGACTTCCTGCACCCGCTGCCGGTGTCGGCGTTGTGGGGCGTGGGGGAGCGGTCGGCGGAGGCGTTGCGCCGGCTCGGCCTGCGCACCGTGCGCGATCTGGCCGAGGCGCCGTCCGGCCTGCTGCGCCGGGCGGTGGGCGAGGCGTCCGCCGCGCACCTGCACGAGCTGGCCTGGGGGCGGGACCCGCGCGGGGTGTCCCCGGAGCACGTGGAGAAGTCGATCGGCGCGGAGACCACGTTCGAGACCGACGTGACCGACCCGGGCGAGATCCGGCGGGCCCTGCTCGCGCTCGCCGACAAGGCCGGCGTCCGGTTGCGGGCGGCCGGGCAGGTGGGCCGGACGGTGTCGCTGAAGGTCCGGTTCGCCGACTTCCGCACGATCAGTCGCGCCCGCACCCTCGCCGTGCCGACCGACACCGCCCGGGAGATGTTCGACACTGCCTGGGCGCTCTGGGGCGTTCTCGCCCCGACCGAGCCGGTGCGTCTGGTCGGCGTACGGATGGAGGGGCTCGCCCCGGCGCAGGAGACGCCACGGCAGCTCACCCTGGGTGAGCCGGAGCGGGGTTGGCGGGAGGCGGAGGCCGCGGCGGACGCGGCGGCCGCCCGATTCGGGCGGTCCGTCATAGGTCCGGCCAGTCTTCTCGGGCGGCGCGAGCAGCGCCGAGTCGAAAAACCGACCCGGCCGTAGGTCGTCCCGCTTTCCGACGCGCGAGGGCCCTCGTAGACTTGCGGGTAAGCAGCCGGCTGGCTGCCACGGTCTGTCGGCCCGACCGGGCCGACCAACGTGACCGGGGAGGAGTGCCGTGCCGCTCTCGGAGCACGAGCAGCGGCTGTTCGAGCAGATCGAGCGGTCGCTTGCCGAGGATCCCAAGTTCGCCTCGGCCGTGCGCGCCAGCGACCCGCGCTTCCACGCGCGGCGTCGCGTGCTCGTCGCTGCCGGCGTGGTCGTCGCTGGTCTGGCCCTGTTGATCTACGGGGCCGTGATCAAGATTCCTGCGGTGGCCGTGGCGGGCTTCGTCGTCATGCTGGCCTCGTTGGGCTACGCGGTGCAGTCGCACCGCCGATCCCAGTCGCCCGACCTGCACGTGGTCGGCGGCACGACGACGAGCCGGCGTCGTCCCCGTGGCCGCAGCGGCGGTCGCCGGGGCTCCTTCCTCGACCGGATGGAGGACCGCTGGCGGCAGCGCCCGGAGGGCCACCGCTGACCACGCCCGGTCCCTGACCCGGGCCGGGCGACGACGGGGCCGGCGTGCTCGCCGACACTCGTCGGCGAGCACGCCGGCCCCGTCATGCCCGTGCCCACTTGTGTCTCACTCCGCCGGTGCTCGCCGCACCCGTCCTCGCCGCGCCCGTGCTCGTCCCGGGCCGTTCCGCACCGGGAGTGCCCCCGCCGCCGCCAACCCACGTGCGTCGGCGCATCGCCTTCTCGCCCCGGCTTCATCGATCTTGGAGTTGTGGCGCCCAGATTCGCCCGCTTCACGCCACTAAATGCGGCACCACAACTCCAAGATCGGCGCGGGACTGGCGCATGGGAAGGGCGGCGATCTTGGTACGAAGGTGCCCCCGGAGGGGCTGTTTCGTACCAAGATCTCCAAGCGCCGAGCATCCGCCCTCGTGATCAAGGAGTTCGCGTCAGGAACTCGCGCGGGTGGTCACGCGAAGCCCTTGATCGATGAGGGCTGGTGGGAGTGGTGGGTCAGCGGGCCGGGCGGCCCGCCAGCAGGCGACGCGGGCTCCAGCGGGTCATCCACAGCCGGGCCTGCCCGCTGGTGGTGACCAGCCGGGCCGACCGCTCGGCCAGGGCGGTCCGCCACCGCATCAGCACCGACGGCGGCAGCACCGCCGCCAGCAGCCGGGTACGCCGGTCCGCGCGCGCGGCGAGCGCCCCGCGTACCGTGCGCAGCGCGGGCTGCAACTCGGCTTCGGTGAGCGGCTCGCGGGCGTAGCGGGCCCGCTCCTCGGCCCGGCCCAGCAGCCGCACCCCGGTCGCCGCGCCGGCGTCCTCGACCAGCGCCTCCCGGGTCAACCGCTCGGCGGTCGCCCGCGGGGTCTCGGTGCCGTCGACCGGGACGTGGAAGTCCACCAGCGTGTCCAGCAACTCGTCCCAGGCGGCGTGCGCGTCGGCGCGGGCCGCCTCGGCGTCCACCCCGACCACGATCTCGCGGGCCACGCCCCGTTGACCGGGTACGGCCACCGCGGTGGCGGTCGGCGCGGTCGCCCGGACCCGGCGCCGGCGACGCAGCGCCGAGCGGCGCAGGGCCGGCAGGGCGAGCAGCGCCAGCAGCGCGAGCGCCCCGGCCAGCCACCACGGCCAGACCGCGTCCCGCTGGGTCGGACCGCTCTCGCCGACCGCCAGACCCTGGTCGGCGTCCTTGTCGAGCCGGTCCGGCTCGTTCGGCCCGGCCGACGGGTTCGCCGCGTCGGGCGCGGCGCTGCTGCCCGGCGCCGGGGCGATCTCCTCCGGCGCGTCGGTGTCCGGGGCCCAGGTGGACCGGACCGAGCCGGGGATGCTGGCGGCCGGGGTGGCGTCGAACGGCACCCAGCCGATCCCGCCGAAGTAGACCTCGGTCCAGGCGTGCAGGTTCTGGTTGGTCAGCACGTACGTGCCACCGTCGACGTTGCTGCCGTTGGTGAACCCGACCGCCACCCGGGCCGGCACACCGGCGGCCCGCACCAGCCAGGCCATCGCGGCGGCGTACTGCTGGCAGTAGCCGACCTTGGTGGCGAGGAAGTCGGTGATGTCCGCGCCGCTGCTGCCGTTGCGGGTGGAGAGCGCGTAGGTGAAGCCGTTCTCCACCGAGAAGTAGTCGTAGACCGCCCGGACCTTGTCGTAGTTGGTCTCCTTGCCCCGGGTGAGCCGATCCACCAGCCGGTCGACGTCCGGGATCGTCGGCGTGGCGGTCTGCTGCCGCATCACCGCGCTCTCCGACGGCGGGGCCGGCGCGGCGCGCAGCGCCCCCGGGCTGAACGTCGACCGCACGTAGTCGAACGAGTAGCGCTTGCCGCGCGCGTTGTCCCGGTTGGAGAAGACCACCTGCTGGTTGGGGTCGTAGCGCCAGTTGCCGTTCAGGTCCTCGGTGCGGACCGGCTCGGCGTAGACCGGCAGCAGCGGCATGTTGAGGTTCTTCGTCACCTCGACCGTGGCCCGGTAGGTGCGCTGCTCGACCCCGCGGGGGGAGCGCTCGGCCGGGTCGGGCAGGTCGCGGGTGACCGGCTGCCCGGTCGGCACGCGGGCCTGGAAGCCGCTCGGCCGCAGGTCGTCCACCACGCCCAGGCGCAGGTAGAACGGGTTGGGCTCGTTGGTGGTGACCTTGACCAGGTCGAATCGTTCGCTCTGGTTGAGCTGGCCGCTCAGCGCGGCGAACAGGTCGATCCGGCCGGTGCTGCCGCCCTGGCCGGGGCGTCCGGTGCCGTCGCCGGGGCCGGCGCCGACGTTGCTCATCAGGCCGCCGGTCATCCCCGGCACCGCCAGCGGCAGCACCACCGCCACCAGCACGCCGACCACGGCCAGCCGGCGACCCGCCGCGGCCAGCGGCGACGCCTCCCAGACGTCGACGTCGCGCCCCTCGCCGGTGAACCGGCGGCCGAACCGGCGCACCCGGTCGACGTTGTCGGTCACCAGCAGCCACAGGTAGCCGGCGGCGCCCACCACGAACGGGGTGGCGGGGACGCTGTCCACGTAGACCGCCACCGGCACCGAGTAGATGGCCAGCATCGGCAGCCCGGCCAGCGCCGGCCGGCGCAGCCCGACCGCGAGCACGTCGACCACCACGGCCACCGCGCCGATGCCGAGCACGGCGAGGAAGAGCAGCGAGTCGACGTCGGGAACCTTGACGCCGTACGCGCGCATGTCCTGCAACGAGGTCTGGAGCAGGTCGCCGAAGTGGGCGAACGTGGCCGGGGTGGGCACGAACGCGAGCAGCTCGGTGCCGCCGGGGAAGACCCACGTCAGGCCGAGGGTCAGGCCGGCCAGCATGGCCAGTAGCTGACCCCACAGCGGGAACCGGCCCAACCGGCTCAGCGCCGCCGCGCCGGCCACCACGGAGACCACGATGGCCGCCTGGACCAGCCACGTCCAGCGCTCGAAGATCGCCGACAGCGGTGCCGCCGCCAGCAGGGTCGCCGCGGCGGCGACGAAACCGATGTTGCGGTGCGGGGTCACCGAATCGTCCTTCCGGTCATCGCATGCCGCCGGCGACCGTCTCGGCCAGCGCCGCCCGCAGGGCGAAGCCCTGGGAGCCGCGGCCGGCCTGCGGCCACAGCGCCGGCAGCCGGTTGCCGTGCTCCACCCCGATGACCCGCCAGCCGCTCTGCAGCAGGGCGAGGGCGGAGCTGCCGTGCGACCGCTCCGCCTCGACCCGGGCCTTGGGTGGCAGGTTCAGCCAGGTGTTGCTGTCGAGCAGGAACGCCACGCAGGTGGCGCCGTTGCCACGCAGCCCGGCCAGCAGCTCCGCCTCGGCATCGCCGAGCGTGCCGAACAACGCGATGATCAGGCCGCCGTCGGCCCGCTGCCGGACCTGCTGCACCAGCGTGGTGATCTCGCCGCGCCGGTCCAGGTGCACCTCGGCGAGATGGTCGAGAAGCACCCCCTCGCCGCCGGCCTCGGTGGCATCGACGTCCACGCCGTTGCCGGTGACCAGGCGCAGCTTGTAGCCGGCCTGACGCAGGTGCACGGCGATGCTGGCGGCGGCCGAGACGGACCACTCGAAACTGGCCGTCGGCCCCTCGCCGCGGTGGCCGCCGGCCCGGGTGTCCAGCACCACGGTGGCCCGGCTCTCCCACGGCTGCTCCTCGCGGCGCACCATCAGCTCACCGGTGCGCGCGGTGGACTTCCAGTGCACCCGGCGCAGGTCGTCGCCCATCCGGTACTCCCGGGTGGCGGCGTCGTCCTCGCCGTGCACCGCGACCGAGCGGGCCCGGCTGTCGCCGCTGCCGGCGTACTCGCCCGGCAGCCGCACCGAGGGCAGCGGGGTGACCTGCGGGATCACGGTGAGGTGGTCGGTGCTGGGGAACGACCGGGTCAGCTCGCACAGCCCGAACGGGTCGGTCAGCCGGATCACCAGCGGGCCCACCTCGTAGCGGCCGCGCACGTCGGCGCGGACCGTGTACGCCACGGAGCTGGCCTGGTGCGCGCCGAGCCGTTCCAGCACCACCCGGGGCCGGCTGCCCAGCGCGTAGGGCAGGCGGTCCTCCAGCAGCAGGGTGCCGGTGGGCAGCCGGGACAGGTTCTGCAGCCGCAGCACCACCCGGGAGCTGGAGCCGACCGGCACCCGGTGCGGCTCCAGCGTGCGGTGACAGGCGAGCTTGTAGCGGCTGCGTCCCACGTACGCGGCGGCGAGCAGCGGCAGGACGGCGAGCAGGACGGCCACCCGGAGCAGGTCCTTCTCGCCGAGGATGGCGGCGGAGATCGCGGCGGCGACCGCGGCCGCCAGGAAGGATCGGCCGCGGGTGGTCAGCCCACGCAGGCCGTCACGCACGTCACGGCCTCCGTGGCTCGTACGGCCCGCGGCCGTTGCCGCCCCCGGGCCGGGTGTCGTACGGGGAACGCTGCCGGTCGTGCGGC
This sequence comes from Micromonospora ferruginea, assembly GCF_013694245.2. NCBI lineage: Bacteria > Bacillati > Actinomycetota > Actinomycetes > Micromonosporales > Micromonosporaceae > Micromonospora > Micromonospora robiginosa. The sequence goes on from NZ_CP059322.2 coordinate 589,171, forward strand.
AACGGCAGGCGGTGCACCAGCTCGGACACGATCGCGTCGGTGGTGCGGCGGGCCAGTTGCGCGTCCGCCGTCGGGATGATGCGGTGCGCCAGCACCGGCACCGCGAGCGCCTGCAGGTCGTCCGGGAGGACGTAGTCGCGGCCCTCCAGGGCGGCCACCGCGCGGGCGGTGCGCAGCAGTTGCAGGGTGGCCCGCGGGGACGCGCCGAGTCGCAGGTCGGGCGCCTCGCGGGTGGCGGTCACCAGCGCGATCGCGTACTGCTTGACGGCGTCCGCGACGTGCACCTGGCGGACGTGGCCGATCAGCCGGCGCACGGTGGCCGCGTCGGAGACCGGCCGCAGCCCGGACAGCGGGTCGGTGGCGCCGTGCCCGTCGAGCATGGCCAGCTCGGCGTTCGGGTCCGGGTAGCCCATCGCGATGCGGGCGGTGAACCGGTCCCGCTGCGCCTCGGGCAGCGGGTAGGTCCCCTCCATCTCGATCGGGTTCTGCGTCGCGATCACCATGAACGGGGTCTGGAGCTGGTAGGTCACCCCGTCGACCGTGACCTGCCGCTCCTCCATGCACTCCAGCAGCGCCGACTGGGTCTTCGGCGAGGCCCGGTTGATCTCGTCGCCGACGACCAGGTTGGCGAAGACCGCGCCGGGGCGGAACTCGAAGTCGTGGGTCTCCTGGTTGTAGACGCTGACGCCGGTGACGTCGCTCGGCAGGAGGTCGGGGGTGAACTGGATGCGGCGGACCGAGCAGTCGATGGACCGGGCCATCGCCTTGGCGAGCTTGGTCTTGCCGACGCCGGGCACGTCCTCGATGAGCAGGTGACCCTCGGCGAGCAGCACCGCCAGGGCGAGCCGGACGGTGGCCGTCTTACCCTCGATGACCTGCTCGATGTTGGCCACGATGGCCTCGCTGGCGGCACGGAACTCGTCGTGCGGCAGCAGACCGCCCACCTCGTCCCAGGTCTGTTGTGTCACGGGCCTCCTCCTCGTCGCCGGAACGGCAGCTCTGTATAGAGCACCTGGACCCGCCGTTGGGTTCGCGACGCCGAGCCTCGTCTGCCGCACGCATCTCACTGGCCTCTCAGGCTAACCATGTTTGTCGCTATCGCCGACTCCCGCAGGTGGTCGGTCGGTTACGCCCGGAATATTCGCCGGACGGGGGACCGAGGTACACTGCGACGCATGGCCGGAGTCTTCCTGCTTCTTACCGAGCCGTGCTGATGCGCTGAACGCGCGACAGCACGGCCGCCCCTCCTGCGCGAGGGGTTTTTTTGTGCCCGAAGCAGACCTCCACCACCTGACCCGACCGCGCCGAGGAGACGCCATGAGTGAGGCAGCCGCACCGGCCACCGACATTCCCCCGTTCCGCTACACCGCCGCCCTGGCCGACGAGATCGAGCGCCGCTGGCAGGACACCTGGGAACGGGACGGCACCTTCCACGCGCCGAACCCGACCGGCCCGCTGGCCGACCCGGGCCACCCGCGCGCCGGCGCGGAGAAGCTGTACGTGCTGGACATGTTCCCCTATCCCTCCGGCGCCGGCCTGCACGTCGGCCACCCGCTGGGCTACATCGGCACCGACTGCTACGCCCGCTACCAGCGGATGATCGGGCGCAACGTGCTGCACGCGATGGGCTTCGACGCGTTCGGCCTGCCGGCCGAGCAGTACGCGGTGCAGACCGGCACCCACCCGCGGACCACCACGGTCGCCAACATCGAGCGGTACAAGGCGCAGCTACGCCGGCTGGGGCTGGGCCACGACGAGCGGCGCTCGGTGGCGACCATCGACACCGACTTCTACCGCTGGACCCAGTGGATCTTCCTGCAGGTCTTCAACTCCTGGTACGACGCGGACGCGAAGCGGGCCCGGCCGGTCGCCGAGCTGATCGCCGAGTTCGAGGGTGGGAACCGGCCCACCCCGGACGGCCGGCCGTGGGCCGAGCTGACCGTCGCCGAGCGTCGCCGCGTCGTCGACGACCACCGGCTGGCGTACGTCTCGCAGGCGCCGGTGAACTGGTGCCCGGGGCTGGGCACCGTGCTGGCCAACGAGGAGGTCACCGCCGACGGCCGCTCCGAGCGGGGCAACTTCCCGGTCTTCAAGCGCAACCTGAAGCAGTGGATGATGCGGATCACCGCGTACGGCGACCGGCTGCTGGACGACCTGGACACGCTGGACTGGCCGGAGCCGATCAAGCTGCAGCAGCGCAACTGGATCGGCCGCTCGACCGGCGCGCACATCGACTTCCCGACCACGGCCGGCCCGGTGCGGGTGTTCACCACCCGGCCGGACACGATCTTCGGCGCCACCTACATGGTGCTGGCGCCCGAGCACGAGCTGGTCGACGCGCTGGTGCCGGCCGCCTGGCCGGACGGGACGAAGGACGCCTGGACCGGCGGGCACGCGAGCCCGCGCGCGGCCGTCGAGGCGTACCGCAAGGCCGCCGCGGCACGGACGGACGTGGAGCGGCAGTCGGACAGCCGGGAGAAGACCGGCGTCTTCGTCGGCGCCTGGGCGACCAACCCGGCGACCGGCGGGCAGGTCCCGATCTTCGTCGCCGACTACGTGCTGGCCGGCTACGGCACCGGCGCGATCATGGCGGTGCCCGCCCAGGACGAGCGGGACTGGGACTTCGCCGAGGTCTTCGACCTGCCGATCGTGCGAACGGTGGCGCCGCCGGAGGGCTTCGACGGCAAGGCGTTCACCGGCGACGGGCCGGCGGTCAACAGCGCCGCCCCGGAGCGCGGCGTCGACCTGGACGGCCTGGGCGTGACCGAGGCCAAGGCCCGGATCATCGAGTGGCTGGAGGCGAACGGGCACGGCGCGGGCGCGGTCACCTGGCGGCTGCGCGACTGGCTGTTCTCCCGGCAGCGTTACTGGGGCGAGCCGTTCCCGATCGTCTACGACGAGACCGGGGCGCCGATCGCGCTGCCGGAGTCGATGCTGCCGGTCGAGCTGCCCGAGGTGGACCACTTCTCGCCGAAGACGTTCGACCCGGAGGACGCGCAGAGCAACCCGGAGACCCCGCTGTCACGGCGGCGCGACTGGGTCGAGGTCGAGCTGGACCTGGGTGACGGGCCGAAGCGCTACACCCGGGAGACCAACGTGATGCCGCAGTGGGCCGGCTCCTGCTGGTACGAGCTGCGCTACCTGGACCCGACCAACTCCGGCCGCTTCGTGGACCCGGAGAACGAGGCGTACTGGATGGGGCCGCGGCGGCCCGGCGACTGCGGGGGCACCGACCTGTACGTCGGCGGGGCGGAGCACGCCGTGCTGCACCTGCTGTACGCCCGCTTCTGGCACAAGGTGCTGTTCGACCTGGGGCACGTGTCGTCGTTCGAGCCGTTCCGCAAGCTGTTCAACCAGGGCATGATCCAGGCGTACGCGTTCGTCGACCCCCGGGGCGCCTACGTGCCCGCCGAGGAGGTCGTCGAGGTCGACGGCCGCTGGTTCCACGGCGAGACCGAGGTCCGGCGCGAGTACGGCAAGATGGGCAAGTCGCTGAAGAACGTGGTCACCCCGGACGACATGTGCGCGGCCTACGGCGCCGACACGTTCCGGGTGTACGAGATGTCGATGGGCCCGCTGGAGGTGTCCCGGCCCTGGGAGACCCGGGCGGTGGTCGGCTCGTACCGGTTCCTGCAGCGGGTGTGGCGTGCGGTCGTGGACGAGCGGACCGGCGGCTCGCGGGTCACCGACGCGCCGGCCGACGAGGCGACCCGGCGGCTGCTGCACCGGGTGGTCGACGGGGTCCGCGCCGACATGGACGGGATCCGCTTCAACACCGCGATCGCCAAGCTGATCGAGCTGACCAACGGCCTGACCCAACTGGCCGAGACGCCGCGTGAGGTGGCCGAGCCGCTGGTGCTGATGGTCGCCCCGTTCGCCCCGCACCTGGCCGAGGAGCTGTGGCGCCGGCTGGGCCACGACACCTCGCTGGCGTACGCGGACTTCCCGGTCGCCGATCCGGCGCTGCTGGTGGCCGAGTCGGTGACCTACCCGGTGCAGGTCAACGGCAAGGTCCGCGGCCGGATCGAGGTGGCGGCCGACGCGTCCGAGGAGGCGGTCCGGGCGGCCGCGCTGGAGGCCGTCGCCGGCGCGCTGGCCGGCAAGGAGCCGCGCAAGGTGATCGTGGTGAAGGGCCGGATGGTCTCGGTCGTCGCCTGAGGCCGGTCCGTGGGCGCGCCCCGGTGCGGGCGCGCCCACCCACCGGCGGCTCAGGGTTCGCGGCGGTGCACGACGACCGCGGCGAGCACCGCGGCGGCCACCGGCCAGGCGGCGTACACCGCCCAGGACCCGGGCACGGTCGCCACGTGCAGGTTCGGCAGCACGTACGGGTTCCCGACCAGGCGTTCCCAGGCCGGCACCGGCAGCGCGTTGTGGATCGCCGCGCTCCACCGCCGGTCGATGTCGAAGGCCAGCGGGGCGAGCAGCAGCAGCGTCGTGGTGACCACGACCGCCGGGGCGGTGTGCCGCACCAGGGCGCCGACGCCGAACCCGATGAGCGCGCAGACCGGCAGCAGCAGCGTCGAGGCGACCACGGCGCGCAACGCCCCCGGGTCGCCGATCGACAGGCCCGCGTCCCGGTCGGCGAGGATCGTCTGAGACACCCAGAAGGAGGCGGCGGCGGCCACCGCGCCGACCGCCAGCATGACGGCGGCCAGCACCGCGATCTTGGCGGCGACCACGGCCCGACGGTCCGGCACGGCGAGGAACGTGGTGCGGATCTGACCGCTGGCGTACTCGCCGGCGATCATGACCGCGCCGACCGCCCCGGCCGCGAGCATGACGAACAGCCAGCCCTCCTCGGGGAAGGCGTCGTGGAGCGGGTCGAAGGCGGCCCGCCGCTCGGCCGGGTAGTCCGGCCAGTTGTGGTGGTCGCCGAGCGCGGCCCGGGCGCTGAACAGGACCGCCGAGACGGCGATCAGCGCCAGCGCCCCGTACGTGGAGCGCAGCGACCACAGCTTGATCCACTCGGCGGCGAGCAGGTCACGGAAACGGGCGCGCATCATCGGCCTCCGGCGGCGTAGTCGAGTCGGTCGGCGGTGAGCGCCATGAACGCCTCCTCCAGCGAGGCGGCGTCGGCGTGCAGCCCGTACACCACGACACCGGCCCGCAGGGCCAGCTCACCGATCCGCCCGGCGGGCAGGCCGGTGACCGTGAGGCCGTCGCCGTCCCGGGTGACGACGCCGCCGGCCGCCGTGAGCGCGGCGTCGAGCGCGTCCGGATCGGGCGTCCGCACGACTACCCGGTCGTGCGCGGTGCGGGCGGCGAACGCGGCCAGGCTCTCGTCGACGAGCAGTTCACCCCGCCCGATGACCACGAGGTGGTCGGCGGTCTGCGCCATCTCGCTCATCAGGTGGCTGGAGACCAGCACGGTGCGGCCCTCGGCGGCGAGTCGCCGGAACAGCCCGCGCACCCAGCGCACCCCCTCCGGGTCGAGACCGTTGAAGGGCTCGTCGAACAGCAGCACCGGTGGGTCGCCGAGCAGCGCGGCGGCGATGCCGAGGCGCTGGCGCATGCCGAGCGAGAAGCCGCCGATCCGGCGTCCGGCGACCTCGGCCAGGCCGACCTGGTCCAGCACCTCGCCCACCCGGGCGCGGGGGAGTCCGTTGCTGCGGGCCAGCGCCGCCAGGTGCGCCCGCGCGCTTCGCCCGCCGTGCACGTCGCCGGCGTCCAGCAGCGCGCCCGCGTACCGCAGCCCTCGTGGCCGGCCGGCGAACGGCCGCCCGTCCACCAGGGCGGTGCCGCTCGTCGGCCGGTGCAGGCCGAGGACGAGCCGGAGCGTGGTGGACTTGCCGGCGCCGTTCGGTCCGAGGAAACCGGTGACGTGTCCGGGCCGGACGGTGAGGGTCAGTCGGTCGACGGCTGTCGTCCCGCCGTACCGCTTGGTGAGGTCCCTGAGCTCGATCATGGCTTCGACGCTCCCGTGTCCCGGCCGCCGGGTCGTCGTGCCGGGGACCACACCCGGCCGGTGGGACCCCGCCCCCGGGCGTACGCCCCCGGGCCGATGACCGGGCGGCCGGCCGCTGGCTACGGTGTGCCCATGGAGGCGGTCGTCCCGCGTCCGCGCGTCGTGGCCCGACGGGTGCGGACGGTCCTGATCTGGTCCGCGGTGGCGTTGCTGCCGGTGGCGTTGCTGCTCGCGGCCACCTCCGGTGCCGGCGGCCCGGTGCTCGTCGTGCCCACCCCCGACCACAGCGTGCCCGGGCTGCCGTTGCGCTACCTCGTGCCGGTCCTGGCCGTGCTGCTGCCCGCCGGCCTGCTGCGTCGCCGACCGTTGCTCGCCCTCGGTCTCATGCTCGCCGGGGCGTCGCTGGTCACCGCCACCACCAACGCGTGGGAGCAGGGCTACCTGGCCGGCCTGTGGTATCTGCAGTTCCTCGTCGTGGACGTGATGCTCGGCGCGGTCGCGGCCCGTGGGCCGCGTCGGGCGTCGGTGCCCGCGGCGGTCATGGTGCTTCTGGTGCAGGTGGCCGCCGCCTTCGTGAACCCGGCCGCGGGCGCGCTGGACCGGGCCACGCTCTCCGTGCCGGCGGTCCTCGCGGCGTGGGTGGTGGGCAACTCGGTGCTGGCCCGCCGCGCGCACGCCGAGCAGGTGCGGGCGCACACCGCCGCCGAGGCGGTCACCGCCGAACGGCTGCGCCTCGCCCGGGAACTGCACGACGTGGTGGCGCACAGCATCGGGGTGATCGCCATCCAGGCGGGCGTGGGCGCCCGGGTCATCGACAGCCAACCCGCGCAGGCGCGGGCCGCGCTCACCACCATCGAGACGACCAGCCGGGAGACCCTGGCCGGGCTCCGTCGTACCCTCGGCGCGCTGCGCCGCCCGGACGGCGCGGCGGCGTCGCTGGACCCCACGCCCGGACTGTCCGACCTGGACCGGCTGGTCGGGGCCGGGGCCGACGCCGGGGTACGGGTGACGCTGACCGTCGACGGCGAGCCGGGCCCGCTGCCGGCCGAGGTGGAGCTGGCCGTGTACCGGATCGTGCAGGAGGCACTGACCAACGTGGTACGCCACGCGCGGGTCGACAGGTGCCGGGTGACCGTGCGGCACGCGCCGGACGGGGTACGCGTCGAGGTGGTCGACGAGGGTCGCGGCGGCCCGGTCGGCGGCGAGGGCCACGGGATCGTCGGCATGCGGGAGCGGGCCGCGCTGCTCGGCGGCCGGTGCGTCGCCGGGCCACGCCCGGAGGGCGGCTTCCGGGTCGACGCGGTGCTGCCGGTGGGTCCGGCGTGACGATCCGGGTGCTTCTCGTCGACGACCAGCCGCTGGTGCGCGCCGGCCTGCGGGTGCTCATGACCGACGCACCGGACCTGGTGGTCGTCGGCGAGGCGGGAACCGGCGCCGAGGCGGTCCGCTCGGCGCGGGAACTGGCGCCCGACGTGGTGCTGATGGACCTGCGGATGCCCGGCACCGACGGGATCGCGGCCACCCGGGACATCGTCGCGGCCGGTGGAGCCACCCGGGTACTGGTGCTCACCACCTTCGACGACGACGAGCACGTGCACGCGGCGCTGCGCGCCGGGGCGAGCGGCTTCCTGGTCAAGGACATGGCCCTGGAGGAGATCCTGGGCGCGGTGCGGGTGGTGGCGGCCGGCGACGCGTTGATCGCGCCCGGCGTCACCCGGCGGCTGCTCGCCGAGTTCGCCCGCCGGCCCGCGCCGGCGCCCCGCCCTCGTAACCTGCCCGGTGTCACCGACCGGGAGCGGGAGGTGCTCGGTCTGGTGGCGCGCGGGTTGTCCAACGCGGAGATCGCGGCGGAGCTGGTGATCAGCCCGGCCACCGCCAAGGCGCACGTGGCCCGGCTCTTCACCAAGTTGGACGCCCGCGACCGGGTGCACCTGGTGATCGCCGCCTACGAGGCCGGCCTGGTCGTGCCGCCGCGCTGACCGGATCCCGCCGGGCGGACCGACCAGCCGCGCGGTGCCGCCGCTCCGGGCGGTCGCGCGGTCGGGCCGTCGGGCGGTCGCGCGGTCGGGCGGTCGGGCGGTAGCGCCGTCGGGCGGTCGGGCCGTCGGGCCGTCGGGCGGTAGGGCGGTCGGCGGTACCCACCCGGCCCTGGGGCCGCTGGCTGGTGCCTTTCGAGCTGATGGCGTCAACGACTCACGCGTTGCCCGAGCGGGCCTGGGCGCCCTGAGTCGTTTCTGATGTCAGCTCCAAAGGCGTCGCGGAGGTGACGGGCGGCGACCAGCGATCAGTGGCCCGCCCGGTGGTGTCGGTGCCGCCGCCGGTCGGGGCGGGCTGCTCCCGACCGCGCCGTCGCCGGACCGCCGGTGGCCCTGCCGTGCCGGGAACTCACCCCGTGCCCAGCGCGGCCTCAATCGTCGGGCGGTGCCGGCACAGCCAGTCGCGCCAACCGCGCACCGTCTCGACCACGCCCGCGGCGCGCAGCCGGCGCATCGCGGGCTCGCCTCGGTCGGCGCCGGCGGCGATGCCCCGCCAGGTGCCCTCGACCTGGTCGATCAGGACACCGGTCAGCTCGTCGCGGGGCAGCAGGCGGCCGCTCGGCCCCTCGTAGGCGTCGCAGAGCAGCCGGCAGCGGCGGCCCAGCTCGGCCGGGTCGGCGTCGCCGCCGAGGGTGGCCCAGTGCCAGCCGGCGAACGCGACGTCCTCGATCCGTCGGCCGGGGCCGGCGAGGTCCCAGTCCAGCAGCGTCACCGGCACGGGACCGGCCGCGCCGGCCCGGTAGACCGTGTTCTTCGGCGACAGGTCCCGGTGGCAGACCGTCTCCGCGTCGCCGGCCAGGACGGTCCCGGCGCAGGCGTCGTGCACCGCGCGGATCAGCCCGGCCAGGTGGGTGAGCGCGGCGTCGGAGAAGAAGGCCGGGTCCTCCCGGTCGCGCCAGGGGACCAGCCCGTCGACGTGCGAGAGCACCTGCCGCCCCCGCTCGTCAGTGCCGAGGTACGCGGGCGCGACGCCGGGCGCGGTCGCCGCCAGGTGACGCAGCAGCGCGGCGGCGAAGTCGGCGTCGGCCGGTGGCGTGCGACGGACCGTGTCGCCGAGCCGGACCACCTCGGCGACGAACCCGCCGGGCATCGCCTCCCCGCCGTCGGCCACGTCAGCTCGGGCCCAGCCGGCGCTGCCGCTCGGCCCGCCACCACCGGTGGATGATGAGCACGCTGGCGATCAGGCCGAGGCTGGCCGGGGCGGCGGCGTACCAGTTGATCGAGCCGGGGCTGCTCACCGCCGCGCCGATCGCGGCGTAGCCGATGGCGGTGGGGGCAGAGGCGATCACGCTGCCGGCCAGGAACGGCAGCACCCGCGCCCCGGTGGTGCCGTAGCCGTAACTGACCAGCCCGAAGCCGGCGATCGGCAGCAGCCGCACGGTGATCACCCCGAACACGCTCTGCCGGGCGAACCAGCCGTCGAGCCGGGCCAGCCGGCCGCGGACCCGCTCGGCCACGAAGTCGCGGCCCAGCAGCCGGCCGACCGCGAAGCCGAGCGCCGCCGCGAGCAGCGCCGCGCCGAGCGCGTACGCGGCGCCCTGCACCGGGCCGAAGATCGCGCCGGAGGCCAGCGTGACGAACGTCCGGGGCACCAGCGCCACCAGCAGCAGCGCGCCGCCGACGACGGCCGCGACCGGGGCGTAGCCGCCGAGCGTGTCGGCGAGCCGGGGCAGGTCGGCCGCGTCCGGCCGGGGCACCACCAGCAGCGTGACCGCGAACGCGGCGAGCAGCAGGAGCAACAGCCCGAACCGGCGCGCCGACGGCTGCCTGAGCAGCCCGACGAGCCGGCGGGTCACCGGTCGCCGCCCCGGTCGGGCGGCGCCGGTCATGCCCGGGCGGCGGCGGCCACCGCGTTGCGGCGCTCGGACCGGAGCCGGTCGGCCCAGGTGTCGTCGAGCGGGGGGAGCTGGTGGATGCCGGTGGCCCAGCGCAGCAGCAGGTCGGCCAGGTCGGGGTTGCGGGCCAGCGCCGGACCGTGCGAATAGGTGCCGAGCAGCTTGCCCCGCCAGGCGCCCTCGGTGGCGCCGTCGTTGCCGACCCCGGCGGTCACCCGGGCCAGCGGCGACACGCCCGGGCCGAGGTGGGTGCGTCCACCGTGGTTCTCGAACCCGCTCAGGTGCGGGACGCCCAGCCGGGGGTCGACCTCGCCGGCCAGCTCGCCGACCGCCCGGGTCGGGCCCCGGTCGGAGGAGAGGTCGAGCAGCTCCAGGCCGGTGCAGCGGGTGCCCTTGGCGAAGAAGGAGGTGCCGAGCAACTGGTAGCCGGCGCAGACGCCGAACACCACCGACCCCTGGGCCACCGCCCGGTGCAGGCCGCCGTCGGCGAGCAGCCGCTGGGCGCCCAGCGCCTGCGGGCCGTCCTCGCCGCCGCCGATCAGGTAGATGTCGGCGGTGGCGGGCAGCCGCTGGTCGGAGCGGACCTCCAGCATCTCGACGGGCATGCCGCGCAACTGGGCGCGGCGGGCCAGGATCAGCGCGTTGCCCCGGTCGCCGTAGGTGGACAGCAGGTCGGGATAGACCCAGACGATGCGCAGGCTCTCAGTTGACACGGTCCAGCTCCGCTCGGATGTCCTGGAAGGCGGTGTAGTTGGCGATGACCTCCAGCCGGCCCGGCGGCACCGCCCGGACCGCCTTGTCGAACGTCCGCACGTGCCGGAACGGCACGCCGTTGACGTCGAGGCGCACCGCCAGGTCGTACGCCCGGTCGCCGGTGATCAGCACCTGCCGCCCCGCCAGCGGCGAGAAGTCGACGTCGAACAGCCATGACGTGTCCAGCCCGTCGGGGTCACGCGCGTTGATCGAGAGCAGGGTCGGCGCGACGTCGGCCATGTCGAACGCCTCCAGCCAGCTCGCCGGGTTCTTGGCCAGCAGCAGCCGGATGTTGCGCCCGTCCCGCTCCACCTGGGCGTAGCGGCCGGCCACCGAGGTGACCGTGCCCAGCCGGGAGACCGCGTCCACCGGGCGTACGCCGAACTCGGCGGCGACCGCGAGCGCGGTGGCCGCGTTGCCGAGGTTGACCTTGCCGGGGAGCTGGAGCTGGATCTTGTGCCAGGCGCCGGTGGGGTCGAGCACCCCGTCGTCCTCGACCGTCCACTGCGGCTCGGGGCGGCGCAGCGGGCAGCCGGTGCACCACCACTGCCCGCCGGAGCGCTGGATGGTGGAGCCGCACTCGGGGCAGACCCACGAGTCGTCGTGCCAGCGCTGGCCGGCGCTGAACCAGGTGACGTGCGGCGGCACGTGACCCTGGGCCGGGTCGGCGGGCGGCGTCGAGGCCCAGACCACCATCGGGTCGTCGGCGTTGGCGACCACCCGCACCTTCGGGTGCCGGACCAGCGCGGCGCGCCAGAGCTGCGCCATCATGGCGACCTCCTTGGCGCGGTCGAGCTGGTCGCGGGAGAGGTTGAGCAGCGCCACCACGTGCGGCTCGGTCGCCTCCAGCACCTGGGCCAGGTAGTGCTCGTCCACCTCCAGCACGGCGTAGGGCGTGCTGCCGGCCTTGGCCAGCGCCGAGGTGTGCCCGGTGGGCATGTTGGCGCCGAAGGCGTTGGAGGCGACCCGGCCCAGCACGCCGACCGCGGCGGTGGTCAGCCGGGTGGTGGTGGTCTTGCCGTTGGTGCCGGACACCAGGGCGATGGCGCGCCCGGCCGAGAGGTGGGCGAGCAGGTCGGGATCGATCTTGAGGCCGATCCAGCCGCCGATCACCGAGCCGTCGCCACGACCCGCGGCCCGCGACAGCGCCGCGGCGGTGCGCGACACGGAGCTGGCCACCTTTGCCCGCATGGGCATCTTCGCGTCCGTCACCCGAGCGAGGTTACCGGACCACGACCGCCGCCAGATCGCCGCCGACGGCGAACCGTTCGGGCGGGGACGGCGCGGTGGACGGCCGGAGCGTCCTCCTCCGGACGGCGGCGGTCGATGTCGGGTACTGGACGCCCGGCGGGGCCGTCCACCCCCTCCACTCCGCCCCACCCGCATTGACGTGCGGTTTTGCGCGCGGACACGCCGCGCCGAAGCGGCGATTCTGGTTGCAGGTGGAGGGAAGTGGAGTAGAGTGGGGCGCGATGGTGAGGCCGGGAGGGCCACACCGGCCCGGGGGGTCAGCGGCGCCGCGAACGCCGCTCAGGGCGAGGGGGTTGGGCCGATGTTCCTCGGCACCCACACTCCGCGCCTGGACGACAAAGGCCGGTTGATCCTGCCGGCCAAGTTCCGGGATGAGCTGGCGGGGGGTGTCGTGATCACCAAAGGGCAGGAGCGCTGTCTCTACGTCTTCCCGATGCCCGAGTTCCAGCGCATCGCGGACCAGTTGCGCGCGCAACCGATGACCAGCAAGGCGGCCCGGGCCTACAGCCGGGTCTTCTTCGCCAGCGCGCACGACGAGGTGCCGGACAAGCAGGGGCGGGTCACGATTCCCGGGCACCTGCGGTCGTACGCGGCCCTCGACCGGGAGCTGGTCGTGATCGGGGCGAGCACCCGGGTGGAGATCTGGGACAGGGCGGCCTGGGAGGCCTACCTCGCGGAGAGCGAAGACGACTTCGCCGACATCGAGGAGGGGGTGCTGCCCGGCGGTCTGTAGGGCGTGACGGCGCCCGACGTACTGCGAGATCTCCAGCCGCTTTCGAGTTCCTGGCACCCCTTCCCCGGTGCCAGGCGCACGATCCGACACGGAGGGCCGCGGCCTCCGGCGGGCGGGGAGCGGATGGGGATCTGGCGGTATGGCGAGGCGTCGTGACGGCGACGGACACGTGGACGGAATCGGTTTTCGAGCAGTGGGGGTCGACATGGGGGAGCTGCGCGGCACGCACGTGCCGGTGCTGCTCGAGCGGTGTCTCGAGCTGCTGGCCCCCGCGCTGGGCCGCCCCGGCCGGACCGTGCACGTCGACGCCACGCTCGGCCTGGCCGGGCACGCCGAGGCGGTGCTCACGGCGCACCCGGAGACGATCCTCGTCGGCCTGGACCGGGACACCGAGGCGCTCGCCCACGCGCGGGTCCGCCTGGCCCGGTTCGCCGACCGGATCCACCTGGAGCACGCCGTCTACGACGAGCTGCCCGAGGTGCTGGACCGGCTCGGCTATCCGGCGATCGACGGCGTGCTGTTCGATCTCGGCGTCTCGTCGCTGCAACTGGACGCGCCCGACCGCGGGTTCGCCTACGCGCAGGACGCGCCGCTGGACATGCGGATGGACCAGACCCGGGGGGTGACCGCCGAGGAGGTGGTCAACAGCTACGGCCACCCGGAGCTGGCCCGCCTGCTGCGGGTGTACGGCGAGGAGAAGTTCGCCGGCAAGATCGCGTCGGCGATCATCCGGGAGCGCGAGCGGACCCGGATCACGTCGTCGGCCCGGTTGGCGGAGCTGGTCCGGGACGCGATTCCGGCGCCAGCCCGACGAACGGGCGGACACCCGGCAAAGAGAACGTTTCAGGCTTTACGGATCGAGGTAAACAGAGAACTGGCGGCGCTGGAGACGGCGCTGCCGGCCGCTCTGGACAAGCTCACCGTGGGCGGCCGCATGGTGGTCCTGTCCTACCACTCGCTGGAGGACCGGCTCACCAAGCAGGCGCTCGCCGACCGGGTCCGCAGCAAGGGCCCGGTCGACCTTCCGGTCGAACTGCCCGGGTCGGGCCCGACGTTCCGGCTGTTGAGCCGGGGCGCCGAGCTTCCCGGGGAGGCGGAGGTGGCCGCGAACCCGCGGGCCGCCTCGGTGCGGCTGCGGGCCGCGGAACGGCTCGATCCGGAGGCGACCCGGCAGGGGCGTACCGACCGCGAACGGTACCGCCGCCGGGTGAAGGCGATGCACCAACCGGGGAACGGGACGGACGAGGAGGGGGAGGGGACATGAACGTCGAGAAGCGCGACGGCCGGGGGGCCGTCGGGCAGCGCGCACCGCGGTCGGGGGGCCGGACCACGGCGCGCACCACACGAGACACGACGACGACCGCGGCCGACCGCCGGGAGGGGACCCGCGCCCGGGGGGCACGCGAGTACCCGACGGCGGGCAGCGCCGCGCTGCGTCCGGCCGAGCGGACCCGGGTCACCACGCCGGCCGCGCCGCGGCTGCGGGTCGCCCCGCCGCCGCCGATCCGGGTGCCGCGAGCGCCCTTCGTCGGGATGATCCTGGTGCTCGTGGTCGGCGGGGTGCTCGGCATCCTGGCGGTCAACACCAAGATCAATGAGAACGCGTTCCGGCTGGAGCGGCTCCAGCAGCAGCAGGCCAAGCTCGACGTGGACGAGCAGGAGCTGAAGAAGGAGATCGCCGACCAGAAGGCGCCGGGCAACCTCACCGCCAACGCCCGCAAGCTGGGCCTGGTGGAGTCGGACGACCCGGCGTACATCCGGCTGCCGGACGGCCGGACGATCGGCGTGCCGCACCCCGCGGAGGGCGCGCCGGCCGGCGCCGGCCAGCAGGGCAACGGAGGCTGAGCGGTGCCGCCGAGATCGGACGAGCCGCGCCGGGACCCCACGGGCTCCCGGCGCGGCTCGTCGCGTGGGGCCGAGCCGCGGGAGCCGGGCGTCGGCGGGATCTCCGACGCCCGGGCGTACACCCCGCGCGGGCGGACCATCCGCGAGGGTGGCGCCGAGCAGCGGCGTACCCCGCGCAGCAGTCGCTCCGGCGACCCGTTCCGGCCGGCGTTGCAGGTGGTCGACGGCGGCCGGGCCACCCGCGCCGGCCGGCGGGAGCCGGCCACGGCCGGGGAGAGCGGCCGGGCCGGCCGCCGGACGGCGGGCGGTCGCGCCGGCGTGGTGCGGACCGTCTCCACCCGCCCGGTGCACGAGCCGTTCGACGACGAGGACGACCCGCCGCCGCGCCGCCGGCCCGGCCCGCGCCGCCCGGCGGCCCGCCGGCCGGTCCGCAAGCCCCGCCGGCCGCCCCGGCTGGGCGACCCGCGCCGGCGGCTGCGGCTGGCCACGGTGTTGGCCCTGACGCTGTTCGCCAGCATCGGCGTCCGGCTGGTCTATCTCCAGATGGCGGACAGCCCGGCGTACGCCGACGGCGGCCTGCCCAACCGGATCGCGGTGGTCGAGCTGCCGGCCCCGCGCGGCGCCATCCTCGACCGCACCGGCGAGCCGCTGGCGCACAGCGTGGAGGCGCGCTACGTCTTCGCCGACCCGACCCGGGTCAAGGACCGGTTCGCCACCGCGCGGGCGCTCTCCCCGCTGCTCGGCGTGCCGGCGTCGGAGCTGGCCGACAGGATGCGGCGGAGCAAGCGGCCCGGCACCGACATCGACCTGCAGTTCGTCTACCTGGCCCGGGGCGTCGAGATCGGCACCGCCAAGCAGATCATGGCGCTCGACCTGGCCGGCATCGGCACGCACCGCGACGAGCGGCGCGAGGTGCCCGGCGGTGACCTGGCGGCCAACATGATCGGCTTCGTCAGCCAGGACATGAACGGCCTGGAGGGCCTGGAGGCCAAGTACGACGACGTGCTGCGCGGCCAAGCCGGCAAGCGGACCTACGAGGTGGGCCTGGGTGACCTGGCCGCACCCATCCCGGGCGGCTACAGCAGCACCACCCAGCCGAAGCCGGGCAGCTCGCTGCAGCTCACCATCGACCGGGACCTGCAGTTCATGACACAGCGGATCCTGGCCAAGCAGGTGGCCCAGGCCAAGGGCAGCGTCGCCGCGGCGGTGATCCTGGACGTCCCCACCGGGGAGGTGCTGGCCCAGGCCAGCCAGCCCACCTACGACGCGGCCGACCCGGCCAAGGTCAACTCGCCGGCCGACCGGGACGACGCGGCCACCAGCTTCGTGGTGGACCCCGGCTCGATCCACAAGGCGATCACCTACGGCGCGGCGCTCCAGGAGGGCGTGATCACGCCGGACACCACGTTCCCGGTCGCCAATACCGTGGTCCTGGGCGGTGTGCCGTTCGAGGACACGCACCACGCGAACGGCCGCGTCATGAGCATCCCGGGGATGCTCGCGTTCTCGTCCAACATCGCGACCATCGAGATCGCCGACAAGCTGGGCAAGGACCGGCTGATCGACTACCAGAAGCGGTTCGGGCTGGGCCAGCCGACCGGCGAGGGCCTGCCCGGCGAGGCGTCCGGCCGGCTGCTCCCGGCCGACGAGTGGAGCGGGTCGTCGTACGGGTCGGTGCCGATCGGGCACAGCGTGGACGCCACCCCGTTGCAGATGGCCGCCGCCTACAACGCCATCGCCAACAACGGCACGTACGTGCAGCCGCACCTGGTCAAGGAGACGATCGGCCCGGACGGCAAGGGCACCCCGAGCGCCGCACCGGCCACCCGATCGGTGCTCAGCCCGGCCAACGCGGCCGACCTGCGCCGGATGCTGGAGGCGGTCACCACCGTGGACGGCCCGGACGGGCGGGCCACCGGCCTGGCCGCCGCGGTGCCCGGCTACCGGGTGGCCGGCAAGACCGGCACCGGCCTGCGCTACGACAACGGCAAGAAGCAGCCGGGCGAGGTCGGCTCGTTCATCGGGATGGCCCCGGCGGAGAAGCCCCGCTACGTGGTGGCGGTCTTCGTCTGGAGCCCCGGCGGCGAGGGCGGCGCGGTCGCCGCGCCGGCGTTCCGCGAGATGATGGGCTTCACCCTGCGTCACTACCGGGTGCCCCCGTCGCTCACCGACAAGTCCCCGAAGTTCGAGGTCTTTCCGCGCTGAGCGGGCCCGGCGGGACATCATCGGTGAGTGGCGACGAACCACCGGGGCGGCTGTGCGGTCGGAACCGGACGACCGGGTAGGGTCTGACGCCGTGTCCGGCAATCCACGTCCCGCCACCGTGCTGCCCGTCCGGCTCGGCGACCTCGCCGCCCGGCTGGCCGTTCCCACGCCGGAGGGGGCCGCCGAGCTGGCCGTCACCGGCGTCACCCACGCCAGCCAGGAGGTCCGCCCCGGCGACCTGTACGCCGCACTGCCCGGCGCCCGCCGGCACGGCGCGGAGTTCGCCGCCGCCGCGGCCGACGCCGGCGCGGTGGCCCTGCTGACCGATCCGGCCGGCGTGCCGCTGGCCGCCGGGTCGGGCCTGCCCGTGCTGGTCGTCGACGACGCCCGGGGGGTGCTCGGTGAGGTCGCCGCCAGGATCTACGGCGACCCGACCGCGCAGCTCACCGTGATCGGGGTGACCGGCACCGCCGGGAAGACCTCCACCAGCTACCTGATCGAGTCCGGCCTGCGCGCCGCCGGGCACACCACCGGCCTGATCGGCACCGTGGAGACCCGGCTGGGCGACCTGGTGGTGGACAGCGTCCGGACCACCCCGGAGGCCACCGACCTGCACGCCATGCTGGCGGTGGCCCGCGAGCGCGGGGTGGACGCGGTGGTGATGGAGGTGTCCAGCCACGCGCTCGCCATGGGCCGGGTCGGCGGCGTCCGGTTCGACGTCGGCGGCTACACCAACTTCGGCTCCGACCACCTCGACTTCCACGCCGACGAGGCGGACTACTTCGCCGCCAAGGCCCGGCTGTTCGACGGCCGCTGCCGGGTCGAGGTGCTCAACCACGACGACCCGGCGCTGCGCCCGCTGCGCAGGCCCGCCACGGTGACCTACTCGGCCGCCGGCGACCCGGAGGCCACCTGGTGGGCCGAGGAGATCGACGGCGAGGGCTACGCGCAGCGCTTCACGCTGCACGGCCCGGACACGCCGGCGCTGCCCACCGGGGTGGCGCTGCCCGGCCGGCACAACGTGGCCAACGCGCTGCTGGCCGTCGCCACGCTGGTGGCCGCCGGGGTCGACCCGGTCACCGCGGCCGGCGGGGTGGCCGCGTGCGGCGGCGTGCCCGGCCGGCTGGAGCTGGTCAGCGGCGACGCGCCGGTGCGGGGCGTGGTCGACTACGCGCACAAGGCGAACGCGATCGAGGCGGTGCTGGCCGCGCTGCGCGGCCTGACCGACGGCCGGCTGGTCTGCGTGGTGGGCGCCGGCGGCGACCGAGACCGCGGCAAGCGGCCGGTGATGGGCGAGGTGGCCGCCCGGGGGGCGGACGTGGTGCTGGTGACCGACGACAACCCGCGGACCGAGGACCCGGCCACGATCCGGGCCGAGGTGCTGGCCGGCGCATATGCGGCCACCACGTCGGCCCGCGTCATCGAGGTGCCCGGCCGGCGGGCGGCGATCGAGGAGGCGGTCCGGGTGGCCGAACCGGGTGATGTGGTGGCGGTGCTGGGCAAGGGCCAGGAGCGCGGCCAGGAGATCGGCGGCGAGGTGCTGCCGTTCGACGACCGGGTGGAGCTGGCGACCGCGCTGCGCGCCCGCTTCGGCGACCTGGTGGGTCAGCGGTGATCCCGCTGACGCTGGCCGAGGTGGCCGCGGCGGTCGGTGGCCGGCTGGCCGGCGCCGACCCGGACGCCCGGGTCACCGGGACGGTCGAGTTCGACTCCCGCAAGGTGGCCCCGGGCGGGCTGTTCGTCGCGTTCGCCGGCGAGCGGGTGGACGGCCACGACTACGCGGCCGGCGCGGTGGACGCGGGCGCGGTCGCCGTGCTCGGCACCCGTGAGGTGCCGGGCGTGCCGATGGTGCTGGTCGACGACCCGCTCGACGCGATGGGCCGGCTGGCGCGCACGGTGGTCGACCGGCTGCCCGGGCTGACCGTGATCGGGCTGACCGGCTCGTCCGGCAAGACCACCACCAAGGACCTGATCGCCCAGCTCGCGGTGCGGCTCGGCCCGACCGTGGCCCCGCCCGGCTCGTTCAACAACGAGTTGGGGCACCCGTACACCGCGTTGCAGGCCACGCCGGAGACCCGCTTCCTGGTGATGGAGAAGGGCGCCCGCGGCGTGGGCCACGTCCGCTACCTGTGCGACGTGGTGCCGCCGCGGATCTCTGTGGTGCTCAACGTCGGGGTGGCGCACATCGGCGAGTTCGGCTCGGTGGAGACCATCGCGCTGGCCAAGGGGGAGCTGGTCGAGGCGCTGCCCGCCGACGGGCTGGCGGTGCTCAACGCCGACGACCCCCGGGTCGACGCGATGGCGAGGCGGACCGAGGCCCGGGTGGTCCGGTACGGCGAGTCGGCGCAGGCCGACGTGCGCGCCGAGGACGTGACGCTGGACGGCCGGGGCCGGCCGTCGTACACGCTGGTGACGCCGGAGGGGCGCGTCCCGGTGCGGCTCGGGTTGACCGGCCGGCACCAGGTGTCCAACTCGCTGGCCGCCGCCGCGGTCGCCCGCGAGCTGGGCCTGCCGCTGGCCGACCTGGCGGCGGCGCTGGGCGAGCTGGGCCTGGTCTCCACCCGGCGGATGGACGTCTTCGAGCGTCCCGACGGGGTGGTCGTGATCGACGACTCGTACAACGCGAACCCGGCCTCCACCGGCGTGGCGCTTCGGGCGTTGGCCAGCATGCGCGGTGAGGGGCGTACCGTCGCGGTGCTCGGCTACATGGCCGAGCTGGGCGACTTCGAGTGGGAGGGGCATCAGCAGGTCGGCCGGCTCGCGGCCGAGTTGGGAGTGGACCGGCTGCTCGTGGTGGGCGAGCCGGCGGCGCCGATCCACGAGGGCGCGACAGCGGTAGGCAACTGGGGAGGAGAGTCGGTGCTGCTCACCGATCAGGCGGCGGCCGTCGAGGTGCTGCGGAGCGAGCTGCGTCCAGGGGACGTGGTGCTGGTGAAGGGCTCGCGGTATCGGACCTGGGAGGTGGCCGACGCGCTGCGCGCGGACGCCCGGGAGGCGGCGACGGAGGGCGGCGCCGCATGAGGGCGGTCATCGTCGCCATCGGGGTCGCGTTCCTGATCTCGCTGTTCTGCACCCCGATCGCGATCAAGGTGTTCGCCCGGTTGAAGGCCGGCCAGCCGATCCGGTCGAACCTCGGGCTCGCCAGCAACGAGGGCAAGAAGGGCACGCCGACGATGGGCGGCGTGGTCTTCATCCTGGCCACGGTCATCGCGTACGTCGCCGGGCACCTGGCCCTGACCACGCTGCCGGACGCGCAGATCGCCCAGGTCGAGCCGACCATCACGGCGCTGGTGCTGCTGGGGCTGATGGTGTTCTCCGGCGCGGTCGGCTTCATCGACGACTTCCTCAAGGTCCGCAAGCGGCACAGCGGCGGCCTCAACAAGCGGGGCAAGCTGGCCGGGCAGATCCTGGTCGGCGCGGTCTTCGGCGCGGTGGCGGTCTACTTCCCGTCGAGCATGACCGACGTCAGCGGCAACGCGACGAACACCGAGACGGTGGGCAGCACCACGCTGAGCTTCATCCGGGACGTCCCGGCGCTGGAGATCGGCAAGATCGGCGCGGTGATCGTCATCATCATGGTGGTGATGGCGGCGACCAACGGCGTCAACCTCACCGACGGCCTGGACGGCCTGGCCACCGGCGCCTCGGTGATGGTGCTCGCCGCGTACGCGTTGATCGCGTTCTGGCAGTACCGGCACTGGTGCGCGGACCCGAACTACACCGAGTCCTACTGCTACACGGTGCGCGACCCGCTGGAGATCGCGCTGATCGCCGGCGCCGCGGCCGGCGCCTGCGTCGGCTTCCTCTGGTGGAACACGTCGCCGGCCCGGATCTTCATGGGCGACACCGGCGCGCTCGGGCTGGGCGGCCTGATCGCCGGCATGGCGATGTCCACCCGCACCATCCTGCTGCTGCCGATCCTGGGCGGCCTCTTCGTGATCATCACGATGTCGGTGGTCATCCAGATCATCTCGTTCCGTACCACCGGCAAGCGGGTGTTCCGGATGTCGCCGTTGCAGCACCACTTCGAGCTGGCCGGCTGGAGCGAGGTCAACATCGTGGTCCGGTTCTGGATCATCGCTGGGATCGGGGTGGCGATTGCGCTGGGGCTGTTCTACAGCGAGTTCCTCGCCGCGGTGAGCTAGGTGTAAGGAGGGGCCCCCTTTTAACAGACGTCTGTTAAAGGGGCCCCTCCTTACGATCCGACACGCCGACCGGGCGGTTGCGCCACGGGCGGGCGGGTCGAGCCGCCATGATGAGCGGGTGGGGGAGGGACGAGACATCCAGGTCACCAACGATCCGCCGGCCCGCCGCGCGCCCGCGGCCACGCCGCCGTCAGAACCGCCGGCCGGCGGGACCCGGTGGGACCCGGCCGGTGGCCTGGCCGCGCTGCGCGGCCTGCTGGCCCGGCCGCTGGCCTCCTACTACCTGCTGCTCTCCAGCGCCGGCCTGCTGCTGCTGATCGGCCTGACCATGGTCTTCTCGGCGACCAGCGTGCGCGACTACGTGCTGGACGGCAACGCGTCGGCCTCGCTGACCAAGCAGGCCGTGTTCGCGGTGATCGGCGTGGGCGCGTTCTGGGCCTGCCAGCGGCTGCCCGCGCGCACCTTCCGGGCGGTGAGCCGACCCGCGCTCGGCGTGGCGGTGGCGCTGCTGCTCCTGCTCAACCTGCTGGTCGCGCTCCAGTCGCTGTTCGGGGTCACGTCGATCGGCCCGCTTAAGGCCCAACTGCTCTGGCTCTACCTCGGCCCGATCTCGCTCCAGCCGGTCGAGGTGGCCAAGTTCGCGCTGGTGCTGTGGGGCGCGCACGTGCTGGCCCGCAAGGGCGCCGCGCTGGGCTGGTGGCGGGAGCTGGCCACCCCGCTGTTCCCGGTGGTCGGCCTGCTCTTCGTGCTGGTCGGCTACAACGACCTGGGCAGCATGCTGTGCCTGCTGGCGCTGGTGGTGGGCCTGCTCTGGGCGGCCGGGGTGCGGGGGCGGGTCTTCGCCTCGCTCTCCGCGATCGGCCTGCTCGGCATCGGCCTGCTGGTCGCGGTGGCGTCGCTCGGCGCCGGTTCCGGCTCCCGCGACGCCGACAACTACCGGCTGGGCCGGCTCACCATGTGGCTCGACCCGCCCTCGCCCAAGACCTGCTTCGACCAGGAGCTGGAGAACTGCTACCAGCTCATCCAGGCCCGCTACGCGATCGGCAACGGCGGCTGGTTCGGCGTCGGGCTGGGGCAGAGCAGCTTCAAGTACGGCTGGCTGCCCGAGGCGCACAACGACTTCATCTTCGCCATCGTCGCCGAGGAGCTGGGCGTGGTGGGCTGCACCGTGATCCTGGTGCTGTTCGCGGTGCTCGCGTACACCGGCATGCGGATCGCCCGCCGGGTGGAGGACCCGTTCCGCCGCCTCGCCGCCGCCGGCGTCACCGCCTGGCTGGTCGGTCAGGCCGTCATCAACATCGGCGGGGTCACCGGGCTGCTGCCGCTGACCGGCGTGCCGTTGCCGTTCATCTCCGACGGCGGCAGCGCCCTGGTGGTGACGCTGGCCGCGATCGGCATGCTCGCCTCCTTCGCCCGCGCCGAGCCGGACGCGGCCCGTGCGCTGCACGCCCGTCCGCCGGCCCGGTGGGTCCGACTAGTGTGGGCCCCGTTGCCGCCGCTTCCCGGTCGGCGTCGCCGACCGGCGCCGCCCCCGGCGGACCGAGGGTCCGTGCCCCGGTCCCGCCAGCGTCGGCGCGACGAACAGGCCGCGGCCCGCGGTGTCCGGTCCGACCGGACGCGCGCCGGCTCGGCGAGCGAGAGGAGACGCTGATGGGTCCGCTGCGTTCGGTGGTGCTCTGCGGAGGGGGCACGGGTGGGCACATCTACCCGCTGCTCGCCTTCGCCGACTGCCTGCGCCGACACGACCCGAGCGTCCGCATCACCTGCCTGGGGACGCCGAAGGGCCTGGAGAACGAGCTGATCCCGCCGGCCGGCTACGACCTGCGGCAGATCCCGGCCTACCAGCTCCCCCGGTCGGTCAACATGAGCCTGGTGCGCACCCCGGACCGGATGTGGAAGGCGGCCCGCGCGGCGGGCAAGGTGATCGACGAGGTGCAGGCCGACGCCGTGGTCGGCTTCGGCGGGTACGTCTCGGTCCCCGGCTACCTGGCCGCGTGGCGCCGGGACCTGCCGATCGTCATCCACGAGGTGAACGTGCCGCCGGGCGTGGCGAACCGGATGGGCATGAAGTTCACCAAGCACGTCGCGGTGGGCTTCCCGCACCAGCCGGCGCAGTCCGAGGCGCTGCGCGACGCGCGGGTGGTCGGGGTGCCGCTGCGCCGCGGCATCGCCGGGCTGGACCGCGCCGCCCTGCGCGACGCCGCCCGCGCCCACTTCGGGCTCCGCCCCGACCTGCCGGTGCTGTTCGTGGCCGGCGGCTCGCAGGGCGCCCGCTCGATCAACCTGGCCGTGTCCGGCGCCGCCAAGGAGCTGGCCCGCAACGGCGTGCAGGTGCTGCACGTGATCGGCGCCCGCAACGAGCCGGTGTCCGTCCCCACCGACCTGCCGGTGCCGTACGTGACGCTGCCCTACCTGTCCGAGATGGAGCTGGGCTACGCGGCGGCCGACCTGATGCTGGGCCGGGGCGGCGCGATGACCTGCGCCGAGGTGGCCGCGATCGGCCTGCCCACGGTCTACGTGCCCTATCCGCACAGCAACCAGGAGCAGAAGCGCAACGCGCTGCCCGTGGTTGAGGCCGGCGGCGGGCTGCTGGTCGACGACGCCGAGGTGACCCCGGCCTGGGTGGAGCGCACGGTGGTCCCGCTGATCCGGGACCCGCAGCGGCTCTGGGCGATGAGCCACGCCGCGGCCGGCTACGGCCGCCGCGACGGCGACGTGGCCCTGCTGAACTTCGTCTACGAGGCGGTGTCCCGCTGATGCGGGACGTCGCGACGGGAAGGTACTCGGAATGAACACCGCGCAGTTCACGCCCGCCGGCACGATGACCGCGGAGGACCTGGGCCGGATCCACCTGATCGGGGTGGGCGGGGTCGGGATGGCCGGGCTGGCCCGACTCTTCCTCACCCGCGGCCTGCCGGTCTCCGGCAGCGAGCTGCGGGAGTGGCCGTCCCTGGCCGGCCTGCGGGCGTTGGGCGGGACGATCCACATGAGTCACGAGGCGGCCAACCTCGACGGAGTGGACACGGTCGTCTACTCCTCGGCGATCCCGCAGGACCACCTGGAGATGGTCGAGGCGCGACGGCGGGGCCTGCGGGTGCTGCACCGCTCCGAGGCGCTCGCGGCCGCGATGACCGGCCGCCGCACGGTGGCGGTGGCCGGCACGCACGGCAAGACGTCCACCACGTCGATGATCACCATGGTGCTCCAGCAGGCCGGCACCGACCCGTCCTTCGTCATCGGCGGCGAGATCTCCGAGGTCGGCTCCGGCGCGCACCACGGCACCGGCGAGCACTTCGTGGTCGAGGCGGACGAGAGCGACCGTTCCTTCCTCATCTACCGCCCGTACGTGTCGATCGTCACGAACGTCGAGGCGGACCACCTGAACACCTACGGCGACCTGGCGAACCTGGAGGCGGCGTTCGCCGAGTTCGCCGCGCTCACCGACCCGGACGGCTTCGTCGTCACGTGCGCCGACGACCCCGGTGGGCGGCGGTTGGCCGAGACGCTGCGGGCCGGGGGCCGCCGGGTCTGGACGTACGGCGAGTCCGCCGACGCGGACCTGCGGATGAGTGACGTCACCTCGTCGGCGCAGGGCGTGCGCTACCTGGCCGAGATCGAGGGCCGGTCGCTGGGCGAGATCCGGCTGCCGGTCCCGGGCCGGCACATGGCGCTCAACAGCGCCGCCGCGGTGCTCGCCGCGTACCTGCTGGAGCTGCCGGTGGCGGCGGCGGAGGCCGCGCTCGGCGCGTTCCCCGGCGTGCGCCGGCGCTTCGAGCGCAAGGGCGTCGCGGACGGCGTGCTGGTCTACGACGAGTACGCCTACCACCCGACCTCGATGACGCTGGCGCTGCAGACGCTGCGCGAGGTGGCCGGCGACGGGCGGCTGATCGTGGTCTTCCAGCCCTACCGGCTCTACCGCACCCGGGACCTGCAGGCGGAGATCGCCGCCGCGCTCGGCATCGCCGACGAGCTGGTGCTGCTGGAGGTGTTCGGCCCCGGCGAGCTGCGCCAGCCCGGCGAGGGGTCGGCCGCACTGATCGAGGCGGTGCCGCTGCCGGCGGAGCGGAAGGTCTTCGTCGACGCGTGGGACGACGTGCCGGCCGAGGTGGCCCGCCGGGCCCGTCCCGGCGACGTGGTGGTGACCATGGGTGCGCCACCGATCTCGCTGATGGGTGACCCGCTGCTGGACGCCCTGCTGGCGCGTACCGGTGGTGCCACCGCCCTGGGCGTCGGCCCGGACGGCGCGGCGACCCCCGCCGGATGAGTCCCGGCCCGGCCCGCGGCCGCACCCCCGGCCAGGACGGCGGGGCGGGACGGCGCAGCCCGGTCCGGCGCTGGCAGTTGGTGCGGGCCGGCGCGGACGCCGTGCCGCCGTCGACCCGGCGGTTCATGGCCCGGGCCCGGCAGCGGCGGATGCGGGCGGCGCTGCCCTGGGCGGTGGCGGCGGCGGTGCTGGTGGTCGCCGCGCTGGTCGCCTGGACGGTGCTCGGCACCGGCCTGTTCGGCGTCCGCGAGGTGCGGGTGGTCGGCGCGCGGCTGGTCACGCCGGTGGAGATCCGGGACGCGGCGGCGGTGCCGGACGACACGCCGCTGGCCCGGGTGGACCTGGCCGCGACCGCGCGCCGGGTCGGCGCGCTGCCACCGGTGGCCCGGGCCACGGTGGAGCGGGACTGGCCGGGCGCCCTGGTCGTCCGGGTGGTCGAGCGGGTGCCGGTGGCGGCGGTGCCGCAGGGCGACCGGTTCGTGGTGGTCGACGCCGCCGGCGTGGTGTTCCAGCGCGCGGACCGGGCGCCGGAGGGGCTGCCGCTCGTCCGGGTGGTCCGGCCGGGTCCGGACGATCCGGGCACCCGGGCGGGGTTGGCGGTGCTCGCCTCGCTCGGGGAGAAGCTGCGCGCCGAGCTGGTGGCGGTGGACGTGGCCGGGCTGGCCCGGATCACGTTGCTGCTGCGGGGGGACCGGCAGGTCTTCTGGGGCGACGCCTCGCGCAGCCGGGACAAGTCCACGGTGGCCACCACCCTGCTGCCCCGGAAGGCCGACCGGATCGACGTCAGCGCGCCGGACGTGGTCACGTTCCAGTGACCCGCGGGTCAGCGGCCGGCCGGTGTGTCGCGGGCCGCTCGGACGGCGACACGCCGGAGGGGGTCCTTGGCTCCTGGCGCGGCGGCGCATACGTTGCCCCGAAGAGATCAGTGGTTGACATAACTCTAAGCCTCTAGTAGAGGGTGAGGGTTCTCCTCTGGTCCGGCCAAGCCGTGTGGGGTCGGCCCATGCCAATCTCGAAGGGAAAGGACCGGAGATGACACCTCCGCACAACTACCTGGCGGTCATCAAGGTCGTCGGCATCGGGGGCGGCGGCGTGAACGCCGTCAACCGGATGATCGAGGTTGGGCTCAAGGGCGTCGAGTTCATCGCGATCAACACCGACGCGCAGGCGTTGCTGATGAGCGACGCCGACGTCAAGCTGGACGTGGGCCGGGAGCTGACCCGGGGCCTGGGCGCCGGCGCCAACCCGGACGTCGGCAAGAACGCCGCCGAGGACCACCGCGACGAGATCGAGGAGGTGCTCAAGGGCGCCGACATGGTCTTCGTCACCTGCGGCGAGGGCGGCGGCACCGGCACCGGCGGCGCGCCGGTGGTGGCGAACATCGCCCGCAAGCTCGGCGCGCTCACCATCGGCGTGGTCACCCGGCCGTTCTCGTTCGAGGGCAAGCGCCGGCAGGTGCAGGCCGAGGCCGGCATCGAGGAGCTGCGCAACCAGTGCGACACCCTGATCGTGATCCCGAACGACCGGCTGCTCGCCCTCGGTGACCGCAACATCTCCATGATGGACGCGTTCCGCACCGCGGACCAGGTGCTCCTCTCCGGTGTCCAGGGCATCACCGACCTGATCACCACGCCGGGCCTGATCAACCTGGACTTCGCCGACGTGAAGAGCGTGATGAGCGGCGCCGGCAGCGCGCTGATGGGCATCGGCAGCGCCCGGGGCGAGAACCGCGCCGTCGAGGCGGCCGAGGCGGCCATCTCCAGCCCGCTGCTGGAGCAGAGCATGGACGGCGCGCGGGGCGTGCTGCTCTCCATCGCCGGTGGCTCGGACCTCGGCCTGTTCGAGATCAACGACGCGGCGCAGCTCGTCACCGACGCGGCCCACCCGGACGCCAACATCATCTTCGGCGCGGTCATCGACGACGCGCTCGGCGACGAGGTGCGGGTGACCGTGATCGCGGCCGGGTTCGACGGGGGCACGCCGGCGTACAAGGCGGTCGAGCCGCCGCGCAAGAGCAACCAGAACCCGCCGGCGCAGCCGAGCGCGCCGGTGAGCCCGCCGGCCACCATGCCGGCCCCGCAGCAGCCGTCGCGCCGGGTGCTCTTCGACGACGTCGACGTGCCCGACTTCCTCAAGAACGGGTCCTGAGCCGCGCCGATGACGGACTCACCCACCACGGTGCGACCCGAGCGTCGCGCCGAACTCGCGGCCGGGCTGGCCCGGGTACGCGCGCGCGTCGCCGACGCCTGCGCGGCCGCCGGCCGGGACACCGGTGAGGTCACCCTGGTCGCGGTGACCAAGACGTACCCGGCCGTCGACGTGGTCGCGCTGGCCGGGCTCGGGGTCACCGACGTGGGGGAGAACCGCGACCAGGAGGCGGCGCCCAAGGCGGTGGAGGTGGCCGGCGCGGGCGTGACCCCGCGCTGGCACTTCATCGGCCGGCTGCAGCGCAACAAGGCCCGCTCGGTCGTCCGGTACGCCGACGTGGTCCAGTCCGTGGACAGCGTCCGGCTGGCCGCCGCCCTGGACACCGCCGCGTCCGAGGTCCGGGACCGGCCGTTGGACGTGCTGGTGCAGGTGAGCATCGACGGTGACCCGGCCCGGGGCGGGGCGCTGCCGGGTGTCGCCGACCCGGAGCGGGGCCTCGACCCGGTGGCCGCGGCGGTCGCCGGCGCGGCCGGGCTGCGGCTGGCCGGCCTGATGGCGGTGGCCCCGCTGGGCTGGGAGCCGGACCGGGCGTTCGCCCGGTTGGCCGAGGTGGCGGCGCGGCTGCGGGCCGACCATCCGGGTGCGACGGCGGTGTCGGCGGGGATGAGCGGCGACCTGGAGAGCGCGATCAATCACGGCGCGACACATGTCCGCGTCGGCAGCGCGTTGCTCGGAATGCGCCCCACGCTGGGGTAGCCTGGCCGCGACGGAAGCAAATTACATCAGTGTTGTTCAGGACGGCGTTCCCGTAGCCGGGGGCCGTGGCGGGCGGGCCGCGAACCGCGCGCCAGGGGATTGCCGATCCGGTCCGGTGGGCATGATCGTCCACTTGTGATCAAGCGACACGGCACGGGGGCGCGTGCCGCATGGCGGACGGAAGGGCGCGGGGATGGGTGCACTGCGCAAGGCGGGGGTCTGGCTCGGTCTCGTCGAGGAGGACGACGAGCGGGCGTACGAGGACGGCGGCTACGACAAGGGTGGCTACCGTGACTCGCGCTACCGGTCGAGCCGGTACGCCGAGGAGTTCGCCGACGAGGACGACGACGAGTCCGAGGAGCCGCCGGCGCCCCGGGCCCGCACCGGCGACCGGGGCCGGCTGTCCGAGCGCGCCACGGGCCGCTCGGTCGACACCGACCGGTCCGAGGCCGAGCGACTCGACCGTCCGGAGCGCGCCGAGCGTTCCAGCGTGCGGTCGATCACCCGGTCCTCCACCGGCGAGACCTCCGGCTCGCTGACCTACCACACCCGGGACAATCTCGCCCTGGCGCCGCAGGCCTCGCCGCGCGAGCGGGCGGTGGCCCCGGAGGACGAGCAGCGTTACCAGATCACCACGCTGCACCCGACCACCTACCGCGAGGCGCGGACCATCGGCGAGCACTTCCGGGACGGCGTGCCGGTGATCATCAATCTCACCGAGATGGACGAGGCGGACGCCCGCCGACTGGTCGACTTCGCCGCCGGGCTCGCGTTCGGCCTGCGCGGTACGATCGAGCGCGTGACCAACCGGGTGTTCCTGCTCTCACCGGCCAACGTCCAGGTCACCGCGGAGGACAAGGCCAAGATCGCTGAGGGCGGCTTTTTCAGTCTGAGCTAATCCCGCACGACCGAGGGACGTCGCCTGCCGTGTTGTCGATCCTGTTCCAGGTGCTCTACCTGCTGCTCTACTTCTTCTTGCTTGTCCTATTGGCCCGATTTGTCCTTGGAGCCGTCCTGGCCTACGGTCGTCGGTGGCAACCGGGGCGGGGAGCGTCGGCGGGACTGGAAGTCGTGTGGAGCGTCACTGATCCGCCCCTGCGCGCGTTGAGGCGTGTGATCCCACCACTGCGAATTGGTACCGTGAGCATCGACCTGGCCTCCCTTGTGCTCCTGGTTATCCTGTTCGTGCTGATGGAGTTCGTGTTACAGCGCCTGATCGTGGCGTTCGCCTGACCAGAGCGCTTTCGCGGCCGCAACTGACCCGAGGAGTTTCGATGCCGCTGACCCCGGCCGACGTCCACAACGTCGCCTTCAAAAAGCCGCCGATCGGCAAGCGGGGGTATGACGAGGAGGAGGTCGACGCCTTCCTGGACGAGGTCGAGCGCGAGCTGGCCCGTCTGATCGAGGAGAACAACGAGCTGCGTGCCCAGGTGGAGCGCGGCGGTCGGGGTGGCGCACCCGCCGGCCCCGGCGGCGACGCCCGGCTCGCGGCGGAGCTCAACGACGTCAAGGCCCAGCTCGACCGGGTGCAGCGCGACAAGGCGGCCGCCGAGCAGGCGGCCCGGGCGATGCAGTCCGAGCTCGAGCAGGTGCGCGCCCAGGGCGGCCCGGCGGGGGTGACCGGGGACGGCGAGCAGCAGGCGCTGCGCGTGCTCATGATGGCCCAGCGCACCGCCGACGACCACGTCTCCGACGCCCGCCGCGAGGCCGACAGCCTGCTCTCCGAGGCCCGGTCCAAGGCGGAGGAGGTCACCCGCGAGGCGCGGGCCAAGGCCGACGCCCTGGAGCGGGACGCCCGCCAGCGGCACCAGGAGGCCATGGGCGGCCTGGACGCCAAGCGCACCGCGCTGTCGAAGCACATCGAGGAGCTCAAGCAGTTCGAGCGCGAGTACCGCACCCGCCTCAAGGCCTACCTGGAGAGCCAGCTGCGTGACCTCGACGGTCGCGGCCAGGGCATCGAGGTCGAGATGAACCGCGAGGGCAACCGTGCCGCCGGCGGCAGCAACGGCCTCGCCACGGCGGGCCTCGCCGGCTCCTTCGGCGGCGGCCGCGGCGGCTCCCTGGAGTCCGGCCGCTGATCCCGAGTCGGTGGCCGTCCCCGTGGCGGCCACCGGCCACACCAGTCCGACACGACGCGGCCGGGGGTGAGCCGTGATAGCCGCCAGCGTCCTGCTCATCCTCGTCGCGGTCGTGCTGCTGGTGGTCGGGCTGGCCGGTGGGTCCAGCTCGTTGCTGATCGTCTCGATCGCGGCCAGCCTGCTGTCCGCCGTGGCCTTCGTCGTGTTCGCCCGCCAGGCGGCCGCGAACCGGGCCGCGGCCGGTCGGGAGGCCGGACTGCGTCCCCGGACCGCAGCCACCGGCCCGTCCCCGGACGAGCCGGTGAGCCCGGTCCCGCACCACACGTCCACGGTCGGCGCCGGTGGACCCGGGTGGCGGCAACCGCCCGGGTCACCGGTGGCCGAGCCGTACGACGCGACGGCCGCCGCCTACTCGCCGGCGGCCGAGCCCTATTCGCCGGTGGCCGAGTCGTACTCGCCGGTGGCCGAGCCCTCCTCGCCGGCGGCTGCGCCGGCGCCCACCTCGCCGGCGCCGGACGGCCCGTTCGAGGGCGACCCGCCGGCCGAGTTCCTCTCCGCCGGGCAGGTGGCCCGGCTGACCCGGCTCGCCGACGAGGTCCGGGTCGTCGACGGCCACCCCCGTTTCCACCTGGACGACTGCCCGCACCTGGTCGGCCGGCTGGACGAGGTGTTGCCGGTCGCCGAGGCGGTCGGGCTCGGCTTCACCCCGTGCGCCCACTGCGCCGCCGCCACCACGCTGCTCGCCGACGCCCGGCCCCGCTGACCATGACGATCGCGGACACCCCGCTCACCGTCGCGGTGCGCGTGAAGCCGGGTGCGTCCCGCGCCCGGGTCGGCGGCCGGTTCGACGGGCCGTACGGCCCGGCCCTGGTCGTCGCCGTGCACGCGCCGGCGGTGGACGGGCGGGCCACCGAGGCGGCCCGGCGGGCGCTCGCCGACGCGCTCGGCGTCCGGCCTGCGGCGGTGTCGCTGCGCTCCGGCGCGGCCAGCCGGGACAAGCTCTTCCACATCGAGCGTCCGGCCGACGGGCTGCCCGAGGCGCTGCGTCGGCTGCGCGACGGCAGCGTCGGGTGACCGACCGGCGGGCCGGCCGGCGATGACCCCGGGGCTGAACCTCGCGCTGCTGGTGGGTGCCGCCGTGCTGCTGGTCGCGGTGGGCGCGGTGCGCTTCTCCACCCGGCTCGGCGTGCCCAGCCTGCTGGTCTACCTGGCGCTCGGCGTGCTCATCGGCGAGGCCGGCCTGGGCATCCGCTTCGACGACGTCGAGCTGACCCGGGTGCTCGGCTTCTGCGCGCTCATCGTGATCATCGCCGAGGGTGGGTTGAGCGCCCGGTGGAGCCTGCTGCGGCCGGTGCTCGGCCTGTCGGCCGCGCTCTCCACGGTGGGCGTGGTGGTGAGCATCGCGGTCGTCGGCGTGGTGGTGCACCTGCTGCTCGGCCTGGACTGGCGGCTGTCGCTGCTCTACGGCGCGGTGCTCTCCTCCACCGACGCCGCGGCGGTCTTCGCCACCCTGCGCCGGCTGCGGCTGCCGCCGCGCCTGGTGGCCACGCTGGAGGCCGAGTCCGGGATGAACGACGCCCCGGTGGTCCTGCTGGTGCTGCTGCTGTCCCGCGCCGGGGTGGAGGCCGCCCACCCCTGGTGGTACGAGGTGCTGCTGCTCGGCTACGAGCTGGGGGTCGGCGCGGCGGTCGGGGTGGGCGCCGGCCTGGCCGGGCGGTACGCGCTGCGCCGCGCCGCGCTGCCGTCGTCCGGCCTCTACCCGATCGCGGTGGTCGGCTTCACCGTGCTGGCGTACGCGGCCGGCTCGGTGCTGCACGCCTCGGGCTTCCTCGCGGTCTACGTGGCCGGGGTGCTGCTGGGCAACTCCCGCCTGCCGCACCGGCAGGCGATCCTCGGCTTCGCCGACGGGCTGGCCTGGTTGGCCCAGATCGGCCTGTTCGTGCTGCTGGGCCTGCTGGTCTCGCCGAGCCGGCTGGACGCCGCGGTGCTGCCGGCGGTGATCACCGGGCTGGCCCTGCTGCTGTTCGCCCGGCCGCTGTCGGTGGCGGTCTCCGCGTTGCCGTTCCGGGTCCCGCTGCGCGAGCAGCTCTTCCTCTCCTGGGCCGGGCTGCGCGGCGCGGTGCCGATCGTGTTGGCGACCATCCCGCTGTCGCTGCGGGTGCCGGGCGCGGACCGGCTCTTCGACGCGGTGTTCGTGCTGGTGGTGATCTTCACGCTGCTCCAGGCGGGCACGCTCGCCCCGGCGGCCCGCCGGCTGCGGGTGACCGCGCCGGCCGAGGCGAGCGAGATCCTGCTGGAGACCGCTCCGCTGGAGCGGATGCGGGCCGACCTGCTCCAGTTGGAGGTGCCGTCCGGCTCCCGGCTGGCCGGGGTGCACGTGGACGAGCTGCGGCTGCCGGTCGGTGCGGCGGTCACCCTGGTGCTGCGCGACGGGGTCGGTTTCGTGCCCGGCCCGGACACCCGGCTGAAGGTGGGGGACAGCCTGCTCATCGTCGCCACGGCCGGGGTGCGGGACGCCGCCGAGCGGCGGTTGCGGGCGGTGAGCCGGCGGGGTCGCCTGGCCCGGTGGTTTGGCGAGTACGGCGAGGACCGGACCGGCTGATCTGCTAGCGTTCCCTTTGCCCCGATTGGTGGCTGTTCGGGGCGGAAAAGCGGAGCGACGGTGCGGCACGTTGTCGGACGCCTGTACGTTCCGTATTCTTGCCAACCTCCGGAGTACGCGGCGAGGTCGCCGCGTGCCCGTTCCGTTCGCGGGGGACACGCCGATGCCCCCTGCCCACGTACCGTTGACCGCCGCGTCCCGCGGCTGAGGGAGCTGACGATGGCGAAGCCAGCCGACACCAGGACCGCCGGCCGCAAGCCGGTGGCGAAGGCCACCCGCAGCGCGGCGGAGACCGAGAAGATCCGGGCCGCGCTGGCGGCACGGCGGGACGAGCTGAACGCCGAGTACGATCAGACGCTGAGCGAGATCACCGAGCTGCAGCGCGACCGGCTGACCGACTCGGCCGGGGACGACCAGGCCGACACCGGCACCAAGACGTTCGAGCGCGAGCAGGAGATCTCACTCGCCAACAGCATCAAGGAGCGGATCACGCAGGTCGAGCGCGCGTTGGAGCGGCTCGACGAGGGTGGCTACGGCTGGTGCGAGCGGTGCGGCAACCCGATCCCGGTGGAGCGGCTCGCCGCGTTCCCGTCGGCCACCCTCTGCGTGAGCTGCAAGCAGCTGGAGGAGCGGCGCTGACGTCCGTTCCCCGGCGGCCGAACGGCAGACGGTGACCGCCACCGTCGCGAGCGTCGATGGGGAGCAGATGACCGCAGCACCGCCCGCCGGGTCCGGCACCACCGAGACAGGCGCCGGCACGCCCCGCCGCAGGGCGGTCACGCTGCTGCTCGGCATCTCCCTGGTCTCGCTCCTCGCGGACCTGGGCACCAAGCAGCTCGCGCTCAGCGAGCTGCCCGGCCGGGAGCCGGTGTCGGTGCTCGGCGGGGCCGTCTGGTTCACCCTCACCCGCAACAGCGGCGCCGCCTGGAGCATCGGCTCCGACCACACCTGGGTCTTCCCGCTGATCACGTTCGCGGTGATCGGGTGGATCGGCTGGATGGCGCTGCGGCTGCGCTCGCTGCCCTGGGCGGTGTCGCTGGGCCTGGTGCTGGGCGGGGCGTTGGGCAACCTGACCGACCGGATCTTCCGGGCCCCCGGCCACTTCGTCGGCCACGTGGTCGACATGATCAGCCTGTTCGGCCCGTACGGCGAGTACTACCCGGTGTTCAACCTGGCCGACAGCTCGCTGTGCTGCGGCGTGGTGCTGGCGGTCATCCTGGAGCTGACCGGCCGGCAGCGCGACGGCTCCCGGGCCCGCGCCGAGAAGGCCACCGACGACGCCCCGGCCGACGAGCGGGAGCGGGCATGACCGCCGCGTACGCCACCGGTGGCGACCAGCGGTCCCTGCCCGTTCCGGACGGCCTCGACGGCATGCGGCTGGACCAGGCCGTGTCCCGGCTGTTCGGGCTGTCCCGCACCGCCGCGGCGGCGCTGGTGGACGCCGGCGACGCGCTCGTCGACGGCGTGGCCCGGGCCAACTCGCACAAGGTGCGGGCCGGCGCCTGGCTGGAGGTCACGCTGCCCGCGCCGGCCGCCCCGCCGACCGTGGTGCCGCAGGCCGTGCCCGGCCTGACCGTGGTCTACGCCGACGACGACATCGTGGTGGTGGACAAGCCGGTCGGGGTGGCGGCGCACCCGAGCCCCGGCTGGACCGGCCCGACCGTGATCGGCGGGCTGGCCGGCATCGGTCACCGGATCTCCACCAGCGGCGCGGCCGAGCGGCAGGGTGTGGTGCACCGCCTCGACGTGGGCACCACCGGGATCATGGCGGTGGCCAAGAGCGAGCTGGCCTACACCGCGTTGAAGCGGGCGTTCAAGGAGCGCGAGGTGGAGAAGCGCTACCACGCCGTGGTGCAGGGCCACCCGGACCCGCTGCGCGGCACCATCGACGCGCCGATCGACAGGCACCCGCACCACGACTACCGCTGGGCGGTGGTCTCCGGCGGCAAGCCCAGCATCACCCACTACGACACGCTGGAGGCGTTCCCCTCGGCCAGCCTGCTCGACGTGCGGCTGGAGACCGGGCGGACGCACCAGATCCGGGTGCATTTCTCCACGCTGCGGCATCCCTGCGTGGGTGACCTGACCTACGGCGCCGACCCGACCCTGTCGGCCCGGATCGGGCTGTCCCGGCAGTGGCTGCACGCCCGTTCGCTGACCTTCCGGCACCCGCGCACCGGCGAGGACGTCAAGTTCGTCAGCGACTACCCGGACGACCTGGCCCGGGCGCTGGAGATCCTGCGCGACTGACCGTGAGCGACGACGCCCGGCCGCCGCGCCGGTCCCGTGCCCCGCTGCTGAGCTGGCTCGCGCTCGGCTGCGCGCTGGTGGTGCTGCTGGTCGCGGTGGCGCAGCGGCGGGACGAGCCGGTGGGCGACCGCACGGTCGGCGAGGTGACCCGGGTCGGGGTGGCCGACGGCGCGTCCGTGCCGGCCTACCTGGGCGCCGCCGCCGACGAGCTGGCCCGGCTGGACGCGCCGGACGGCTGGGCGCTGGTCTCGTTCGGGGACTACCTGACCCCGGCCGGGGTGGCGACCACGCTGGCCGGCGCGCCGGTGTCGGCGGTGCTCGCGCGGGTGCCGCTGCCGGGCCGGCAGACCGAGATCGTCCGGATCGCCGCGCTGCGCCTGCCCGACGACGTGGTCGGCGGGATGGCCGAGGTGGCCGGGCGCAAGGACCGGGAGGCCGCGGACTACCGGGCCCGCGCCGCCGCCGACGCCGGGCTCCGCCGCCGGTACGACACCGACGCGTCGGTCGCGGCCCGGGAGGCGGCCGGCTACCGGGCCGGGTGCGCCTGCGTCTACGCCGCCGTGGTGCGCGGCGCGCCGGACGCGTTGCGCGCGCTCGCCGGGCGGGCCGGGGTGCGGGCGGTGGACCCGGCGCCGGAGGTGACCCGGCTGGACCGGGCCGTGTTCACCCCGCCCCTGCCGGAGCAGCGCGACGTGGCCCGCCCACCGGCCGACACCGGGGCGGAGGCGGGCGACGGAATGGGCGATTCGTCGGAAGCCGCACCGACAGTGAGCGCACCTTCACCCACCGGCCGGTCGCGCGCCGCCGGGACCGCCTCGCCCAATCCCGCTCCCACCTCCTGAGACATCCGGGTACGCGGCCGTCGGCCGGGTGCCACGGTGAGGAGAGCCACCGGCCGATGTGCGGCGCGGGGAGTGGTCCGAATAGGGTTTCGTTCGTAGCCTGTCAGGCGGAGATCGATGGGCTGGGGGAGGGCGAATCCTTGGACGGCAGCGAGACCGGCTGGGGTCGGCAGGGCGAGCCGGCACCGCGGTGGCGGGCGCTGCTCGACCGGGCCCGGCTCGGCGGTCGCGGCGCGGAGCACGCCGACGCCGACCGACGCGCCGAGGAGAGCCCGCTGCCGCCTCCGGATCCGCTGCCCCACCGGGGCGCCGGCACCGGCTGGACCGGCCGTGCCGCCGCGGTCGGCCGTGCCGCCGACGGGTCGTACGGCGCCGAACCCGGCTACCGGGCCGAGGCCACGTTCCGGGTCGACCCGGCCTTCCGCGCCGACCCGCGCTACGACGGCGAGCCCGCCTACCGGGCGGAGCCGGCCTACCGCACCGACCCGGAGCCGGTGGCCGAGCCGTCCTGGCGCGCCGAGCCGTCCTACGCGCCCGAGCCGCGGGCCGAGCCGTCCTGGCGTGCCGACCCGTCCTACCCGGCGGAGTCGACGATCGAGCCGCGGGCCGAGCCGTCGTCGTGGCGTGCCGACCCGTCCTACGTGGCCGATCCGCCGGCCGAGCCGTCCTGGCGGCCCGAGCCGGAGCCGCGCGGGCGGGCCGAGGCGCCGGTCGAGTCGCGATACTCCCTGCTCGACGGCGGCTACCGCCCGGCCGCGCCGCCGCCCGAGTCCCGCTACGCCCTGCTCGACCGGGGCCGCTACCGGCCCGGGATCCCGCCGGCGCCGGAGCAACCGGTGGTGCCCGCCCCGCGCCG
Source organism: Micromonospora ferruginea (assembly GCF_013694245.2). NCBI lineage: Bacteria > Bacillati > Actinomycetota > Actinomycetes > Micromonosporales > Micromonosporaceae > Micromonospora > Micromonospora robiginosa. Next base: position 625,675 of record NZ_CP059322.2, read on the forward strand.
CCCGGTGGGGGCCCGAGCGGGCCGGCTCGACCCGGCGCGGGCGCAGTGGCGCGCCCCGGAACCGGACGCCGAGCTGGAGCGCGCGACCGGGGTGCTCCGCCGCGAGCTGGGCACCCCCCGGGTGCTCGCCTTCGCCAACCCCAAGGGCGGCGTGCACAAGACCACCGCGACCGTGCTCGCCGCGGCCAGCGTGGGCAGCGTCCGCGGGCGTGGCGTCCTCGCCTGGGACGACAACGAACTGCGGGGCACGCTCGGCCTGCGCGCCGGCAGCGCCCGGCACGCGCGCACCATCCGGCACCTGGTGCAGGATCTCGCCCAGATCGAGATCCTGGAGGGCGACTCCCTGCTGTCGCAGCTCGACGACTACCTGCGGCACGCCGCCGACGGCTCGTACGACGTGCTGGCCGGCGAGGAGAGCCCGCGCTTCGCCCAGCGGCTCGACCAATTCACCGTCAAGCGGGTGCTGGAGCTGCTGCGTCGCACCCACGAGGTGGTCTGCGTGGACACCGGCAACAACGTGGAGAGCCCGAACTGGCGCACCGTCATGCAGGCGGCCGACCAGCTCGTGGTGACCACCGTGCCGCGCGAGGACGCCGCGTTCAGCGCCGACTGGATGCTCGACCTGCTGCACGAGGTGGGCATGGGCGAGCTGGCCGACAACGCGGTCACGCTGATCTCCTGCCCGACGCCGGGGCGCAGTTCGCTCCAGGACGACCTGGAACGGCACTTCGCCACCCGCACCCGGGCGGTCGCCGTGGTGCCCTACGACCCCGCGCTGGAGACCGGCTCCTCGATCGAATATCCGCAGCTCCAGGCGGAGACCCGCAACGCCTGGCTGAAGGCGGCCTCGGTGATGCTGGAGCCGTTCGCGCGCTGACCGCCGACCACCGCCCCACGGCCGGCCCGGGCCTGAGAGGATCACCGGGTGAGCCCGGACACCCCTGATCCCGAGCGGACCGCCGACCGCCCCGGCGCCGCCGGCCGCCCGCCCGCCGAGGCGTCCCCGTCCGCGCCCGGCGCGACGACCGCCGAACCGTGGGCGGGCCACCCGGACCCGTTCGCGCCCGGCGCGACGACCGTGGCGCGACGCGGTGACGGCCGGGCCGTGGTGGTGGCCCTCGGCGTGACGGCGCTGCTCACCGCGCTCGGCGTGCCGCTGGGGCTGCTCTGGGCGTGGCTGGCGCCGGGCACGCCGGTGCGGCAGACCCCGGACGGCGCGGTCTACGCCGTCCCGCAGCCGGAGCAGCCGATCGCGGCCGACGGCTGGTTCAGCCTCCTCGCGCTCGGCTTCGGGGTGCTCTCCGCGATCGCCCTGTGGGTGCTGCTGCGCCGCCGGCGGGGCCCGGCCGGGCTGCTCGCGGTCACCCTGGGCGGCCTCGGCGCGGCCGTGGTGGCCTGGCAGGTCGGCCGCCGGATCGGGTTGGCGACGTTTCAGCGGCTGCTGGACACCGCGCCGCCGGGCACCGACTTCACCAAGCCCGCCGACCTGCGCGCCGGCGGCGTCGACTGGTTCGGCCCGCTGCCGTTGCCGCACGGCAACCTGCTGCTCGCGGCGTTCGGCGCGGCCGTCACGTACACGCTGCTGGCCGGCTGGTCGCGCTGGCCGTCGCTGCGCCCGGAGCCGGAGCCGGGTGACGACTGGGTGCCCGCGCCGGGCGCCGGCCCGGACGGCTGGCCCGCGCCGGGCGTCGGTGGTTACGGCCCGCCCGCGCCCGGAACCGGGGGTGGGCAGTCGCCGCCGCCGGGGATCAGTTCGGCGCCGGGAGACCCGCCAGCTCGCTGAGCGGCACCGGCACCGCCCGGACCTGGCGCAGCAGCGCCGTCTCCCGGTGGAGCAGGCGCAGCTCGGCGCGGAGCCGGTCCGGGGTGTCGTCGATGGCGAGCAGCCGCTGCCGGTCCGCGACGGTCAGCGCGGCGGTCGCCGCGACCAGGTGCGACAGCACGGTCGGGTCCTCCGGGAGCTGCTCGGAGATCTCCTCCTGCTCGGGGCGGATCAGGCCGAGGTAGTGCCGGAACACCGAGATCACCCGGGCCGCCAGCATGTCGGCCACCTCGTCCGGGCCGGCCGGCTCCGGGAGCCACTCCACCTCGGCGGTGAGGTAGGGCTCGGCGGCGTCGTCGATCTCGGCGATGCGGAACCGGCGCCGGCCCACCGTGACGATGTCGAACCCGCCGTCGGTCAGCTCGGTGACCTGCCGCAGCTCGGCGGTGCAGCCCACCTCGTGCAGGGTGATCTCGCCGCCGGTCAGCCCGGCTTCGGGGCGCCCCGGCGGCCCGGCCTGCGCCACCTCCCAGCCGGCCTGGATCGCGACCACGCCGAACTCGCGCGGCGCGCCCTCGGGCAGCCCCACCAGATGGCGCACCAGCGCCTGGTAGCGCTCCTCGAAGATGTGCAGGGGAAGGACAAGCCCGGGGAAGAGGACGGTCCCGAGCGGGAACACCGGCAGCCGTGCGCTCACGTGATCGAGGGTATCCCCCTCGCGCCCGCTCGGCGTGTCCCGGCTCACCGTCCCGCCGTGCGGGCGCGCCCGGCCGGCCCGACCGGTGGCGGCCTAGACTCGCAGGCGTGCTGACTCGGATCGACCTGCGCGGCGGGGTGCCCGACCCGCGCCGCCTGCTGCCCCGTGCCCAGCTCGACGTCTCCGTGGCGGTCGAGCGGATCCGTCCTCTGGTCGAGGCGGTCCGGGAGCATGGATACCCGGCGATCCGGGAGGCCAGCGAACGGTTCGACGGCGTCTCCCCGGAGCACCTGCGGGTGCCGGTCGAGGTGATCCGGGCCGCGGAGGGCGACCTGGATCCGCAGGTCCGCGCCGCCCTGCTGGAGTCGATCACCCGGGCCCGCCGGGTCCACGCCGACCAGCGCCGCACCGACCACACCACCCGGGTGGTCGCCGGCGGCACGGTGACCGAGCGGTGGTTGCCGGTCGACCGGGTGGGCCTCTACGTCCCCGGCGGCCTGGCCATGTATCCGTCGACCGTGGTGATGAACGTCGTCCCGGCCCAGGCGGCCGGCGTGCGCTCGCTGGTGGTGGTGAGCCCGCCGCAGAAGGAGAACGACGGCCTGCCGGACCGCCGGGTCCTGGCCGCCTGCGCGCTGCTCGGCGTCGACGAGGTGTACGCGGTCGGCGGCGCCCACGCGGTCGCCATGCTGGCCTACGGCGCCGCCGTCGACCCGGCCGGCGAGCAGCGCTGCGAGCCGGTCGACATGATCACCGGGCCGGGCAACATCTGGGTCACCGCCGCGAAGCGGCTGCTGCGCGGCGTGGTCGGCATCGACGCCGAGGCCGGCCCGACCGAGATCGCGATCCTGGCCGACCACACCGCCAACCCGGCGCACGTCGCCGCCGACCTGATCAGCCAGGCCGAGCACGACCCGCTCGCGGCCAGCGTGCTGGTCACCCCGTCGACCGAGCTGGCCGACGCGGTCGACGCCGAGCTGGCCCGGCAGGCGCCGGCCGCCAAGCACGCCGAGCGGATCGGCACCGCGTTGCGCGGCGAGCAGAGCGGCGTGGTCCTCGTCGACGACCTGGAGGCCGGGCTGCGGGTGGTCGACGCGTACGCGGCCGAGCACCTGGAGATCCAGACCGAGAACGCCCGCGAGTGGGCGTTGCGGGTGCGCAACGCCGGCGCGATCTTCGTGGGCGCCTGGTCGCCGGTGTCGCTCGGCGACTACTGCGCCGGGTCCAACCACGTGCTGCCCACCGGCGGCTGCGCCCGGCACTCCTCGGGCCTGTCCGTGCAGTCCTTCCTGCGCGGCGTGCACCTGGTCGAATACACCGAGCAGGCGCTGCGCGAGGTGGCCCCGCACGTGGTCACCCTGGCCGGCGTGGAGGACCTGCCGGCGCACGGCCAGGCGGTCAGCGTCCGCTTCCCCGGTGGCGTGTCGTGACCACGCTCGACGACCTGCCGATCCGGGACGACCTGCGCGGGCGCACGCCGTACGGGGCGCCGCAGCTCGACGTGGCGGTGCGGCTGAACACCAACGAGAACTCCTATCCGGTGCCCGAGCCGGTGGTCGAGGCGATCGGCAAGGCCGTCGCGGCCGAGCTGCGCGACCTCAACCGCTACCCGGACCGCGACGCGGTGGCGCTGCGCGCCGACCTGGCCGGGTACCTGGGGCACGGGCTGACCGTCGAGCACGTGTGGGCGGCCAACGGTTCCAACGAGATCCAGCAGCAGTTGCTCCAGGCGTTCGGCGGCCCGGGGCGGACCGCGCTCGGCTTCACCCCGGCCTACTCGATGCACCCGCTGCTGGCGCTCGGCACCGGCACCGGGTGGGTGGCCGGCGTCCGGGGCGCCGACTTCGGGCTCACCGCCGCCGACGCGGTCGCCCAGGTGCGCGCGCACCGGCCGGACGTGGTCTTCCTCTGCTCGCCGAACAACCCGACCGGCACCGCGCTGGACCCGTCCGTGGTCGCCGCCGTGCTGGCCGAGGCGCCCGGCATGGTGGTGGTGGACGAGGCGTACGCCGAGTTCGCCCGGCCCGGCACGGTCAGCGCGCTGGCCGTGCTGCCCGGCCACCCGCGGCTGGTGGTGACCCGCACGATGAGCAAGGCGTTCGGGTTCGCCGGCGGCCGGCTGGGCTACCTGGCCGCCGACCCGGCGGTGGTGGCGGCGGTGCAACTGGTCCGGCTGCCCTATCACCTCTCCGCGCTCACCCAGGCCGCCGCCCGCGCCGCGCTGGCCCACCGGGACGCGCTGCTCGGCACCGTCACCGCGATCATGGAGCAGCGCGACCGGATCGTCGCCGAGCTGCGCGCGCGGGGGCACCGGGTGGCCGACAGCGACGCCAACTTCGTGCTCTTCGCCGTCGACGGCGACCAGGGCGCCGCCTGGCGTACCCTGCTCGACGCCGGCGTGCTGGTCCGCGACGTCGGCCTGCCCGGCTGGCTGCGGGTGACCGCCGGGACCCCGGCCGAGACCGACGCCTTCCTGTCCGCGATGGAGAAGCTGCCATGAACCGCACCGCCCGGATCGAGCGGGTCACCAACGAGACCAAGGTGCTTGTCGAGATCGACCTGGACGGCACCGGCAAGGCCGACATCGAGACCGGCGTCGGGTTCTACGACCACATGCTGCACCAGATCGCCCGGCACGGCGGCTTCGACCTGACCGTGCACACGGTCGGCGACCTGGAGATCGACGCGCACCACACGATGGAGGACACCGCGCTCGCGCTGGGCGCGGCGTTCGACCGGGCGCTGGGCGACAAGGCCGGCATCCGGCGGTACGGCTCGGCCACCGTCCCGATGGACGAGGTGCTGGTCCGCGCCGCGGTCGACCTGTCCGGCCGGCCGTACGTGGTGCACGACGAGCCGGCGCTGTCGCCGTACATCGGGCCGGTCTACCCGACCAGCATGACCCGGCACATCTGGGAGTCGTTCGGCCAGGCGGCCCGGGTCACGCTGCACGTCGACGTGCTGCGGGCGGCCCGTCCGGGTGGCCACCCGGACGCGCACCACGTGGTGGAGGCCCAGTTCAAGGCGGTGTCCCGCGCGCTGCGCGAGGCCACCGCGATCGACCCGCGCAGCGCCGGCGTGGTGCCCTCCACGAAGGGCGCTCTCTGATGAAGGTGTTGCCGACGCTGTTGCTGATCCTGGCCGGCGTGCTGGTCGGCGGGACGTGGTCGCTGCACAAGCAGGGCGCGCCGCGCGCCGCCGTGGTGGTCGTCGGCCTGCTGGCGGTGCTGGCCACCGCCGGTGGCGTGCTGTGGCTGCTGCCCGGGGAGAGCTGATGGCCCGGCGGGTGGTGGTGCTCGACTACGGCTCGGGCAACCTGCGCTCGGCCGAGCGCGCGCTGGAGCGGGCCGGGGCCGACGTGACGGTCACCGCCGACCTGGCCGCCGCCGCGGCCGCCGACGGCCTGGTGGTGCCGGGCGTCGGCGCGTTCGCCGCGTGCATGGCCGGGATCGAGGAGCTGGGCGCCGGCCCGGTCATCGCCGAACGGGTCGCCGCCGGGCGTCCGGTGCTCGGCATCTGCGTCGGCATGCAGGTCCTCTTCGGGCACGGCGAGGAGCACGGCGTGGTCACCAAGGGCCTCGGGCTGCTGCCCGGCGGCGTGACCCGGCTGCCCGCGCCACGCCTGCCGCACATGGGCTGGAACACCGTGCACGCCCCGGAGGGCTCGGCGCTGTTCGCCGGCCTGCCGGCGGACGCCCGGTTCTACTTCGTGCACTCCTACGGGGTCACCGACCCGGCCGCGCCGGCCGCCGCCGGCGCCACCGTGACCACCGCGCACCACGGCGCCGACTTCGTCGCCGCGGTCGAGCGGGGCGCGTTGTCGGCCGCCCAGTTCCACCCGGAGAAGTCGGCCGACACCGGCGCGGCGTTGCTGCGCAACTGGCTCGGAAGTCTGGGGTGAGTAAGGAACGGGCGCGGCGCCGGGCGGCGCGCGAGGCCGACCAGGAGCGGGAACGCGCCGCGCGGGCCCGCCGGGTGGCGCGCCGGGAGCGGCGCCGTTCGGTGGTACGCCGGCTGACGCCGCGGCTGCGCCGGGGCCGTACCGGCCGGCTGCGCCGGCACAGCCGGGGTGAGCGGGCGGCGATCGTGCTGCTCACCGCCGTCGCGGTGGTCGGCATCTGGAACTTCGTCGACGACCTCGCGCTGCGGCTGGCGTTGGTCGTGTTGTTGCTGCTGGTCCTGCCGGCGATCGTGGTGATCGCGCTGGACCGTCGTTGAGGATGCGAGGAGACAACCGTTGAGCCTTGACCTGTTGCCCGCCGTGGACGTCGCCGACGGCCAGGCCGTCCGGCTCGTGCAGGGCGCCGCCGGCAGCGAGACCGCCTACGGCGATCCGTTGGACGCGGCGCTCGCCTGGCAGTCCGACGGCGCCGAGTGGATCCACCTGGTCGACCTGGACGCCGCGTTCGGGCGGGGCTCGAACGCCGCGCTGCTCGCCGAGGTGGTCGGCAAGCTCGACGTCAAGGTGGAGCTCTCCGGGGGGATCCGCGACGACGAGTCGCTGCGGGCGGCGCTGGGCACCGGCGCGAGCCGGGTCAACATCGGCACCGCCGCGCTGGAGGATCCCGAGTGGTGCGACCGGATCTGCGGCGAGTACGGCGACCGGGTCGCGATCGGGTTGGACGTGCGCGGGCGTACCCTCTCGGCGCGGGGCTGGACCCGCGACGGCGGTGACCTCTACGACGTGCTGGCCCGGCTGGACCGTGCGGGCGCGGCGCGGTACGTGGTCACCGACATCACCAAGGACGGCACCATGCGCGGACCGAACCTGGACCTGCTGCGCGAGGTGTGCGCCCGCACCGACGCCCCGGTGATCGCCTCCGGCGGCGTGTCCACGCTGGACGACCTGCGGGCGCTGGCCACGCTGGAGCCGGTCGGGGTGGAGGGTGTGATCGCCGGCAAGGCGCTCTACGCGGGCGCGTTCACCGTCGCGGAGGCGCTCGCCACGCTGCGGGCCGGCGCGTGACGATCGAGGTGGGCGGGTCGCCGGCCGACGGCGCGGTGGTGACCCGGCTCGGCTCGGGCGGCCCGTGGGAGGCGATCTACGGCTACTCCCGGGTGGTCCGGGCCGGCACGCTGGCGATCACCGCCGGCTGCACGTCCACGGTGGACGGCCGGGTGGCGCATCCCGGCGACGCGGCGGCGCAGACCGCGCAGGCGATCCGGATCGGCCTGGACGCGCTCGCCGAGGTGGGCGCGGAACCGGGCGACGTGGTACGGACCCGGATGTACGTGACCGACCGGCTCTTCGTCGACGAGGTGGGCCGGGCGCACAACGCGGTGTTCGGCCCGGTGCGTCCGGTGGCGACCATGGTGGTGGTGGCCGGCCTGGTCGACCCGGAGCACCTGGTCGAGGTCGAGCTGGAGGCGTACCTCCCCGAGGGTTGATCTCCCCGGCCCGTGGCGGCAGGTTCGGCGCTGCGGCGCCTTTCGAGCTGATGTCACAAACGACTCACCGGCCCCGGCACTGCCGAGTCGTTGCTGATATCAGCTCGAAAGGCGTTCTTGGCGCTGGTTCACCCGCCGCCCCCGGGCCGGGAACGTGACCGGCCTCGCGTCCGCATCCCCGCTATTAAGTTGTGCACAACTTGATTGCGCGCTACGGTTCAACGCGTGACCGATGATCTGGTGCTGCGCCGGCAGGTGTGCTTCGCCCTCTACGCGGCGTCGCGCGCCCTGACCGACGTCTACCGGCCCATCCTCGACGAGCACGGCCTGACCTACCCGCAGTACCTGGTGCTGCTGGTGCTCTGGGAGCGCGGCGACGACGCCCCCACGGTCTCCGAGCTCGGCGCGCGGCTCCGGCTCGACTCCGGCACGCTCTCCCCGCTGCTCAAGCGGCTGGAGGCGGCCGGCCTGGTGGTGCGTACCCGGTCGGCGGCCGACGAGCGCCGGGTCGAGGTGGGCCTCACCGACGCCGGCCGGGCGCTGCGGGAGCGGATGGAGGACGTGCCGCTGCGGGTGGCCCGGTCCACCGGCCTCACCGAGGCCGAGCTGGTCGGGCTGCGCGACACCCTCACCCGGGTCACCGAGACGATCCACCGACAGAAGGAGCAGTGACCATGCAGGTCCTCTACACCGCGTCCGCCAAGGCCACCGGCGACGGCCGCGACGGCCACGTCCGCACCTCCGACGGCACCGTCGAGCTCGACCTCGCCGTGCCGAAGGAGATGGGCGGCGCCGGCGGGGCGGCCAACCCCGAGCAGCTCTTCGCCGCCGGCTACGCGGCCTGCTTCCACTCCGCGCTGCGCATCGTGGGCCGCCAGGCCAAGGCGGACGTCGCCGGCTCGGTCGTCGAGGCCGAGGTGGGCATCGGCCCGAACGGCAGCGGCGGCTACGGCCTGGCCGTGACACTTGTGGTGGACCTGCCCGCGGTCGAGCGGTCGGCCGCCGAGAAGCTGGTCGAGGCCGCCCACCAGGTCTGCCCCTACTCGAACGCGACCCGCGGCAACATCGAGGTCGCGCTGACCGTCCGGGAGGCCCTGTGAGCAGCGACAGCAGCGTGAACCGGGAGATCCATCTGGCGTCCCGCCCCGAGGGCTGGCCGACCGCCGACAACTTCCGGCTCGTCACCACCGAGGTGCCGACGCCGGGGCCGGGCCAGCTCGTGGTCCGCAACCAGTTCATGTCGGTCGACCCGTACATGCGCGGGCGGATGAACGACGTGAAGTCCTACATGCCCCCGTTCGCGCTGGACGCCCCGCTCGACGGCGGCGCGATCGGTGAGGTGGTGGCCGGCGAGGCCGAGGGCGTCAAGCCCGGCGACGTCGTCCTGCACAGCCTCGGCTGGCGGGAGTACGCGCTCGTCGACGCCCGGGGCGTGCGCAAGGTCGACCCGGGTCTCGCCCCGGTCAGCGCCTACCTCAGCGTGCTCGGCATGACCGGGCTGACCGCGTACGCCGGGCTGCTCGACGTGGCCGCGATGAAGCCGGGGGAGACGGTCTTCGTCTCCGGCGCGGCCGGCGCGGTGGGCAGCATGGTCGGGCAGATCGCGAAGCTGCGCGGCGCCGGCCGGGTGATCGGCAGCGCCGGCTCCCCGGCGAAGGTCGAGCGGCTGCTCGCGCTCGGCTTCGACGCCGCCTTCGACTACCACGACGGCCCGGTGTACAAGCAGCTCAAGGCCGCCGCGCCGGACGGGGTCGACGTCTACTTCGACAACGTCGGCTCGGACCACCTGGAGGCCGCGATCGGGTCGATGAACCTGCACGGCCGGGCCGCGATCTGCGGCATGATCGCCCAGTACAACTCGGCCGAGCCGCCGGCCGCGCCGCGCAACCTGGCGCTGGTGATCGGCAAGCGGCTGACCCTGCGCGGCTTCCTCGTCGGTGACCACGGCCACCTGCGCGACCAGTTCGTCCAGGAGATGGCCGGCTGGCTGCGCGACGGCAAGCTGTCCTACGACGAGACCGTGGTCGACGGCATCGAGGCCGCCCCGGAGGCCTTCCTCGGCCTGATGCGCGGCGAGAACCTCGGCAAGATGCTCGTCCGCCTCTGACCCGGGCACGCCCGAGCGGCGGTGATCGGCCTCACCGGCCGGTCGCCGCCGCTCGCGCGTTGGCTAGGCTTCCGGTCATGACGGTGGCGGTACGGGTCATCCCCTGTCTGGACGTGGACGCCGGGCGGGTGGTCAAGGGCGTCAACTTCGTCGACCTGCGCGACGCCGGCGACCCGGTGGAGCTGGCGGCGGCGTACGACCGGGCCGGCGCGGACGAGCTGACGTTCCTCGACGTGACCGCCTCGTCCAGCGACCGCGGCACCATGCTCGACGTGGTGCGGCGCACCGCCGAGTCGGTCTTCATCCCGCTCACCGTGGGCGGTGGCATCCGCCGCGTCGAGGACGTGGACACGCTGCTGCGCGCCGGCGCGGACAAGGTCGGGGTGAACACCGCGGCCATCGCCCGGCCGGAGCTGATCGCCGAGATCGCCGACCGGTTCGGGCGGCAGGTGCTGGTGCTGTCGCTGGACGTGCGCCGCGCCCCGGCCGGGGGAACGCCGAGCGGTTTCGAGGTCACCACGCACGGCGGCCGGCGCGGCGCCGGGCTGGACGCGGTCGAGTGGGCGGCGCGCGGCGCCGAGCTGGGCGCGGGCGAGATCCTGCTCAACTCGATGGACGCCGACGGCACCAAGGCCGGGTTCGACCTGCCGCTGATCCAGGCGGTCCGCGACGTGGTCGACGTGCCGGTGATCGCCAGCGGCGGGGCGGGCGCGGTGGCGCACTTCCCGCCGGCCGTCGACGCGGGCGCGGACGCGGTGCTCGCGGCCAGCGTCTTCCACTTCGGCGAGCTGACCGTCGGCGAGGTCAAGGACGCCCTGCGCGGCGCCGGGCACCCGGTGCGCTGAGCCGGCCCGGGCGGGCGCTCAGGGCCGGCCGGAACGCCCCTCGGGGGAGCGGCGTGGCATCGGGATGGAGCGGACCACGTATTCCTGCACGGCCGCCGCGTGGTCGTCCTCGGCGAGCTGCCACTCGGCCTCGCCCGGCGGGTGCCGGCGGGTGAGCACGCCCTGCACGGTGTCGACGGTGGTGCCCAGCCCGGCGCTGGGCCGGGTGCGCCAGAGCCGTTCGCCGTCCGGCGTGACCCGGAACCAGCCGTCGGAGACGCTGACCAGGCCGGCCCCGGCGAGCCGGCGGACCGCCCCCTCGACCTCGTGCCGCTCGGGGATGGCCTGGTTGAGGTGGTCGGCGGTGGAGAGCACGTCGGCGAGGCGTACCCCTTCGGGGCGGCGTGTGGCCGCGGCCCGGCGGTGCCGGCCGGCGCCGCTCGCGATGACCAACGCGACGAAGATCCAGGCGTCGCTCCAACGCCATCCGTTCTCCCCCATGCACGAATGATGCCCGCCCGCGACGGCGGAGGAAACACCCGGTTTCGCCGTCGTGCGTCGTCGCAGCTCAGCGCCGTCCGGGCCGGCCCGTGCGGTGGCGGTGGGCCCGACGACACTCACGCAGCGTAGGCGTTGGCCGGTCGGGCCGGCAGCGCGAAGATCGGGATGAAGAGCTGGGCGAGCGGCCCGATGGCCAGCGCGTAGGCCACGGTGCCGACGCCGACCGTGCCGCCGAGCAGCCAGCCGAGGCCGAGCACGGTCACCTCGATGACGGTCCGGACCAGCCGCACCGACCAGCGGGGATGCCGGGCGGTGAACCCGGTCATCAGGCCGTCGCGCGGCCCGGGGCCGAGGCCGGCGCCCAGGTAGAGGCCGGTGGCGGCGCCGTTGGCGACGATCCCGACCACCAGCAGCGTGGCGCGCACCGGCAGGCCCTCGCCCGGCGGCAGCACCAGCAGGGTGGCGTCGACGACCAGCCCGATCACCACCACGTTGCTGATCGTGCCGAGGCCGGGGCGCTGCCGCAGCGGGATCCAGAGCAGCAGGACCAGGGTGCCGACGGCGATGGTGACGGTGCCGAAGGAGAGGCCGGTCTGCCGGGCGAGCCCCTGGTGGAACACGTCCCAGGGGTCCAGGCCGAGCCCCGAGCGGATCATTAGCGCCATGCTGAGCCCGTAGAGGACCAGGCCGGCGTAGAGCTGGGTGAGTCGCCGCACGGGCCGGTGCCGGAGATTGCCAAGCGGTGCCATGCATGCCACCCTAGGGTCCAATTGCCGGCGGCGAAGAGGCCAATCGGGGAGGGGTGGCTATGACCAGTCAGGTCCGTGGTGTCCAATTGGCGCGCCTGCTCGGTCAGTGGCACGCCCTGCCCGGCCGCCGCCGCAGCCCCGACTACGTCGCGCTCGCCGGCGCCGTCCGGGGCCTGCTCGCCGACGGCCGGCTTCCCCTCGGGGTACGCCTGCCGGCCGAACGGGAACTGGCCGAGGCGCTGCGGATCAGCCGGACCACCGTCACCGCCGCCTACCGGGAACTGCGCGAGTCCGGCCACCTGGCCAGCCGGCGCGGGGCCGGGAGCTGGACCATGCTGCCCGGCACCCACCGGGTCGCCAGCACCGGCCTGTGGACCCCGCTCGACGACCGGGACATGATCGACCTCGGGGTCGCCGCGCTCTCCGCCCCGCCGCAGCTCGTCCCGGCCGCCCGGGCCGCCGCCGAGGACCTGCCCCGCTATCTCGGCGGCGCCGGCTACCACCCCACCGGCATCATCGAGCTGCGTGAGGCGGTGGCCCACGGCTACACCGTGCGCGGGCTGCCCACCAGCCCCGAGCAGATCATGGTCACCAGCGGCACGCAGCACGCGCTGGACCTGGTGCTCCGACTGGCGCTGTCGCCCGGCGGACCGGTGCTGGTCGAGTCGCCCACCTATCCCAACGCGCTCGCCGCGCTGGCGGCCCGGCGGGCCCGGATCACCACGCACGGGCTCTCCGACACCGGCTGGGACGCCGACCTGCTGCTCGGCAGCCTGCGGCAGACCCGGCCGAAGCTCGCGTACGTGATCCCGGAGTTCCACAACCCCACCGGTCACCTGATGCCGGCCGACCTGCGCGAGCGGCTGGTTGGCGCGGCCCACGCGGCCGGCGCCGACCTGGTGGTGGACGAGTCCTTCGTCGACCTGCCGCTGGACGGCACCCCGCTGCCGCCACCGGTCGCGGTCTTCGACCGGCACTCCCGGGTGATCAGCATCGGCGGGATGAGCAAGCCCTACTGGGGCGGCCTGCGGATCGGCTGGGTACGCGCCTCCGCGCCCCAGGTGCAGCGACTGGCCGCCGCCCGGGTCGGGGTGGACATGGCCAGTCCGGTGCTCGACCAGCTCGTCGCGGTGCACCTGCTCGCCCAGTCCTCGGTCATCGTCGCCGCCCGCCGGACGCAGCTCGCCGCCCAGCGCGACGCGCTGGTCGCCGCGCTCGCCGACCGGCTGCCCGACTGGCGGGTCACCGTGCCGCGCGGCGGCGTCACGCTCTGGGCCGAGTTGGACGGCCCGATCTCCAGCGCCCTGGCCCGGGCGGCCGAGGAGGTCGGCGTACGGCTGGCGCCCGGGCCCCGCTTCGGCCTGGACGGGACGCTGGAGCGGTTCCTCCGGCTGCCGTTCACGCTGCCGGCCGCCGAGCTGGTGGAGGCGGTCGGGCGGCTCGCCGCGGTCCGCTACGACCTGGACCGGGCCGGCCGCCCGCAGTGGCGGGAGCCGAGCGTCATCGCCTGACACCCGCGCCCGTTCCGGTGGGGATCGCGGGAACCGTGCCACCGGGCCGGGCACGCCCCGCAGACTGCCCGGGTGGGGAACCGGAGCGACGCCCGCTGGTCTCGGGCGTTACGAGCGGCCGCCCCCGGTTCCCGCACCACCCGGCTGGAACTCTTCTACGACCTGGTGTTCGTGTTCGCGTTCCTCAGCGTCACCACGCTGACCGCCACGGAGCTGACCCCGGTCAACCTCTACCGGTTCCTGCTGGTGCTGGCGCTGCTCTGGTGGTCGTGGACCGGGTTCGCCCGGGTGGGCAACGCCTGCCGCGCCGACCAGGGCCTGCTACCGCTGGTCGGGTTCGTCACCGTGGCGGCGACGTTCCTGCTGGTGCTCAGCGCCCCGGGCGCGTTCCAGGACCGGCCGGGCGGCCTGCCCGGCCCGCTGGTCTTCGCCGGCAGCTACTTCGTGATCCGGATGGCCCAGCTCAGCGTGTTCGGTCGGGTGGACCGCGCCGACCCGGTGCGCCGCCGGCGGTTCCTGCTGCGCCTCCTGGTGCCGGTGGCGGCCACCGCGCTGCTCGTGGTCGCCGGCACCGTACCCGGCCGGCTGCCCGAGGGCCGCTTCGCCGTCGGGTTGCAACTGGTGCTCTGGACGCTGGCCGTGCTGGTCGAGTACGGGGTCGGGACCACCGTGGCCTGGCACTGGTGGGTGGTGGTGTCGGCCGGGCACTGGGCGGAACGGCACGCGCTGATGGTGCTGGTCGCGCTCGGCGAGTCGATCATCGCGCTCGGGCTCGGCCCGAAGACCGGGCTGCCGCTGACCGGCCCGGTGGCGGTGGCCGCCCTGCTCGGCATCCTCGTGGTGGCGGCGCTCTGGTGGGTCTACTTCGACACCCTGGCGTTCGCGCTGGAGCAGACGCTGCACCACGCCCGCGACCGGTCCGCCCGGCTGCGGCTGGCCCGCTCGGTCTACACGTTCCTGCACCTGCCGATGACCACCGGGACCATCCTCTACGCGCTCGGCCTCAAGGATCTGCTGGCCGAGGTCGCCGACCCGGCCACCCCGCAGTGGGGGTGGCCGCTGGGCGGCTTCTGGGGCGGCGTCCTCTACTCCGGCGTCGCGCTCTACCTGCTCAGCATCGCCGGCTGCTGGTGGCTGGCGGAACGGGAGGTGCACCGCCCGCTGCTGGTCACCGTGGCGGCGTTGGCCGCGTCCGCCCCGTTCGCGTTCCGGGCGCCGGAGGTGGCCGCGCTGGGCGTGCTGGCCGTGCTGACCGCCGCCGGCGTGGCCTGGGAGACCCGCAGCGAGGACGGCCGCCGGCGGCGGGTGCGCCGGCTCGCGCTGGAGGAACAGATCGCCGCGGAGGCCGAGCAGAGCCGGTGGCGGCGGGAACACCTCTGACCGGGGTACGCCGGCCGGGCCGGTCCCGCGCGGGCCGTGCCCCGGGACGGTGGGGCACGGCCGGCGCGGCAGCCGGGACGGGCTACAGCTCGGCGAGCGTGCCCTCGTACATCTTGTCGATCTCGCCGGCGAAGTTGGTCTCCACGCTGCGGCGCTTGATCTTCAGCGACGGGGTGACCTCGCCGTCGGCGATGGTGAGGTCACGGGGGAGGATCGTCACCTTCTTGATCGTCTCCCAGCGGTTGAGCTTGGCGTTCAGCTCGGCGACGTAGCCCTCGACCATCTCCTGCGCCTCCGGCGAGGTGACGATGGTGGTGTAGTCGCTGCCCTCCAGGCGGGTGCCGGCGGCCCAGGCCTGGATCGCGTCCGGGTCCAGCGTCACCAGCATCGTGCAGTAGTTGCGGGCCTGCCCGATCACCACCGCCTGCGAGGTGTACGGGCAGACGGCCTTGAACACGCCCTCGATGTGCGACGGCGCGACGTACTTGCCGCCGGACGTCTTGACCAGGTCCTTCTTGCGGTCGGTGATGCGCAGGTAGCCGTCGTCGTCGAGGGTGCCGATGTCGCCGGTGCGGAAGAAACCGTCGTCGGTGAACGCCTCCGCCGTTTCCCCGGGCAGGTTGTGGTAGCCGCGCATGACCGGGCGACCGCGGACCAGGATCTCGCCGTCGGTGTCGATGCGGCACTCCAGGTCGCCCATGGCCCGGCCGACACTGCCGATCTTGAGCCCGTCGGGCGGGTTGACGAACGCGCCGGCGCTGGTCTCGGTGAGGCCGTACCCCTCGGAGATGGGCAGGTTGGCGGCGGCGAAGAAGGTGGCGATCTCCTGGCTCAGCGGCGCCGCGCCGGAGACCAGCACCCGCATCCGGCCGCCGAGCCGGGCCTGGAGCTTGCTGAACACCAGCTTCTCGGCCAGCCCGTACTTCAGTCGCAGCCCGGCCGGGACCGGCTTGCCGGCCTGCTCCAGCGCGACCTTCTCCTTGCCGACCGCGACCCCCCAGGCGAAGATCTTCGCCTTCGCGCCGCCGGCGGACTGCGCGGTGGTCACGGCCTTGTTGTAGACCTTCTCGAAGACCCGGGGCGCGCCGCACATCAGCGTCGGCCGCACCACGCCGAGCAGCTCGACCAGCTTGTCCACCCGGCCGTCGACGTAGGTGGGCAGGCCGACGTGGGTGGCGCCGCAGAGCAGCGTCTTGCCGAACGAGTGGGACAGCGGCAACCACAGGTATTGCAGGTCGTCGACGCGCAGCAGGCCCAGCTCGGCCTGCGCCACGCCCTCCCAGCACCAGCCGCCGTGCAGCAGCTCCACGCCCTTGGGCCGGCCGGTGGTGCCCGAGGTGTAGATCAGGGTGGCCAGGTGGTCCGGGCCGATGCCGGCGACCAGCCGGTCGACCAGGTCCGGCTCGGCGGCCAGCGTGGCCGCGCCGCGCTCCTCCAGCTCGGCGAGGGTGAGCTGCGGGACGCCGGCGGCCGGGTCCGCCGCGCCGTCGAGGAGCACCACGTGGGTCAGCGCCGGCAGCTCGGCGCCGGCGATCTTCGCCGCCTGGGCCGGGTTCTCCGCGAACAGCACGCGCGAGCCGGAGTCGGCGAGGATGTAGACCGCGTCCTCCGGCTCGGTGGTCGGGTAGACGGTGGTGGTGGCCCCGCCGGCGCACATCACGCCGAAGTCGGCGAGCACCCATTCCAGCCGCGTGTTGGCCAGGATCGCCACCGGATCCTCGAGGCCCACACCGAGCCCGTGCAGCCCGGCCGCGATCGCCTTGGCGCGCTGCCCGACCTGCTCCCACGTCAGCCAGACCGGGCCCGAGTCGTCCTGGGCGGGGTGGGCGAACGCGTGCCGGTCGGGGGAATCCGCCACGCGCTTGAGGAACATGTCCGGTACGGAACGGTACGGTACATCGAGAGCCATCGTGGTAGCCGCCTTCAGGGGTGGAGGGACGTGACGGGGGTCACGCCGGTCTGCGGTTACCGAAGAGTATTGCGTGCACCCGGGCAGCGGCTAGTGCCGAACGGTCGGGGGTGCGGCTCAGGCGTACCTGGCGGCGGCGCGGGACCAGTCGTAGGTGGCCCGCACCCAGTCCCGCCGGGTGGCCAGGAACGCCCTCGTCCCGTCGTCGGCGACCGCCACCAGCGCCGCGTCCCGCTCCGCGTAGGCGGCCAGCGCCGCGTTGAACCGGGCGGCCGCCGCGCGCAGCGCCGCCTCCTCGCCCTGCCCGGTCTCGCCGGCGATCGTGGTGACCAGGTTGTGCGTCGCCGGGGCGAGGCCGCGTTCCTTGTCGTACGAGAACAGGTCGTTGCACCAGCAGACCAGGTCGGTGGCGAGCGCGTCCAGCGCGGTCAGCGCCGGATCGGCCCGCCGGGCGGGACCGGAGCGCTCCGGACGGGCCAGGTCGGTCACCGTGAAGCTGGGGCGTACGCCGCCGGTGTGCCGGCGCATCTGCACGTACTCGGCCACCCCGGGCACTCGCCGGTGCTCCCGGTTCGCCGCCTCCCAGAGCAGCGCCAGCAGGTATTCCCGCAACTGGCTGACCAGGCGCAGCAGCAGCGCGGGCCGCTGCGCGTCGCGGACCCGCCGGCACAGGTCGTGCAGGGCCACCGCGAGCGGCCCGGCGCCGGTCGGCTCGGGCGCGGCCGGGTCGCCGTGCCGGTCGAGCACGGTCAGCAACGCCGCCACGGTGGGCGCCAGCCGGGTGGGATCGACGCCCAGGTCGTCGTCGTCGCAGGCGTCGTCCACCACGAACAGCCAGGTGATCAGGTCGGTGAGCAGGCGCAGGCCGGCCAGGGTCGACTCCGGGCAGGCCCGCCCGGCCAGCTCCGCGGCGTGCGCGCCGGCCAGCCTGCGCTGCCCGGCCGGATCACCGACCAGGCCGAGGTCGCGTACCCAGTCGGCGCTCTCCGCGGAGACCCGGTCCACGGCGGGGTGCCGCCGGGCCGGGAACGGTGGCTCGTGCAGCGCCGAGAGCGCGTAGCCGCGCATCCGTGCCCCCTGTCCGCCGTCCGTGGTCTCGACCGGCGGGCAGGAGCGTACGGCAGGGGGAATCGGTATCCATCGCTGGGATGTGCAATTTTCACAATGCGATTGTCATCGCCCGCGTACGCTCGGTCAGAACCCCAGCTCGGCGGCGCGCAACCGGTCCGCGGCCCCGGTCGGGCCGTCCACCTGCACCCGGGCCACCCGCTGCCGGCCGCTCAGGAACAGGATCAGCTCGCCCGGCGCGCCGACCAGCCGCAGCCGCTCGCCACCCCGGCCCACCCGGACCTCGCCGTGCCCCGGCGCCTGCACCAGCACCTCGGCGGGGAACCGCCGCAGCGCCATCCGCGCCAGCAGGCCGACCCGCTTCCAGAGCATCGCCTGCTGGCCGGTCGGCAGGTCGCGTGGATGCCAGCCGGCGCCGGCACGCCGGACGTCCTCGTGGTGGATGAAGAACTCCACCGCGTTGGCCAGCTCGTCGGTGAGCGGATTGCTCACCGGGCTCCACACCGGCGGGCGGCGGACCCGGCCGACCAGGTCGGCGTAGGGGCCGGCAGCGACCCGCAGGCGGACCGCCTCGCCGTGACCGCGCAGCGGCGGCAGCAGGATCCCGCCGGCCGCGTCCGGCCGGCGCTCCCGCACCAGCAGGTGCGCCGCCAGGTCACGGGTGGTCCACCCCTCGTTGACCGTCGGCGCGTCCGGTCCGAGTTCCAGCATCAGGTCGGCGAGCGCCTCGCGCTCCGCCCGGGCGTACCGCGGCATCTGCCGATCGTAGGCCCGATCCGGCCGATCGGCGCGGCGTGGCCGGTCACGACGGCGGTGGCCGGCCGCCGGCCCGCGGCGCGTGGGAACGTGACGGCGGACATATCCCGGCCGGTCGGCGGAGGTGGCGGCGAGCGGTAAGGATGGTGGAGATAACTGCGGCTTACGGCGGGGGAGAGCGTGGCGAGCGGGACAAGTCGGGACGTGCTCGGCAGGGGACTACGGGTGCTCGGCCGGGCGATCCGGGAACAACCCCGGATCTTCGCGGTGGCGGTCACCGGCAGCGTGCTCTTCGGCCTGCTCGTGATCGCCAGCGCGTACGTCGTCGGCGCGGTGGTCGGCGACGTGGTGGTGCCGGCGGTCGAGCGCGGCTCGGTGGCCACCGGTGCGCTCGCGCTCGCCGCGGCCGCGCTGTTCGGGATCAGCGTGCTGCGGGTGGTCGGCATCTTCGGCCGGCGGCTCGGCGCCGGCTACATGCAGTATCGGCTCCAGGCCGCCTACCGCCGCCGGGTCACCCGCCGCTACCTCGACCTGCCGCTGGCCTGGCACCACCGCAACTCCACCGGCACGCTGCTGTCCAACGCCAACTCCGACGTGGAGGCCGCCTGGTACCCGATCGCGCCGCTGCCGTTCGCGGTCGGCACGCTGGTGATGCTGGTCGGCGCCGTCGCCTCGCTGTTCCTCACCGACTGGGCGCTCGCCCTGGTCGGCCTCGCCGTCTTCCCCGCGCTGTTCGCGCTCAACGTGGTCTACTCCCGCCGGATGGCCCCCCGGCAGGCCCGGGCCCAGCGGCTGCGCGCCGAGGTCAGCGGCATCGCGCACGAGAGCTTCGACGGCGCGCTGGTCGTCAAGACCATGGGCCGCGAGTCGCAGGAGACGGCCCGCTTCGCCGCCCGCGCCGGCGAGCTGCGCGACGCGCTGATCTCCGTCGGCCGGCTGCGCGGAGTCTTCGACCCGATGCTGGAGACGCTGCCCAGCCTCGGCACGCTCGCCGTGCTGGTGGTCGGCGCGGTCCGGCTCCGCCAGGGCGCGATCACGGTGACCGAGCTGGTCAGCGTGGCGTTCCTGTTCACCGTGCTGGCGTTCCCGGTGCGGGCCATCGGCTGGGTGCTGGCCGAGCTGCCGCGCAGCGTCGCCGGCTGGGACCGGGTCCGCCGGGTCCTCGACGCCACCGGCGAGATGCCGTACGGCGAGGTGACGCTCGACCCGCCCACCCGCGCGCCGGCCACGCTGGGCTTCACCGACGTCCACTTCGCGTACGAGCCGGCCGAGGCGCACCTGCCCGGCGCCGAGGTGCTCGGCGAGGTGACCTTCACCGTGCCGGCCGGCAAGACGGTCGCCCTGGTCGGGCCGACCGGCGCCGGCAAGTCCACCATCACCTCGCTGGCCGTGCGCCTGGTCGACCCGCACACCGGCCGGGTCACGCTGGACGGCGTCGACGTGCGCGACCTGACCGCCGCCTCGCTCGCCGCCACCGTGGCGCTGGTGGCCCAGGTGCCGTTCGTCTTCGACGACACGGTCCGGGCCAACATCACGCTCGACCGCGCCGGCATCGGCGACGACGAGGTGTGGGCGGCGCTGCGGCTGGCCGAGGCGGACGGCTTCGTGGCCGCGCTGCCGGACGGGCTGGACACCATGGTCGGCGAGCGGGGCACCTCGCTCTCCGGCGGGCAGCGGCAACGCCTCACGCTGGCCCGGGCGATCGCCGGCCGGCCCCGGCTGCTGGTGCTCGACGACGCCACCAGCGCCGTCGACCCCCGGGTCGAGGCGGCCATCCTGGCCGGCCTGCGCGCACCGGCCGAGGGCGGCGCGCCCACGTCGATCCTGGTGGTCGCCTACCGGCGGGCCACCATCGCGCTCGCCGACGAGGTGATCTACGTGGAGCACGGCCGGGTGGTCGCCCGCGGCACCCACCCCGAGCTGCTGGCCACCGTGCCCGGCTACGCCGACCTGGTCACCGCGTACGAGCAGGCCGAGCAGGAGCGCGAGCAGAGCCGCACGTACGACGAGGTCATCCCGATGACCTCCGGCCTGGAGATCGAGGTGGACCGGTGAGCGCGAGGAGCGCAGCGAAGCGGAGCCCCGCAGTCGCGAACGAAAGGCGGGCCCGGTGAGCAGTGTCGCCGCCGAGGAGCGGACCGAGTCGACCTGGGGGACGCTGCGGCGAGGGCTGGCGCTCTCCCCGGAGCTGAAGACCGGGCTCGCCGGCACGTTGGCGCTGGCGCTGATCTACATGGTCGGCCGGGTGGCCGTGCCGGTGGCGGTGCAGCGCGGCATCGACCACGGCATCGTCGGCGGCCTCGACCTGGGCGTCATCTCGCTGACCGTGACGATCACCGCCGCCGTGCTGGTGGTCACCACCACCTGCGGCTACCTGATGATGCGCCGGCTGTTCACGGTCAGCGAGACCGCCCTGGCCGGCGTGCGCACCCGCGCGTTCCGGCACGTGCACGACCTGTCCATGCTGCACCAGCAGTCGGAGCGGCGCGGGTCGCTGGTCTCCCGGGTCACCAGCGACGTCGACCAGATCACCCAGTTCCTCCAGTGGGGCGGCGTGATCCTCATCGTCAACCTGGGCCAACTGGTGGTCACCACGGCGGTGATGCTCGCGTACTCCTGGCAGTTGACGCTCGTGGTGCTCGTCGCGTTCGCGCCCGCGGTGCTGATCATCCGGCTGTTGCAGCGCCGGTTGGCCGGCGCGTACGGCCTGGTCCGGCAGCGCACCGGCACGCTGCTCGGCGCGATCGGCGAGAGCGTGGTGGGCGCCCCGGTGATCCGGGCGTACGGGATCTCCGGGCGCACCGCGCGCCGGCTGGACGCGGCGATCGACGGGCAGCGGCTGGCCCAGCAGCGGGCCATCCGGATCAGCATCGTGGGCAGTTCGGTCGGTGAGCTGGCCGCCGGCCTGGCGCTGGCCGGCGTGGTGGTGGTCGGGGTGAGCCTCGGCGTCGACCGCACCCTGTCGGTCGGCCAGCTCACCGCGTTCCTGTTCCTGGTCACGCTCTTCATCCAGCCGGTGCAGATCGCCACCGAGGTGCTCAACGAGGCGCAGAACGCGATCGCCGGCTGGCGCCGGGTGCTCGACGTGCTGGACGTCGCCCCGGACGTGGCCGACCCGGGCGAGCAGGGCCGGGAGCTGCCGTCCGGTCCGCTCGACGTCCGCTTCGCCGGCGTGACGTTCGCCTACCCGGGCGGGCCGCCGGTGCTGCACGGCGTGACGCTGGACATCCCGGCGAAGAGCCGGGTGGCGGTGGTGGGGGAGACCGGCAGCGGCAAGACCACGTTCGCCAAGCTGCTCACCCGACTGATGGACCCGACCGAGGGCGAGGTGCTGCTCTCCGGCCTCGACCTGCGCCGGGTGCGTTTCGACTCGCTGCGCACCCGGGTGGTGATGGTGCCGCAGGACGGCTTCCTGTTCGACGCCACGGTCGGGGAGAACGTCCGCTTCGCCCGGCCCGACCTGACCGACGCGCGGCTCACCGCCGCCTTCACCGAGCTGGGCCTCGCCGACTGGCTGGACGGGCTGCCGTCCGGCCTGGACACGCCGGTCGGTGAGCGCGGCGAGGCGCTGAGCGTCGGCGAGCGGCAGCTCGTGGCGCTGGCCCGCGCCTACGTGGCCGACCCGGACCTACTGGTGCTGGACGAGGCGACGAGCGCGGTCGACCCGGCCACCGAGGTCCGCCTGCAGCGCACCCTCGACGCGGTCACCCGGGGGCGCACCACGCTGGCCATCGCGCACCGGCTGTCCACCGCGCAGGCGGCCGACGAGGTGATCGTGGTGGACCGGGGCCGGATCGTCCAGCGCGGCCCGCACGAGGAGCTGGTGCGCGACACCGACTCGGTCTACGCCCTGCTCTACGCGTCCTGGCTGGAACAGACCCGCTGATCGTGCGGGTCCGGCAGGGCTGGAACAGACCCGCTGATCGTGCGGGTCCCACAGGGGGCTGGAGCGGACCCGTCAGCGGGTCTGCTCCAGCGGGCCGGTGAGGTAGCGCTGGAGGGTCGGTCCGATCGTGGCGGCCAGCGTGTCCGGCGACGCGGACGCGACCGGCTCCAGGTGGATCACGTAACGCATCATGGCCAGGCCGGCGATCTGGGTGGCGACCAGCGCGCCGCGCAGCGGCACCTCGGCCGGGTCCAGGTCGAGCTGGGCGACCACCCGGCGCAGGATCTGCGTGGTCAGGAACTCCCGCAGCAGCCGGGCGGTCCACTGGTTGCTCACCGCGGAGCGGAGCAGGGCCACCGCGGCCACGCCCGCCGGCGAGTCCCAGACCGACAGGAACGTGCGGACCAGCCGCTCGCCGACCTCGTCCGGGCCGCCCGCCATGACCCGCGGCACCAGCGCGGCCGGGTCGACCGGGATCGCCATGGCGGCGCGGAACAGGTCCTCCTTGGTGCCGAAGTAGTGGTGCACCAGCGCCGGGTCGACCCCCGCGACGGACGCGACCGCCCGGATCGGCGTGGCGTCGTAGCCGCGCTCGGCGAACGCCTCCCGGGCCGCGTTCAGGATCGCCTCGCGGGTGTCCGGGTTGCCGGGCCGCCGCCCGGTGCGACGCGAGCGCGCCGGATCGGCGGCGTCGCGGCGCGGGGTCATCCGCTGCGCCGGCGCAGCGTCGCGGCGGCCAGCACCAGCGCGACCACCGCCGCGCCGGCCACGATCGCCACGTCGCGCCACATGGTGCCGGTCGGGTCGGCGTGCGCGCCGACCTCCTGGAGCGCCTCGACCGCGTACGACAGCGGCAGCGCGTCGCTGACCGCCTGGAGCCAGCCGGCCATCTGGTCGCGCGGCACGAACAGCCCGCAGAGCAGCAGTTGCGGGGCGACCACCACCGGCATGAACTGCACCGCCTGGAACTCGGTGCGGGCGAATGCCGAGCAGAGCAGGCCGAGCGCCACGGCCAGCACCGCGTTCACGCCGGCGATCAGCACGACCAGCCACGGGCTGCCGGCGGTGTCCAGCCCGAACACCTGGTAGGCCACCAGCGAGGCCACGGTGGACTGGAGCACCCCGGCCAGGCCGAACGCGATGCCGTAGCCGAAGAGCAGGTCGAGCTTGCCCAGCGGGGTGGTGAGCAGCCGCTCCAGCGTGCCGGTGGTGCGCTCGCGGAGCATGGCGATGCTGGTCACCAGGAACATGATGATGAACGGGAAGAAACCCAGCATGATCAGGGCGACCCGGTCGAAGGTGCTCGGCTGGCCGGGTGGGGTGGGCTGGTCGACGTACATGAAGTAGACCAGCGTGAGCAGCACGGCCGGGACCACGAGGAGCAGCGCGACGGTGCGCCGGTCGTGCCGGAGCTGGCGCAGGATCCGGCCGGTGGTGGCGGCCAGGATGCGACCGTTCATGACGTGGCCTCCGACTCGCCGTCGCGGATCAGGCGGAGGAACGCCTCCTCCAGGTCGTTCACGCCGGTGGCGGCGCGGACCGCGGCCGGGGTGTCGTCGGCGACCAGCCGGCCCTCGCGGATCAACAGCAACCGGTCGCAGCGCGCCGCCTCGTCCATCACGTGGCTGGAGACCAGCAGCGTGGTGCCGGCGGCGGCCATGGCGTGGAACCGGGCCCACAGGTCGGCCCGCAGGACCGGGTCCTGCCCGACCGTGGGCTCGTCGAGGACGACCAGCTCCGGGTCGCCGACCAGGGCGCAGGCGAGCGAGGCGCGGCTGCGCTGGCCGCCGGAGAGCGTGCCGACCAGTTGGTCGGCCGCGGCGGCCAGGCCGACGTCGGTCACGGCGCGGTCGGCCTCGGCGCGGCCCCGGCCCTGGAGCACGGCGAAGTAGCGGGCGTTCTCCCGGACCGTGAGGTCGGCGTAGACGCTGGGCGCCTGGGTGAGGTAGCCGACCCGGCGACGCAGCTCGGCCGAGCCGGCGGGCCGGCCGAGCACGTCGACCGTGCCGCCGCCGATCGTCTGCACGCCGACCACCGCCCGCATCAGCGTGGTCTTGCCGCTGCCGCTGGGCCCGAGCAACCCGGTGACCGTGCCCCGGGGGACGTCGCAGCTGATGCCGTGCAGCACCCGCCGCCCACCCCGGTCGACCACCAGGTCACGGACCGACACCGCGCCGTCCATGACCGCCTCCGACAATTCGTCAACCGTTGAAATCAACGCTAGATGAATTCCTTCCGCCGGGCAATGGCGGTTGACTTCGAGTGGGCTCGAACTGGAAGCCTGGTCGGGTGGACATCGGTATCCGGGAGAAGAGCCTCAGCGTCGGCGAGGCGGCCGAGCGGGTCGGCCTCACCACCTACACGCTGCGCTGGTACGAGCAGGAGGGCCTGGTCGCCCCGGTCGGGCGGGACTCCGCCGGCCGCCGGCGCTACACCGAGGCCGACGTGAGCTGGCTGTTCCTGCTCACCCGGCTGCGCCGCACCGGCATGCCGGTGCGGGACATGCGCCGCTACGCCGAGCTGGCCCGGCAGGGCGACCGCACGCTCGGCGCGCGCCGGGCGCTGTTCGAGGCCCACCGGGTACGGGTGCTGACCCGGATGGCCGAGCTGACCGAGGACCTGAAGGTGCTCGACCACAAGATCGACGCGTACCGGCGCGCCGAGGAGGAACTGGGCTGAAGTCGCCCGCAGCGGACACCCGGTCCGCCATCGGTCATTGCGCCGAAGATCGGACTTCCGGCACCATGTCGCGGTGGGTCCCGCTTCGTTGCCCGAGTCCGGATTCCTCGACGACTGGGCCGCCCGCCTCCGGCAGGCCGCGGACCGCCCGGTCGTCGGGATCATGCTGCGTGGCAGCCACGCCCGGCGGGCCGCCACCGAGCACAGCGACGTCGACGTGGACGTGCTCGTCGCGGCCGACGACGACCGGCCCGCCTCGTCGACCCGCCCCCGCCCCACCGACCCCTACGCCGCGCGACGCGCCTACCTGACCGAGTTCGACGGCCGCCTGGTGCACGTCTCGGTGGCCTCCCGCGACGTCCGCTCCTGGGTGCACCGCCTCGGCCAGCCCGCCGACTGGGCGTTCGGGCTCCCGGTCACCGCGCCCGCCCGGCTGCTCTGGGCGGTGCCGGAGTGGCGCCGCCGGATCGACCTGCCGGTGCTCTGCCAGCCCGCCGACGAGCCGCGCCTGGAGGAGTTGATCGCCACCCTGGGCAAGGTGGCCGGCGCCCGCTTGGCCGGCGACCCGATCGGCGTCCGGTTCGCCGCCGCCGACCTGGCCCGGCTCTGCCCCTCGGTGCTCCGGCTGGCCAACCCGTCGGTCCGGGTGGTGTCCCGGCGGGCCGCCCTGACCGCCGCGCTGGACCTGCCGGTCGCGCCGCCCGGCTACCGCGCCGACATGCTGCTCTGCCTCGGGCTGCGCGCCGGCGACCCGACCGAGGTCGGCGCCGCCGCCGGGCGCCTGGTCACCGGGATCGTCCCGCTGGTCCGCCCGTACGCCGACGAGGTCACCGCGGTGGCCGGCGCCGACCTCGCCGAGGCGCTGGCCGACGGCCGGGTGGACCGCTACCTCGGTCAGCTCGCCCGCGCGCTGCACGCGGTGCCGCCCGTCACCCGGGACGCGACTTCGGTGCCGGCCCCGCGTGCGGGAGAATGGTCAACCGTGCCCGCCTCTGACGCGCCGGTGACCGGCGCACCCACCCGCCCCGGCGGTGCCCCGGCCCCGGCCCGGCCCGCCCCTCCCGGCTCGACCCGGCCATCGCGGCCAAGCTGCGCCGCGGCCCGGACGGCCTCGTCGCCGCCGTGGTCCGCGCGCACGACTCGGGTGAGGTGCTGATGGTCGCCTGGATGGACGACGAGGCGCTGCACCGCACGCTCACCACCGGCCGGGCCACCTACTGGTCCCGCAGCCGCAGGGAGTACTGGGTCAAGGGCGCCACCTCCGGCCACCACCAGTACGTCCGCTCGGTCGCGCTGGACTGCGACGGCGACGCGCTGCTGGTCAGCGTGGAGCAGGTCGGCGCGGCCTGCCACACCGGGCACCGCACCTGCTTCTTCACCGACCTCCCGGTCAGCTCGCCGGAGGTGACCCCGTGACCGACGGCGCCGTCACCCCGGGCCGGTCCGGGTTCGCCGAGCTGGCCGCCCGCTGGCGGGTCGTGCCGGTCACCCGGCGGCTGCTGGCCGACGCGGAGACCCCGGTCGGGGTCTACCGCAAGCTCGCCGGCGGTCCCGGCACGTTCCTGCTGGAGTCCGCCGAGCAGGGCGTCGGCTCGGCCGGCACGGCCTGGTCGCGTTACTCGTTCATCGGCGTCCGCAGCGCCGCCACGCTCACCGAGCGCGACGGCGAGGCGAGCTGGACCGGCGCCCCGCCGGCCGGCGTGCCCGCCTCCGGCGACCCGGTCACCGTGCTGCGGGAGACCGTCGCCGCGCTCGCCGGCCCGGCCTGGGACCCGGGCGGGGACATGCCGCCGCTGACCGGCGGCCTGGTCGGCTACCTCGGCTACGACCTGGTCCGCCGGTTCGAGAAGCTGCCGGAGCTGACCGAGGACGAGCTGGACGTGCCCGAGCTGGGCATGATGCTCGCCACCGACCTGGTGGTGCTCGACCACTACGAGGGCTCGGCGATCCTGGTCGCCAACGCGGTGCTGCCCCCGCCGGACGCGCCCGACCGGCCGGAGCGGGTGGCCGCCGCCTACCACCACGCGGTGGGCCGGCTGGACGCGATGACCACCGCGCTGTCCCGACCGATCCCGCCCATGGTCGCCACGGTCGGCCGGCCGGGCGTGGGCGAGGTGACCAGCCGGACGCCCGACGGCGGCTACCCGAAGGCGGTGGAGGCGGCCAAGGAGGCGATCCGGGCCGGCGAGTGCTTCCAGATCGTGCTCAGCCAGCGCTTCGAACGCGCCACCGACGCCGACCCGCTCGACGTCTACCGGGTGCTGCGGACCACCAACCCCAGCCCGTACATGTACCTGCTGCGCTTCGACGGCTTCGACATCGTCGGCTCGTCGCCGGAGGCACACCTCAAGGTGAGCGCCGGCCCGGACGGGCGACGCCGGGCGCTGCTGCACCCGATCGCCGGCACCCGGCCGCGCGGCGGGTCGGCCGACTCCGACGCCCGGCTCGCCGCCGAGCTGCTCGCCGACCCGAAGGAACGCGCCGAGCACGTCATGCTGGTCGACCTGGGCCGCAACGACCTGGGCCGGGTCTGCCGCCCGGGCACGGTGCAGGTGCCGGAGTTCGCCACCATCGAGCGCTACAGCCACGTCATGCACATCGTCTCGACCGTGGTCGGCGAGCTGCGCGACGACCGCACCGCGTTCGACGCGCTGGCCGCGACGTTCCCCGCCGGCACGCTCAGCGGCGCGCCCAAGGTGCGGGCCATGGAGATCATCGAGGAACTGGAGCCGGTCCGCCGCGGCGTCTACGGCGGCACCGTC
Source organism: Micromonospora ferruginea (assembly GCF_013694245.2). NCBI lineage: Bacteria > Bacillati > Actinomycetota > Actinomycetes > Micromonosporales > Micromonosporaceae > Micromonospora > Micromonospora robiginosa. The sequence continues at coordinate 653,654 of NZ_CP059322.2, forward strand.
GGCTACTTCGCCTTCGGCGGCGACCTGGACATGGCGATCGCCATCCGCACCGCGCTGATCCGGAACGGCCGGGCCTACGTGCAGGCCGGTGCCGGGGTGGTGGCCGATTCCGATCCCGCCGCGGAGGACCAGGAGACCCGGAACAAGGCCGCCGCCGTGCTGGCCGCGATCGCCGCCGCCGAGACGTTGCGGCCGGCCCGATGAGCGCGCCGGTCACCGCCGCGGCCGGCCGGACCGCCGCCCGGGGCCGGCGCGAGCTGGCGTACGCGGTGCTGCTCTGCCTGGCCGGGGCGGGCCTGGCGGCGTGGGCGGTGACCCGGGGCTGGTCGGTGGAGCCGAGCGCGCGCGGCGCGTTGCCGGCCGGGCAGCGGACCCGCACCGGCGCGGACCTGCTGCCCTGGGTGTCGGCGCTGGCCTACGTCGGGCTGGCCGGCGGCGGCGCGGTGCTGGCCACCGGGGGGCGGCTGCGCCGGTCGCTGGGCCTGCTGCTCACCGGCGTCGGGCTGGCCGTGGCGGTCGGCGGCGGCGTCGGGCTGACCGAGGCCGGGGTGAGCCGGCAGTGGCCGGCGCTGGTGCTGGCGGGTGGCCTGGCGTTGGCGACCGGCGGGGCGTTCACCACGGCCCGCGGCGCCGGGTGGCCGGCGATGGGCGCGCGCTACGAGCGGCGGCCGGCGGGGCCGGCCGGGTCCGCCGACGCGGACCGGCCGGCGGTCGAGCGGGGCACCCGGGACGCGTGGGACGCGTTGGACCGGGGTGAGGACCCGACGGTCAGCTGACCGGCTGCGCCTCGCGCGCCTCGCGGCGCTCGCGGGCCGCGGCCCGGGCGGCGGTCAGCTCGGCCACCAGCCGCTCCAACTCGCGACGCTGGGCGGCCCGGGCCCGGTCGGCGCAGACCGCCTCCCAGGCGTTGCCCCGGGCGGTACGCGTCCGCCCGTCGCCCGCCGCGGCGCGTTCGAGCGTGTGCACCACCCCGACGGCGAGCGAGGCGACGGTCCGGGAGATGGTCGTCAGTCCGAGATTCTGGTTCGGCCCGTTGGCGCTCATGGTTCACCCCACACGAGATCGTTTTGGTGACGGTCGGCAGCCGCCTCGACGAGTCTGCCCGAGGACGATGCTGCCGGTCTCACGTTTCGTCGCCGTGAAGCACAGGTCAACGGTCCGGCAGCGGGTGCGACCTGGGCAGGGCCGGAGGTCCTTGAGCTTGGTCACAGCCGACCTGCGGCGCGCGCCCGGCCGTGGTGAGATAGGGCATGGGCGGCGGTCGATGCATCAGGTGGCGCTGCGTGACACCGCGTTCACCGGAAGTCGGCCATCATGCCACAGCCCATGTGGTGAGGTGCGCCATACCCCCCGGCACGTGTCGCCAGGTGGCGCCCCCTAGCATCGGCCCATGACGCCCGGAGAGGGGAGTCCGTTGGTGACTGCTGAGCATGCGCACGCGGAGGGGGACGACGCCGGAGCGGCGACGTCCGCAGGCGTGCTCGACGAGATCCTGGCCGGCGTGCGTGAGGACGTCGCCCGGCGGCAGGAGCAGATTCCGCTGGAGCGGATCCGTGAGCTGGCCGCGGCCGCGCCGCCGCCGCTCGACGCGTACGCGGCGCTGCGCCGGCCCGGCGTGGCCGTGATCGCCGAGGTGAAGCGCTCGTCGCCGTCCAAGGGACGGCTGGCCGAGATCGCCGACCCGGCCGACCTGGCCGGCGACTACGCGGCCGGTGGCGCGCGGGCGATCAGCGTGCTGACCGAGGGCCGCTGGTTCGGCGGGTCGCTGGACGACCTGGCCGCCGTGCGGGCCGCGGTGAACGTGCCGGTGCTCCGCAAGGACTTCGTGGTCTCCAGCTACCAGGTGCACGAGGCCCGCGCGCACGGCGCCGACCTGGTGCTGCTGATCGTCGCCGCCCTGGAGCAGAACGCGCTCATGGGGCTGCTGGAGCGGATCGAGTCGCTGGGCATGACCGCGCTGGTCGAGGTGCACACCGAGGAGGAGGCGGACCGGGCCCTGGAGGCGGGTGCGCAGGTGATCGGTGTCAACGCCCGCGACCTGCGTACCCTGGAGGTCGACCGCTCGGTGTTCGAGCGGATCGCGCCCGGCCTGCCGAGCAGCGTCGTCAAGATCGCCGAGTCGGGGGTGCGCGGTCCGCACGACCTCATCCGGTACGCCTCGGCCGGCGCCGACGCCGTCCTGGTGGGTGAGGGCCTGGTCACCCAGAAGAGCCCGCGCGAGGCGGTCGCCGAGCTGGTCAACGCCGGTAACCACCCGGCCACGCCCCGCCCGGTGCGCTGAGCCGCGCCGGGTCACCCGATCCGAGAGGACGCCCGCGATGAGCGCCGCACCCGCAGCCGGCCAGGTTCCCGACTCCGCCGGTCACTTCGGCCGGTTCGGCGGCCGGTTCGTCCCCGAGGCGCTGGTCGCCGCGCTGGACGAGCTGGACGCGGCCTACCGGAAGGCGATGGGCGACGACGAGTTCCTCGCCGAGTTCGACGCCCTGCTGCGTGACTACGCCGGCACGCCCTCCGAGCTGTACGAGGCCCGGCGGCTCTCCGCCCAGGTGGGGGCGCGGATCCTGCTCAAGCGCGAGGACCTGAACCACACCGGGGCCCACAAGATCCGCAACGTGCTCGGTCAGGCGCTGCTCACCAGGCGGATGGGCAAGCGCCGGGTGATCGCGGAGACCGGGGCCGGGCAGCACGGCGTGGCCACCGCGACCGCCGCCGCGCTGTTCGACCTCGAGTGCGTGGTCTACATGGGCGAGGTGGACACCGAGCGGCAGGCGCTCAACGTGGCCCGGATGCGCATGCTCGGCGCCACCGTGGTCCCGGTGACGGCCGGCTCGCGCACGCTCAAGGACGCGATGAACGAGGCGATGCGCGACTGGGTCGCCAACGTCGAGGACACCCACTACCTGATCGGCACCGCCGCCGGCCCGCACCCGTTCCCCGAGATGGTGCGGGACTTCGTGCGGGGCATCGGCGTGGAGGCCCGCCAGCAGTGCCTGGACCTGACCGGCGCGCTGCCGGACGCGGTCGCGGCGTGCGTCGGCGGCGGCTCCAACGCGCTGGGTATCTTCCACGCCTTCGTGCCCGACGCCGACGTGCGGCTCTACGGCTTCGAGGCCGGCGGCGAGGGCGTGGCGACCGGCCGGCACGCCGCCAGCATCACCGGCGGCTCGTCGGGCGTGCTGCACGGCACCCGCACGTACGTGCTGCAGGACGCCGACGGCCAGACCATCGAGTCGCACTCGATCTCGGCCGGCCTGGACTACCCGGGTGTCGGGCCGGAGCACGCCTGGCTGCACGACGCCGGCCGGGCCACCTACCTGCCGGTCGACGACGCCGAGGCGATGGCCGCCTTCGAGCTGCTCTGCCGCACCGAGGGGATCATCCCGGCGATCGAGAGCGCGCACGCGCTGGCCGGCGCCCGGCGGATCGCCCCGGAGCTCGCCGCCGAGCTGGGCCGCGAGCCGGTGATCGTGGTCAACCTCTCCGGCCGGGGTGACAAGGACGTGCACACCGCCGGGGCGTACTTCGGCATCCTCGACAAGGAGTGACAGCGTGAGCCGCATCGGGGTCGCGTTCGACAAGGCCCGGGCCGACGGGCGGGCAGTGCTGGTCGGCTGCATGCCGGCCGGGTTCCCGACCGTCGAGGGCAGCATCGCCGCCATGACCGCCATGGTGGAGGCGGGCGTCGACGTCATCGAGGTGGAGATCCCCTACTCCGACCCGGTGATGGACGGCCCGGTCATCCAGAAGGCGAGCGACATCGCGCTGGCCGGCGGCGTGCGCACCGCGGACGCGCTGCGCATCGTCGAGGCGGTCGCCGCGACCGGCGCGTCGGTGGTCACGATGACCTACTGGAACCCGATCGAGCAGTACGGCGTCGACGCGTTCGCCCGCGACATGGCCGCGGCCGGTGGCACCGGGCTCATCACGCCGGACCTGATCCCGGACGAGGCCGCCGAGTGGCTGGCCGCCTCCGACGCGCACGGCCTCGACCGGACGTTCCTGGTGTCGCCGTCCTCCACCGACGCCCGGCTGCGGATGACCGTCGAGCACTGCCGGGGCTTCGTCTACGCCACCGCGATCATGGGAGTGACCGGCGCCCGCGCGCAGACCTCCGAGGCGGCGCCGATCCTGGTCTCCCGGCTGCGCGGGGTCACCGACCTGCCGGTCGGGGTCGGGCTGGGCGTGGGCACCGGTGCGCAGGCCGCCACTGTCGCCGGCTACGCCGACGCGGTGATCGTGGGCAGCGCGCTGGTGCGGACCGTGCTCGACGCGCCGGACCAGGCCGCCGGCCTGACCGCCCTGCGCAAGCTCAGCGCCGAACTCGCCGAGGGCGTCCGCAACCCGGCCCGCTGACGCTGCCGTCCTGCGGACGCAGTCCCGCCGGCCGCCCGCCCGCCGTCCTGGTCGTGCTGTCCGGGTCGTGCTGTCTCGGTCGTGCCGTCCTGGTCGGGTGGTCCGTCGGTTGTCGGCGTCAGTCGGGTGCGGCGTTCGTCGGGGTGCGGCGCGTTCCCGACACCGATCGGCTGCCCGTGGCCGGCTGCGACTGCCTTTGGAGCTGAGTCGTCGGTGATATCGACCTGCCGCGCCTCGGACGGCCGACACCCGGCCCGGCCCGGCCCGGCCCGGCCCGGCCCGGCTCGGCCCGGCCCGGCCCGGCTCGGCCCGGCCCGGCCCGGCTCGGCCCGGCCCGGCTCGGCCCGGCCCGGCTCGGCCCGGCCCGGGTCGGGTCGCCGCGGTGCGGCTTGACCGGCCGGCCGTGGTGAGTCGTTTCTGACGTCAGCTCGACAGGCATCGGCCACGGCACTCCGGGCCGCCCGGGGCGAACCGGCTCCGGGCCCGTCGCCGCCCCGACCCGCGCGGCGGAGCGGCCCGGGGTGCCGCGCACACGGTCCGCACCGGTACCGTGTGCACCCGTGACCCTCGCCCCGATGACTCCCCTGGCGGCCATGCCCAGCCCCAGCACCGCCGTCTGGCAGCTCGGTCCGGTTCCCATCCGGGCGTACGCGCTCTGCATCATCGCCGGCATCGTGGTGGCCTGCGTGGTCACCGAATACCGGCTGCGTCGCCGCGGCGTCGCTCCCGGCGCGGTGCTCGACATCGCCGTCTGGGCGGTGCCGGCGGGCATCATCGGCGCCCGGATCTACCACGTGATCACCTCGCCGGAGAAATACTTCGGCGACGGCGGTCAGCCGCTCAAGGCGTTCGCCATCTGGGAGGGCGGCCTCGGCATCTGGGGCGCGGTGGCCGGCGGCGCGGTCGGCGCCTGGCTCGCCGCCCGGCAGCTCGGCATCCCGCTCACCGTGGTCGCCGACGCGCTGGCCCCGGGCCTGCCCCTGGCGCAGGCCGTGGGCCGGTTGGGCAACTGGTTCAACAACGAGCTCTACGGCGGGCGGACCAGCCTGCCGTGGGGGCTCGAGGTGCACGTGATGGACCCGGACCACCCGGGTCACGCGCTGCGGGACGACGCCGGCAACCCGGTCCTGCAACCGGGGCTCTACCATCCGACGTTCCTCTACGAGCTGATCTGGAACCTCGGCGTCGCCGCGCTGGTGCTGGTCCTCGACCGCAAGCTGCGGCTGGGCCGGGGCCGGGCGTTCGCGCTCTACGTGATGGGCTACACGGCGGGCCGGTTCTGGATCGAGCTGATGCGCACCGACGAGGCCAACCACATCCTCGGCGTCCGGCTCAACGTCTGGACCGCGGCGCTGGTCTTCCTCGGCGCGCTCGCCTACTTCGTCCGGGTGCGCGGGCCGCGGGAATACCTCGTCCCGCTGGGTGAGCCGACCGTGCCGGTGACGCCGTCCGGCGACGTGTCCCAGGTCGACCTCGCCGCCCGCGAGGGCGGGGCGGCGACGGTGGCGCCCGAGGGCTACCGGGTGGTGACCGAGGAGCAGTTCCACACGTACCGGGAGACCGGCGCGCTGCCACCGACGGAGCCGGCAGCGGCCGACGGCACCGAGCGGGACGCGGTCGACGGCGCCGAGTCGACCGACCGGGACCCGACCGACGACGCCGACCCGATCGGCCGGGAGTCAACCGGACGTGCCGTGGACGGCGACGGACCCGGCCCGGACGCGACCGGCGACGGCGTCGCGACCGGCGACCGTGAAGGGACCGGCGACCGCGCCGCGACCGGCGGCGCGAACGCGGCCGAACCCGCCGGTCGGGCGGACGCCGACGGGCGCCCGGCGGACCGGGACAGCTGAGCGGGGGAGCCATGCGCAGCGCGGTGGTGGTCGGCGCCGGCCTCGGCGGGATGGCGGTGGCCGGCGCGCTGGCCCGCTCCGGCTGGCAGGTCACGCTGCTGGAGAAGGCCGACCGGGTCCGGCCGGAGGCGACCGCCGTGGTGCTCTGGCCGAACGGGGTACGCGCGTTGCGCGCTCTCGGCCTCGGCGCCGGGCTGGACGCGATCGCCACCCCGCTGCCGGACGGCGGGATCCGCCGCCCGGACGGTCAGTGGCTGGTGCAGCCCCGCCCCACGCCGGCCGACCGGATGCCGGTGGTGGTGCACCGGGAGGACCTGCACGACGCGCTCATCGCCGGGCTGGGCGAGCGGGTGGAGCTGCGGACCGGGGTGAGCGTGCGGAGCGTGCGCGCGTCGGCCGGCGAGCGTCCCGCGGTGGGCGACGGCCGGCACCTGTTCGAGGCGGACCTGGTGGTCGCGGCCGACGGCATCGACAGCGAGATCCGGCGGCAGCTCGCCCCGGAGACCGCGGTGGTCAGTTCCGGCTGTGCCGCCTGGCGGGCGGTCATCCCCTGGTACCGGGCCCCGCAGCTCCCCGACGATCAGCAGCCGAACGGCGAGACGCTCGGCGCCGGCTACCGGTTCGTGGCCGCGTCGCTGGGCGAGCGGGGCACCGCCGGCGCGTCCCGGCGGGGCGGCATCTACTGGGTGGCCACCGCCGCGGGCGCGCCCCGCCCGGAGCCGCCGGAGATCCAGCTCGCGCTGCTCAAGCGCTGGTTCGCCGGCTGGCCCGCGCCGATCGCCACGCTGCTGGACGCCACCGACCCGGCCGACGTGGTGCAGCAGGAGGTCCGCGAGCTGCGGCCGTTGCCCCGGGCGTACGGTTTCGGCGCCGGCCCGGGCGGCGTGGTGCTGCTCGGCGACGCCGCGCACGCCATGCCCCCGCACCTCGGGCAGGGCGCCTGCCTGGCGTTCGAGGACGCCGCGACGCTCGCCGGCCTGCTGCGCGAGTCGCGGCTGCCGGACGCGGTCGCCGCCTACGACCGGCTGCGCCGCCCCCGCGCCGCGACCATGGTCCGGCAGACCCGCCGGATGTCGGCCGTGCTGCAGACCCGGGGCCGGCTGGCGTTGCGCGCCCGGGACGCCGCGCTGGGCACGATCAGCCCCCGGCTGCGCAACACGGCCGCGGCGGCCGCCGCCGACTGGCAGCCGCCGTCCTGACCCGGGCGCGGGTCGGCGCTCAGATGACCGCGGCCGGCTCGGCGATGCAGGCCGTGCCGATGCGGCGGAAGCCCACCCGCAGGTAGACCCGGGCGATGTCCTCGCTGCCCGCGCTCAGGAAGATCAGGTCGGTGCCGGCGGCGCGCAGCTCCCGGGCCAGCGTGGCGGTGACCGCCGTGCCGAGGCCGCGTCGCCGGGCGGACGGCAGGGTGGCCACCCCGGCGATCTCCGCGACCTCGCCGACCCGCATCGCCATGCCGCTGGCCAGCGTGCCGTCCTGCGGCGTGGCGGCGAGGACCGAGATCCGCCGGCCGTCGGCGACCCGGGCCGCCTCCTCCTCCAGCGCGTCCACGTCCAGCCGGGCGAGCGCGGCGTCCCGCTCGGCCGGCCCGGCCTCGCCCCGGGCGGTGCCGCCGTGGGCGAAGCCGACCGCGGCGACGGCCCGGCGCAGCGCGATGTCCGCCGCGAAGCTCGGGTCCGCCGGATCCAGCACCCGCACCGGTACGTCGCTGAGCGTCGCCGGGTCCGGCAGCCGCTCCGCCTCCAGCAGCATGAGCGGCGCCTCCAGCACGCTCAGCCCCGCCGAGCGGGCCACCGCCAGCAGGTCCGGCTGGTGCTCGTGCACCCACTCGAACGCCTCCGGCAGGCCCAGCTCGCGTTGCCGGGCGCGGACGGCGGTCACCTCGGCCAGCGTGGGCGGCTCGGTGGCGTCGAGGCGGGGGCGGGCGTAGAACGGCCAGCCGGCGCCGTCGCGGACGAACAGGACCAGGGAGTCGAACTCCTCCGTGCGGGCGCCGTCGCGGGGCACCGCGTCGTAGAACCGCTCCAACCGGTCGAGCACGTCACCTCGTACGACATCCACCGCGCGAGACTACACGTCCCACCATCTGGAAGTGTGATCAATCTGAACTGGCCTTGCGCCGTACGCCCTAACGTAGACTCAATAAACCCCAGCGGGCCGACGTCGTCCCCACCATGTACCAACCTGAGTGACGACAGGAGGCCCGGTGGCCTTTCCGTACCCTCACAGCCCGCAGCCGGCCCCGCCGACGCCGGGTCTCTACGACCCCGCGTACGAGCACGACGCCTGCGGTGTGGCCTTCGTGGCCGATCTGCACGGGCGGCGTTCGCACCAGGTCGTCGCGAACGGCCTCGGGGCGCTGCGCCGACTGGACCACCGGGGCGCCCGGGGCGCGGAGCACAACACCGGTGACGGCGCCGGGATTATGATCCAGGTGCCGGACGCGTTCCTGCGCGCGACCGTCGACTTCCCGCTGCCCCCGGCCGGGCAGTACGCCACCGGCCTGGTCTTCCTGCCCGACGACGACGCGGCCGAGGCGCGCGCCCGCCAGGTGGTGGACAAGTACGCGCTGGTCGAGGGCGCCGAGGTGCTCGGTTGGCGTACGGTGCCGACCGACGCGTCCGACCTGGGCGAGACCGCGCTCGCGGCGATGCCCCGGGTCCGGCAGCTTTTCGTGGCCGCGCGCCGGCTGACCGGCACGCCGGCCGGCGCGGCCGGGGATCCGCTGACCGGGCTCGACCTGGACCGGGTGGCGTTCTGCCTGCGCAAGCAGGTCGAGCGGGAGACCGCCGAGCGGGGCGTGCCGGCCTACTTCCCGTCGCTGTCCGGCCGGACGATGGTGTGGAAGGGCATGCTCACCCCGGACCAGCTTCCGGCGTTCTATCCGGAGTTGACCGACGAGCGGGTGGACAGCGCCATCGCGCTGGTGCACTCCCGCTTCTCCACGAACACGTTCCCGTCCTGGCCGCTGGCGCACCCGTACCGGTTCATCGCGCACAACGGCGAGATCAACACGATCCGGGGCAACCGCAACTGGATGCAGGCCCGGGAGGCGCTGCTCCGGAGTCCGAGCATTCCGGGCAACATCCGTCGCGTCTTCCCGGTCTGCACCCCGGCCGCGTCCGACTCGGCCAACTTCGACGAGGTGCTCGAACTGCTGCACCTGGCTGGGCGGAGCCTGCCGCACGCGGTGCTCATGATGATCCCCGAGGCGTGGGAGAACGACCCGGACATGCGCGCCGACAAGCGCGCGTTCTACCGCTTCCACGCCAGCCTGATGGAACCGTGGGACGGTCCCGCCTCGGTCGCGTTCACCGACGGCGAGGTCGTCGGCGCGGTGCTCGACCGCAACGGCCTGCGTCCGGGCCGCTGGTGGCACACCAGCGACGGGCTGGTGGTGCTGGGCAGCGAGGCGGGCGTGCTCGACCTCGACCCGGCGACCGTGGTGGCCAAGGGCCGCCTGCAGCCGGGCCGGATGTTCCTGGTCGACACCGTCAACGGCCGGATCGTCTCCGACGACGAGATCAAGACCGAGCTGGCCGCCGCCCGGCCCTACCAGGAGTGGCTGCACGCCGGCCTGATCGAGCTGGACGACCTGCCGGCGCGGGAGCACACCGTCTACACCCACGACTCGGTGCGCCGCCGGCAGCAGACGTTCGGCTACACCGAGGAGGAGCTGAAGATCCTGCTCGGCCCGATGGCCCGCAGCGGCGCGGAGCCGATCGGCTCGATGGGCACCGACACCCCGATCGCCCCGCTGTCCACCCGGCCGCGGCTGCTCTACGACTACTTCCACCAGCTTTTCGCCCAGGTCACCAACCCGCCGCTGGACGCCATCCGGGAGGAGCTGGTGACCAGCCTGGCGTCCACCATCGGGCCGGAGGGCAACCTGCTCGACCCGGGCGCGGCGAGCTGCCGGCAGATCGTGCTGCCCTACCCGGTGATCGACAACGACGAGCTGGCCAAGATCCTCTCCATCGACGAGGACGGTGACCTGCCGGGCTTCAAGGCGGTGCGGGTCTCCGGTCTCTACCGGATCCGCGACGGCGGCGCCGGCATCAAGGCCCGGCTGACCGAGATCTGCCGGCACGTCTCCGAGGCGATCGAGGACGGCGTCCGCATCCTGGTGCTCTCCGACCGGGACTCCAACGCCGACCTGGCCCCGATCCCGTCGCTGCTGCTCACCGCCGCGGTGCACCAGCACCTGGTCCGCGAGCAGACGCGTACGCAGGTGGCGCTGGTCGTGGAGTCCGGCGACTGCCGGGAGGTGCACCACGCGGCGGTGCTGATCGGCTACGGCGCGGCGGCGGTCAACCCCTACCTGGCGTTCGAGTCCGTCGAGGACATGATCTCCACGGGCGCGCTGGCCGGCGTGGAGCCGGTGAAGGCGGTCCGCAACTACGTCAAGGCGCTCGGCAAGGGCGTCCTGAAGATCATGTCCAAGATGGGCATCTCCACCGTGTCCTCGTACTGCGGGGCGCAGGTGTTCGAGGCGGTCGGCCTGGACACCCGCCTGGTCGACCGCTACTTCCGTGGCACGCCGAGCACGATCGGTGGCATCGGGCTGGCCGAGATCCACACCGAGGTGGCCGCCCGGCACGCGCTGGCCTGGCCGGCGCCCGGCACCCCGAGCAGCGACCGGTTGGAGGTCGGCGGCGAGTACCAGTGGCGCCGCGAGGGCGAGCTGCACCTGTTCAACCCGGAGACCGTCTTCCTGCTCCAGCACGCCACCCGCAGCCGCCAGTACGACGTCTTCCGGCAGTACACCGCCAAGGTCGACGCGCTGGCCGCGAAGGCGGGCTCGCTGCGCGGGCTGTTCACGCTGCGCACCGGCGTGCGCCCGGCGGTGCCGCTGGACGAGGTCGAGCCGGCCACCGAGATCGTCAAGCGGTTCGCCACCGGCGCCATGTCGTACGGGTCGATCTCGGCGGAGGCGCACGAGACCCTGGCGATCGCGATGAACCGGCTCGGCGGCAAGTCCAACACCGGCGAGGGCGGCGAGGACGTCGACCGGCTGCACGACCCGGCCCGCCGCTCGGCGGTCAAGCAGATCGCCAGCGGCCGGTTCGGTGTGACCAGCGAATACCTGGTCAACGCGGACGACCTCCAGATCAAGATGGCGCAGGGCGCGAAGCCCGGCGAGGGCGGGCAACTGCCCGGCAACAAGGTGTGGCCGTGGATCGCCCGCACCCGGCACGCCACCCCGGGTGTCGGCCTGATCTCCCCGCCGCCGCACCACGACATCTACTCCATCGAGGACCTGGCCCAGCTCGTCCACGACCTGAAGTGCGTCAACCCGGCCGCCCGGGTGCACGTCAAGCTGGTCAGCGAGGTGGGCGTGGGCACCGTGGCGGCCGGCGTGGCCAAGCTCAAGGCCGACGTCATCCTCATCTCCGGGCACGACGGCGGCACCGGCGCGTCCCCGCTCAACTCGCTCAAGCACGCCGGCACCCCGTGGGAGCTGGGCCTGGCCGAGGCGCAGCAGACCCTGCTGCTCAACAAGCTGCGCGACCGGGTCACCGTGCAGGTCGACGGCCAGCTCAAGACCGGCCGCGACGTGCTGGTCGCGGCGCTGCTCGGCGCGGAGGAGTTCGGCTTCGCCACCGCCCCGCTGATCGTCGAGGGCTGCGTCATGATGCGGGTCTGCCACCTGGACACCTGTCCGGTCGGCATCGCCACCCAGAACCCGGTGCTGCGCGAGCGGTTCACCGGCAAGCCCGAGTTCGTGGAGAACTTCTTCCTCTTCCTCGCCGAGGAGGTCCGCGGCTACCTGGCCGAGCTGGGCTTCCGCAGCATCGACGAGGCGATCGGGCACACCGAGCTGCTCGACGTGGCCGGCGCGATCGACCACTGGAAGGGCCACGGCCTAGACCTGGGCCGCGTCCTGCACCTGCCCGAGCTGCCCGAGGGCACCGCCCGGCGGGGCGTCCGCGCCCAGGACCACGGCCTCGACGTCGCCCTGGACAACCGGCTCATCGAGCTGGCCGCCCCGGCGCTGCGCGACGGCGCCCCGGTGCGGGTCGAGGTCGAGGTGCGCAACGAGCACCGCAGCGTCGGCGCGATGCTCGGCGGCGAGGTGACCCGCCGGTTCGGCGGCGCCGGGCTGCCCGACGACACCGTCGAGTTCCTGCTGCGCGGCACCGCCGGCCAGTCGTTCGGCGCGTTCCTGCCGCGCGGCGTCACGCTGCGCCTGCACGGCGACGCCAACGACTACGTCGGCAAGGGCCTGTCCGGCGGCCGGATCGTGGTCCGGCCGGACACCGCCGCGCCGTTCGTCGGCGACGACGCCGAGCCGGGCTCGCGTGCCGAGGACCAGATCATCGCCGGCAACACCATCCTCTACGGCGCGACCGGCGGCGAGGTGTTCCTGCGCGGCCGGGTCGGCGAGCGGTTCGCGGTGCGCAACTCCGGCGCGGTGGCCGTGGTCGAGGGGCTCGGTGACCACGGCTGCGAGTACATGACCGGCGGCACGGTGGTGGTGCTCGGCCCGACCGGGCGCAACTTCGCCGCCGGCATGTCCGGCGGCACCGCGTTCGTGCACCGGCTCGACCGGCGGCTGGTCAACGCCGAGCTGGTCGACCTGTCGCCGTTGCGCGACGAGGAACGCGACCGGCTGCACGACCTGGTCCAGCGGCACGTCGCGGAGACCGCCTCGGCGGTCGCGGAGGCGCTGCTGAAGCGCTGGCCGGAGGCGGTGGAGGAGTTCACCGCCGTGGTACCCCGGGACTACCGCCGGGTCATGGAGATCATGCGGGCCGCCGAAGCCGCCGGCCGCGACGTCGACGACGCGGTGATGAGTGCCCTCTCACCGGCGCCGGTGCCGCCCGCGCCGCGGGTGGTCGCCCAGGAGGTGGCTCGTGCCTGACCCGAACGGTTTCCTGCGCTACGACCGGCGGCTGCCCGCCCGCCGCCCGGTCCCGGTGCGGATCACGGACTGGCGGGAGGTCTACCCGCCGGCCGGCGAGGAGCTGATCCGCGAGCAGGCCACCCGGTGCATGGACTGCGGCATCCCGTTCTGCCACGACGGGTGCCCGCTGGGCAACCGCATCCCGGACTGGAACGACCTGGTCCGCACCGGCAACTGGGACGCCGCGGTGGAGTCGCTGCACGCCACCAACAACTTCCCCGAGTTCACCGGCCGGCTCTGCCCGGCGCCCTGCGAGGCGGCCTGCGTGCTCGGCCTGGGCGGCCAGCAGCCGGTCACCATCAAGCAGGTCGAGGTGGAGATCGCCGACGCGGCGGTGGCCCGCGACGGGCTGCGGCCCCGGCCCGCGTCGATGCCGACCGGCCGCTCGGTCGCGGTGGTCGGCTCCGGCCCGGCCGGGCTGGCCGCCGCGCAGCAGCTCGCCCGCGCCGGTCACGCCGTCACCGTGTACGAGCGCGACGACGCGGTCGGTGGCCTGCTCCGCTACGGCATCCCCGACTTCAAGCTGGAGAAGCACCACGTCGACCGCCGGGTGGCCCAGCTCACCGCCGAGGGCGTGTGGTTCCGCACCGGCGTGGACGTCGGTGTCGACGTGACCGCCGAGCAGTTGCGCGCCGAGCACGACGCGGTGCTGCTCGCCTGCGGCGCGCTGCAGGGCCGGGACACGCCGCAGACGCCGGGTCGGGCGCTGCGCGGCGTACACCAGGCGATGGCGCACCTGGTCGCGGCCAACCGGGTGGTCGCGGCGGCCGGGGACGGTCGGCCCGCCCCCGCCACGCTGCCGGACGGCGCCGGAATCGACGCGGCCGGCAAGCACGTGGTGATCATCGGCGGTGGTGACACCGCCGCGGACTGCCTCGGCGTGGCCCACCGGCAGGGCGCGGCCGGCGTGCACCAGCTCGACCTCTACCCGCAGCCCCCGACGGGGCGGGACGCCGCCCGCGACCCGTGGCCGACCTGGCCGTGGGTGCTGCGCTCCTACCCGGCGCACGAGGAGGGCGGCGAGCGGATCTTCGCGGTGGCCGTGCAGGAGTTCGTCGACGACGGCACCGGGCAGGTCCGCGCCGTGCGGATCGCCGAGGTGACCGTGGAGAAGGTCGACGGCCGGCGCATCGTCACCGCGCTGCCCGGCTCGGAGCGGGAGATCCCGGCCGACCTGGTGCTGCTCGCGATCGGCTTCGAGGGCACCGAGGAGCAGCCGCTGCTGGCCCAGCTCGGGGTGGCTCGCAACGGGCGCGGCGCGATCGACGCCCGGCCGGACTGGCAGGCGGCCGACGGCGTCTTCGTCGCCGGGGACATGCACCGGGGCGCCTCGCTGATCGTCTGGGCGATCGCCGAGGGGCGGGCCGCCGCCGCGGCCGTCCACACCTACCTGGGCGGCGCGGGCCACCTACCCGCCCCCGTCGACCCGGCGCGGCACCCGCTCGCGGTGTAAGGCGGGGCCCCTTCCTAACGCCTGCGGTAGAGGAGGGGCCCCTTCTTAACACCCGCAGCAGGCGGCGGGCGGCCGGTGGCGCGGCCCGTGATCGCGCGGGCTGCGTCGGGTGTCCGGATCGCCCGGTGACACCTGCCACCAACTGTCGTCGCCACGGACCATCCGCCGTCAGACTTGTCGACCGGCCGGACCCCACGAGGGTCCGGCCTTCGTCATGTGACTGTCGGAAACGGGGGAGGACATCGTGGCACTCGGCGCCACGTTCGCCGCGCTGCGCCACCGGAACTACCGGATCTGGGCCGGCGCCGGCTTCGTGTCGGTCACCGGCACCTGGATGCAGGTGCTCGGGGTCAACTGGTTCGTGCTGGAGCGCACCGGCTCGGCGACCTCGATGGGACTGACCGTCCTGCTCCAGGCACTGCCCACGCTGCTGCTGAGCGCCGCCGGCGGCGCGCTGGCCGACCGCCTGCCGGCGAAACCGCTGCTGGTCACCGCCCAGGCCGCGCACGCGCTGCTGGCCGCCGGGCTGGCCGTGGTCGCGCTCACCGGCGCGGGCGGCCTCCCGGCCGTGTACGCGATCTCGCTGGTCACCGGCGCGGTGTCGGCGATCGAGGGGCCGGTGATGGGCCGCTGGGCGTCGACCCTGGTGGACCGGGACAGCCTCGGCAACGCGCTCGCGCTGGGCTCGCTGACCAACTCCGCCGGGCGGATCCTCGGCATGAGCGTGGGCGCCGTCGTGGTCGCCGCCGTCGGCCCGGCGCTGCTCTTCGCGGTCAACGCGGCGAGCTTCGTCGCGGTGGTGGCGGCACTCTGCGCCGTACGCGAGGGGGAGCGGCACCCCGGCGGAGCGCCGGCGGCCGACGCGGCGCCGGCCGACGGCGGCATCCGGGCCGGCTTCCGCTACCTGCTCCGGCAGCCGGTGGTGCTGGTGGCGCTGGCGCTGTCGTTCGTGCTGGGCAGCCTGGGCCGCAACTACCAGGTGACCATGGCGGCGATGAGCGACGGGCCGCTGGGCGGCGGCGCGTCCGGCTACGGGATCCTGTCCACCGTCTTCGCGGTCGGCACGGTGCTCGGCGCGCTGGTCGCCGCCCGCCGCGCGGAGCTGGGTTACGCCGTGCTGGTCGGCGCCGGCCTGCTCGCCAGCGTGCTGCAGGTGCTGGCCGGGCTGGCCCCGGGCACGGCGAGTTTCGCGGCGGTGATCCTGCCGGTGGCCGCCGCGGCCGTGGTCATCGACACCACGGTGGGCGCCCGGGCGCAGTTGGACACCGACTACGCGATGCGCGGCCGGGTGCTGGCCGCGCTGGCGGTCACCGGCTCGGTCGCCGCCGCCGTGGGCGCGCCGCTGCTGGGCTGGCTCGCCGAACACGCCGGCCCCCGGCAGACGCTGGTGCTGGCCGGCGCGGTCAGCGCGGTGGCGACGGTGGCCGCCGCGGTGGTGCTGGACCGGCTGCGGGAGCGCCGCCTGCGCAGGCTGGTGCTGCCCGCCGTGCGTCGCCCGGTGCGCCGGGTCGTGACCGTGCTGCCGGCCGTGCGCCGTCCGGTCCGGCGGGTCGCCGCGACGGCGGTCCGGGTGGTGCGGCCGGTCCGGCCGGGCGGTCCGGCGCCGGCCGCGGCGACGCCGACGGTCGCCGCAGGCGTCGCGCCGACGGTGCTGGCCGGTCGCCCGGCGTCGGGCTCGCCGGCGTCCCGGCCCGGCACGGCGCGGCCGGTCTCGGCGGCCCGCGCCGACGCCGCCCGCCGCTGAGCGGGACCCCGCGCGCACGCGGGGCCCCGCTCCCGCGCGACGATCAGCGGTGCAGCAGGTCGTGCGCCGTCCGGATCTTCGACCAGGAGGCCGGCCGGGCCGGGGCCGCCGAGGTACGCGCGGCGGCGCCCACCTCGGGCCGGCCGGCGGTGAACAGCCAGGTGGTGAACACCGCGTCGAGGTCCCGGCCGGAGATCCGCTCGGCGAGCGCCTGGAACTGCTCGATGGTGCCGTTGCCGTACTGGTGCCGGGCGGTCCAGGTGCGCAGGATCCGGAAGAACGCCGGGTCGCCGACGGCCAGCCGGATCTGGTGCAGCGCCATCGCGCCCCGGTCGTAGACGGCGTCGTCGAAGATCCGGTCGGCGCCCGGGTCACCGGGGAGCACCTGCCAGAACTCCGAGTCGGCCGGGTAGCTGTCGTAGGTGAAGTCGAACAGCTCCTGCGCGGTGCCCTCGTCCTGCTCCTCCGACCAGAGCCACTCGGCGTACGAGGCGAAGCCCTCGTTGAGCCAGATGTTGCGCCACGCCGCCACCGAGACGGAGTCGCCGAACCACTGGTGGGCGTTCTCGTGCACCACCACGTAGGGATTCGCGCCGCGCCGCCAGAAGCCGGGGCCGTAGACCGGTCGGGTCTGCGTCTCCAGGGCGAACCCGATGCCGTCGATCGGGCCGGCCACGCCGCCCTGCGCCTCGAACGGGTACGGGCCGAACACCCCGCTCTCCCAGTCGACGATCTCTGCGGTGCGTTCGATGCTGGCCCGGGCGGCCGGCCCGCGCTCGCCCAGCGTGGTGCTGTACGCGTTGACCACCGGTTGCCCGTTCGGCGCGGTGTCGGTGACGATGTCGTACTGCCCGATGGCCAGGAACGCCTGGTAGGTGGCGCCGGGCTTGACGCTGCGCCAGCTCCACCGGGTGCGGTTGCCCGCCTCGGGCAGCGGATCGCGCGGCTGCACGCCGTTGCTGACCACCTCCAGCCCGGTCGGCACCGAGACGGAGATGTCCCAGGTGGCCTTGTCCTTCGGGTGGTCGTTGCTCGGGTACCACCACCAGGCGGACTCGGGCTCGTTGACGGCGAGCGCGCCGTCGGCGGTGCGGGTCCAGCCGGTGTAGCCGTAGACCTTGGTCTGCGAGGGGATGCCGGCGTACTTCACCACGACGGTGAGCTGCTGGCCCTTGAGGAGCGTCCGGGGCGGGGTCACGACCAGCTCGTGGTCGCCGGCCCGGGCGAAGCCGGCCACCCAGCCGTTGACCCGCACCGACTCGACGTCGAGCGCGAAGTCGAGGTTGAACCGGGACAGGTCCTTGGTGGCGGCGGCCAGGATGGTGGTGGTGCCGCTGAGCCGGTCGGTGGCCGGTTCGTAGCGCAGCCGGATGTCGTAGTGGTCGACGTCGTAGCCGCCGTTGCCGTAGTCGGGGAAGTAGCTGTCGCCCAGCCCGGGGCTGCCCGGCGTGGGGGTGGCCGCCGAGACGTGCGGGCGGCCCCATCCGGTCGGGGCGGCCTGGCCGGGTGCGCCGGTCACGGTGGTGACGGCGGTGGTGAGCGTCAGGGCGGCGATCGCCGCCGGGAGTGCGCGTCGCACGGGTGGGACTCCCTCCGTCGGGGTGTACGCACCCTGAACCTAATCGACACATGTAAACGGATCTGCCCCGCCAGGCAGTCGACAGCTATTCAATTCTTGCGAATGTTTCGATAGCATTACCCGCTAGTAACAAGCACGACCCCTCGGCCACGCGCGCGGTCAACGGGCTCCACCACCCCTGTCCCGTGGAGGTCCTGTCATGTCCCGTCGCGTCCGTACCGCGCTCGCCGCGGTGTTGGCGGCCGTCCTCGGCGCCGTGCTCCTGCCCGGCGCCGCCCGGGCGGCCACCGTCAACTACGTCGCCCTCGGCGACTCCTACTCCTCCGGCGTCGGCGCTGGGCCGTACGACCTCTCCACCTGCCTGCGCAGCCAGAAGTCGTACGCCCCGCTCTGGGCCGCGGCGCACGCGGTCACCAGCTTCCGCTTCCCGGCCTGCGGCGGCGCGGTCACCGCCGACGTCCGCGACAGCCAGGTGGGCCAGCTCAGCTCCACCACCACGCTGGTCACCATCACGATCGGCGGCAACGACGCCGGATTCGCCGACGTGATGACCAGTTGCCGCTTCGGCAGCACGTCGAGCTGCGAGAGCGCGGTGGCCGGGGCGAAGACGTTCGCCACCGCGACGCTGCCCGGCCGGCTGGACGCCACCTACGCCGCGATCCGCGACCGGGCCCCCAACGCCCGGCTCGTGGTGCTCGGCTACCCGCGCCTGTTCGAGACCGGCTCCTGCGGGCTGCTCGCCATGAGCAGCTACAAGCGCACCATCCTCAACCAGGCCGCCGACGTGCTGAACGGGGTCACCGCCGGCCGGGCTTCCGCGGCGGGCGCCACGTTCGTCGACGCCCGGCCCGCGTTCACCGGGCACGGGGTCTGCGCCGCCGACCCGTGGATCCGCGACGTCAGCGGAGTGATCGAGGCGTACCACCCGAACGCCAACGGCTACCGCTACGGCTACCTGGCCGCCCTCACGGCCGCCATCGGCTGAGGTGTAAGGAGGGGCCCCCGGTTAACGCATTCTGCATAACCGGGGGCCCCTCTTAACAACCGCCGCGACGGCGCGGCCGTCAGCTCAGCGGGCCGCCGGCGCCAGCCCGCCGACCCGCTCCGGCGGTACGGCCGCGGCGGCCGGCGCGGCGGGCGTCACCTGGGACAGCGCGGTCGGCACGACGTGCGGCGTCGGTCCGGTGCGCCGCCCCGGCCGGGCGCGCCGTCCGGACGGTACGGCGAGCGCGGCCAGCGCCGCGGCCAGCGAGATGCCGGTGAGCAGCAGGAAACCGGCGGTGAAACCGGCCTCCCGGGGCAGCCCGCTCGGCTGCGGATGGGCGGTGATCACGGTGCTGGCCAGCGCCGCGCCGATCGCCCCGCCGATGGTGCGGATGTTGGCGTTCATCCCGGTCGCCGCGCCGGTCTGCGAGGCCGGCACGTTGCCCACGATCAGGTTGGCCATCGAGGCGAACGCCAGGCCGATGCCGAGCCCGACCAGGCCGCCGGCCAGGGCGACCTCCCACCGGGTGTCGTGCGCGACGGTGAGCATCGCCGCGGCCGTCACGTTGAACACCGCGCCGGTGGTGAGCTGCGCCTTCGGGCTGAACCGGGACTCCAGCCGCCCGGCCAGCAGGCCGGCGGCGAACATCCCGACGAGCATCGGCAGCATGAGCAGCCCGGCCTGGGTGATGCTGGCGCCGAAGCCGTAGCCGGCGCTGGTCGGGATCTGCGCGAACTGCGGCAGGAAGGCGTAGACGGCGAACATCGAGGCGCCGTAGAGCAGCGCGACCAGGTTGGTGGTCCAGACCGCCGGCAGGCGCATCATCCGCAGGTCGATCAGCGGGTTCGCGGTGCGGGCCTCGACCGCCAGCCAGCCGGCCACCAGCACCGCGGCCAGCGCGAGCAGGCCGATCACCCGGCCGGAACCCCAACCCCAGGCGGCGCCCTGGCTGACCGGCAGCAACAGCGCCACCAGCCAACCGGAGAGGAGTACGGCGCTGGCCCAGTTGATCCGGCCGGGGGTGCGTACCGGCGAGCGCGGCACGAACCGGTGCGCGGCCAGCGCGGTGAGGCCGACCACGACCATCGGGATCCAGAACAGCCAGCGGTAGCCCAGGGTGGTCACGATCGGGCCGGCGAGCACGACGCCCAGGCCGCCGCCCACGGCCACCACGGCCGAGATCGACGCCACCGCGGAGCTGACCCGGGCGGCCGGGAACTCGTCGCGGATGATGCCGAACGACAGCGGGAAGACGGCGCCGCCGATGCCCTGGACCACCCGGGCGGCGATGAGCACGCCGATGTTCGGGGCGACGGCCGCCAGCAGGCAGCCCAGCGCGAGCGCACCGAGCGAGACGACGAGCGTCCGCTCCTTGCCGACCATGTCGCCGACCCGGCCGAGGATCGGCGTGAAGATCGACGCGGAGAGCAGGTAGGCGGTCAGCACCCAGGTCACCGTGTTCGGCGAGGTGTGCAGGTCGTGCTGGATGGTGGGCAGCACCGGGGTGATCAGCGACTGGAGCATCGCGAAGAAGCCGGTGCCGGCCGCGAGGACGAGGAACGTCATCCGGCGCGAGCCGCGCCGGAAGGTGTCGATCATGTGGGATAACTCCCGTTCGGTACGAGATGGTCGGCCGCTCGCGCGTGGGGCGGCGATGGCGGCGCATCGGGCCGGGGCCCTCGGAGTACGCTATCCGGAGGGGTGCCTCCACCAACGTAGTGGAGGGGTGCCTCCGGTTGCAAGAGGGAAGGAGTGACGCGCGTCATGCCCAGTGCCGACCAGCCGACCGAGGTCTTCGCGCGGCGCCCGAAGCGGGCCGACGCCCGGCGCAACTACGACGCGCTGGTCGCCGCCGCCCGCGAGGTGTTCGGCGAGTGCGGCGCGAGCGCCTCGCTGGAGCAGATCGCCCGCCGGGCCGGCGTGGGCATCGGCACGCTCTACCGCAACTTCCCGCAGCGGCGGGACCTGTTCGAGGCGGTCTACGTCGAGGAGGTGCGGGCGCTCAGCGCCTCCGCCGCCGACCTGGCCGACCTCGACCCGTGGGACGCCCTGGTCGGCTGGCTGCACCGCTTCGTCGCGTACGTCGGCACCAAGCGGGCGCTCGCCGAGGAGCTGGTGCACGACTCCGAGGTGTTCCGGAGCTGCCGCACCGAGATCTACGCCGCCGGCGAGCCGCTGCTGCGCCGCGCCCAGGCCGCCGGGGCCGCCCGGCCGGACGCCGACTTCGACGACGTGGTACGCCTCATCAGCGGCCTCGCCGCCTACCAGTTCCCGGACCCGGCGCAGCGTGACCGCGTGCTGACCATCGCACTGGACGGCCTGCGCCCCCCTCGGTGACGAGAGGTGTTAAGCGGGGCCCCCTCCTCTACCTGAAGCGTTAACCGGGGCCCCTTCCTTTCGTGGTCTTGCGTGGGGCGTCGACAATGGGGGGACACCGGCAGTCACCCGGAGGTGACCATGCGCGAACCGGCGACCCGGCAACGGCCCACCCGGGAGCAGCTTCCGGCAGGTGGCCTGGAACTGCTCACCCTGCTGGCCCGGCTGCTGCGGCGGCCCCGCCGCGGTGACCGCCGGCTCCCGCTGCTGTGGCTGCTCCGGCCGGCCGGCGACGGCGCGGTGGCCGGCCTGCTGCGCCGCTTCACCGCCCGGGGCACCGGCCGCCGGGTGCCGCACGCCGTGCTGGACCTGGCCGACCGGCCGCCCACCGACGACGTGGCGACGGCGCTGCGCGAGCTGCACCGGCAGCTCTCCCTGGAGGCGTTCGGCGCGCCCCGGCTGCGGTTCCGGCACTATCCGCTCGCGGACTGGCTGATGCACCAGACGCTCGCCGTCGACGTGGACGCCGCGGACAGCGGCCGGGCCTCGCTGGTGCGCCGGCTGCGGGACTGGCGGGGCCGGCGGGCCGGCGACGACCCGCAGGTGGGCGGCGACTCCGGGTTCGGCGCCGCGCTGCAACTGCTGCTCTGGCTGCTGCGCCGGGCGGTGCCGAGCGTGGTGTTCCGGATCGCCGTCTCCGGCCGGGTGCCGGTGGTCGGCCGGCAGTACCGCTGGTTCATGCGCCAGCAGTATCTGGCGCCCCGGCAGTCGGTGACGTTCCTCGGCTTCGCCGAGCGGCTCACCGCCGGCTGGCGCGACGGCGAGCACCCGGCGCAGGTGGAGAAGCTGCTGCTGCACGCGTTCCTGGAGGACCTGCGGCTGGCCTACCGGCGGCGGTTCTGGCGGCCGGGGGACTGGCGTCGCACCGCCTACCCGGTGGTGTTGCTCGACGGCGTACGCCCGGACAACGTCGGGCACACCCTGGTCCGGATCGTCGACGAGGTCCGCAACGAGACCGGCCGCAACGATCCGCTGCTGGTGGTGGCGGTCGCCGCCGACCCGCCGCCGGAACCGGCCGCGCCGCGCCCGATGGTCGAGGCCGAGGAGGCGTACGAGGAGTGGGCCGAGGCGCTTCCGGAACGCCGGCGGCTGCGCCGCCCGGGCACGTGGCTGGTGGTGCTGGCGGCGGAGGAGGACGCTGCGGTCGTACCCCCGGGGGTTGCCCCGCCGGCGCTGGTGGCGCCGGATCCGCCCTGGTGGGCGCGGCGCTTCCTGCCCGCCGCGGTGGCCCTGGTGCTGCTCGCCGGGGTGGGGGTGTGGGCGCACGGGCGGTGGGCGCCGGACTGCCGCCCCTGGCCGACCGACCGGGTGAGCGTGCGCCTGGTGGGCGGCGAGTGCGTCGGCTACAGCGACACCGCCGGGCAGGTCTTCAACAGCGAGCCCGGGCAGGACCGGCTGCGGGCCGTGCAGCGGCGCATCTTCGCCCAGAACCGGGCCGCCGAGGAGGTGTGGCGGCGCAGCGACCACCGCCGCCCCTACCTGACGCTCGTCTACCTGGGCAGCCTCACCGGCAACCGCACCCGCGCGGACGAGGAGTCCTACGTCTCCGAGCGTGAGGAGCTGGAGGGCATGGCCACCGCCCAGTACGCGCTGCTCAAGGAGTCGGCGGCGGCGGACGACGCGGCGCTGCTGCACATCGTGGTGGCCAACGCCGGCCGGCAGATGCGGCACGCCGGCGACGCGGTACGGATGCTGGAGGCGCTGGCCCGCGACGACCCGACCGTGCTCGGCGTGGTCGGACTGGTGGACAGCCGCACCAGCACGGCGGCGGCGCTGCGCGAACTCAACCGGGTCGGCCTGCCGGTGCTCGCGCCCACCCTGTCCGCCGACCGGATGGACGAGAACTCCAGCCTCTACCTCGCGATGTCCGCGCCCAACCGGGAGCAGGCCCGGATGGTCGAGGCGTACGCCCGGCAGGTGCTGCGGGTGGGCGAGGCGCACGTCTACTGGACCACCGGCGAGGGCAGCTCGCTCACCGACGACCTCTACGTCTCGACGCTCGTCGACGGCCTGCGGGAGCGGTTCGGCCCGCGCCTCACCCGGCTGGACGAGTGGCGCAGCGGCCGCCGGCTCACCCAGGAGTGCGGCTGGTCCGGGATGCTCTTCTTCGCCGGCCGCTGGTCGGAGTTCGACGGCTTCCTGCGCGCGTTGAAGGAGTGCGGCGCGGACCCGCCCCGGCACCTGGTCGCCGACGACTCGGTGAACCGCTACATGGCCAATGCGGGGCTGCGGGCCAGCGCGCCGGGCAACCTGCCGGTCACGTACGTGTCGAAGGCGTCGCTGGCCACCTGCGCCGCGCTGCGGGCCGCGCAGGCCGCCCGCGACGACGCCCGGGGCAGCTTCCTCACCTGGATCGGCGCGGACGACCTGCTCGACCCGCCGCGCTGCCGGGAGGGGACCGGCCCGCCGGTCGGCGAGCGGGTCAGCCTCGCCTACGACGCCGCGATGATGACGGTGCGCGCGCTGGAGAGCCTGGCCGCCCGGTTGCGGCACGCGGACACCGGTCGCCGCTGGGAGCCGCGCGCGGTCAACCCGGTCGGCGTGCACGCCGAGGTGCTGCGGCAGAACGCCGCCGGCGGCTACCCGGGGGTGAGCGGCCTGATCCGGTACGCCCCGGACTCCGGCGAGCCGGTCGCCAAGCGGCTGGCCCTGCTCACCGTGGCGAAGGTGCCCGACGTGGCGACCCCCCCGACCGAGGTCTTCCATTGCGGCGTCCCCGACGCGGGCCCCGATCCCGGCTGCCGCTAGGTCAATCTTGGTACGCGCCGATCTTGCACTTTCGGCCCGTGAAAAGCGGCTTGTGTGCCGTTCTGTCGGGGCAGTTAGTGCAAGATCGCCGAGGTGGGGGCGGGGCTGGGGCGCGGCTTGCGCTTCTTCGAGATCGTCCACGGGGGAGGGGGGAGTGGCACCTTGATATCCGGCGGGTATCAGTGGGGACCGGATCGGTCCTGGTCGCCGGGTTAGCGCGTGGGCAGCATGGGTCGGGTGAACGAGAACAGGACCGCGCTGGTCACCGGCGCGAACAAGGGCATCGGCTTCGCCGTCGCACGGGGCCTCGGTGCGATCGGCTTCACGGTCGCGGTCGGCGCCCGCGACGACGCCAGGCGGGCGGAGGCGGTGGCGCGGCTGCGTACCGAGGGTGTCGACGCGTTCGGGGTCGCGCTCGACGTCACCTCCGACGACAGCGTCGCCGCGGCGGCGACGACCGTCGAACGGACCGCCGGGCGGCTCGACGTGCTGGTCAACAACGCCGGCATCTCCGGGCCGGCCGACGGCGGCGTGCAGGACCCGACGACGCTCGACCTCGACGTCCTGCGCACCGTGCTGAACACGAACGTGTTCGGGGTGATCCGGGTGACCAACGCGATGCTGCCGCTGCTGCGCCGCGCACCGTCGCCCCGCGTCGTCAACGTGTCGAGCAACATGGGCTCGTTGACGTTGCGGACCGGCCCGGTGCTGGCCGCCTACGCCCCGTCGAAGACGCTGCTCAACAGCATCACCACCCAGTACGCGCGCCACCTCGCCGACACGGACGTCATCGTCAACGCGGCCTGCCCCGGCTGGGTGGCGACCGACTTCACCAACTTCGCCGCACCGCGTACCCCGGAGCAGGGCGCCGCTATCGTCGTCCGGCTGGCCACGCTGCCCGACGACGGACCACGCGGCGGCTTCTTCGACGACGCCGGCGCGATCCCCTGGTGAGGGCGAGGCCGGCCGGCGGCTCCCGGGACGGGCACCGCCGGCCGCCCGCCACCGGTCAGCGGTGGGCGTTGCTCGGCCGCCCCCACGGACCGGTGATCGCGAACACGTAGCCCGGGGTCTGGATGTTGGCGAACAGGATCTTCCCGTCCGCGCTGAACGTCGGCCCGGTGAATTCGCTGTCGTTCAGCTCGTTGCGGGCCAGCGCGTACGCCTTGCCCTGCTCGGTGACGCCGACCAGGTGCGACACCCCCTCGCCGTCCTCGGCCAGGATCACCCCGCCGTACGGGGAGACGGTGATGTTGTCCGGCCCGTCGTAGTTGCCGTTGTCGGCCTCCGGGTCGGTGTTCACCCCGAAGATGGTCTTCAGCGTGACGGTCTGCCGGCGCGGGTCGTAGAACCAGACCTGCCCGTCGTGCTCGTGGACGCTGCCGTCGTCGAGCCGGGCGTAGCTGGCCACGAAGTAGGCGCCGCCGTCGCCCCACCAGGCGCCCTCCAGCTTGCGGCTGCGGGTCACCTCGCCGTCGGCGAACTGCTTGCGCACCGACACGGTCCGGGCGTCCCGGTCCGGCACCTCCACCCACTCCACCTGGTAGCGGGTACCAGGTGTGGTGGCCTCGGACAGGTCGGCCACGTGCCCGTCGCCGCGCCGGCAGCGCATCGCCTCCAGGGTGCCGGCGGTGGCGCCGTCCGGCCGCTGGGCGAGCGCGCGCAGCGCGCCCTTGCCGGCCCGGAAGCCGGCCGGCGGCGTCCACCGGAAGTACAGGCCGTTCGGCCCGCTCGCGTCCTCGGTCAGATAGATCGAGTGGGTGTACGGGTCGACCGCCACCGCCTCGTGGGAGTAGCGGCCGAGGAACGTCAGCGGCACCGGGTCGGCGTTGGCGGCCCGGTCGTGCGGGTCGACCTCGAAGACGTACCCGTGGTCCTTGAGGAACTGACCGCCGGCCCGCTGTTCGGTCTCCTCGCAGGTCAGCCAGGTGCCCCACGGGGTGATGCCGCCGGCGCAGTTGTTGTGCGTGCCGGCCACGCTGACGTACTCGCGCAGCCGCCGGCCCTGCTTGTCCACCTCGATGGTGGTGGTGCCGCCGCGCGCGCCCGGGTCGTAGGTGAGGCCGGGCAGCGCCGGCACCGGGTAGGGCTCGGTGCCACCGATCTCGTGGTTGTTCACCAGCACCGAGCCGCGCGGGCCGCGGAAGCAGCCGGTGCCGTCGGCGTCGCTGGGGGTGGGCTGGCCCGACTCCAGCAGCGTCGCGCCCGCCTGCGCGACGACGGTGTAGGAGAAGCCGGGCGGGAGGGCCAACAGGCCGGCGGGGTCCGGCACCAGGTCGCCGTAGCCGACCGCGGGACGGCAGGCGGCCCGGGCCGCGGCGGGGCCGGCGATGGCGTCCAGGTTGCCGGCCACCACGATGCCGAGGCCGCCGGCCGCGCCGCCGAGCAGGGCTCGCCGGGAGAGGGGAGAGGAGGTCACGTCGTCGCCTTCCTGTGCACACGAGGTTGCACTGGCAGGCAAGTCCGGTCGCGGGAACGGCGGGCGGCGGGATCGGCCGCCGCCGGGTGAACAGTGGACGAACCTCGGGTGCCGAGCGCGCCGTGCCCCGCTCGCGCGCGTCCGTTAGGGTTCCCTCGATCGCATCCGGCGGCGTCGAAGGGCGGACGGTGAACAGGCTCGCGGCGGCGTACCGGCAGGCGGTCGACCGGCACCGGCAGGCGCTGCGTCACTGGGAGGCGGCCCGGCGGATGCTGGGCGCCGCCGGCCCGGCCCCCGTCGGCAGCCCCGAGCTGGTCGCCCGGCTGGCCCGGCTGGGCGGTGAGCTGGCCGCCGCGGTGCCCGGCACCGCCCGCGTCGCGACCCACCCCGTTCCGGTACGCCTCGGCGAGGCGACCACCGTCGACGGCGTGTTCCCGGTGCTCGTGCCGGTGGGGGCGGGCGCCCACCTGGCGATCGACGCCGACGCCCGGGACCCGCGCGTCGGTGAGCTGCTGCGCGCGGTGGTGGTGCGGCTGCTCACCGCTGCCCCGGCCGGCGCGGTCCGGGTGGTCGGCGTCGA
The DNA here is from genome assembly GCF_013694245.2 of Micromonospora ferruginea. Classification (NCBI taxonomy): domain Bacteria; kingdom Bacillati; phylum Actinomycetota; class Actinomycetes; order Micromonosporales; family Micromonosporaceae; genus Micromonospora; species Micromonospora robiginosa. The sequence continues at coordinate 680,651 of NZ_CP059322.2, forward strand.
CCAGGCCGCGTTCGGCGCGGCGTTCCTGCCGCTGCGCCCGCTGCAAGACGCCGGGGTGCTCGCCGCGGCGGCGACCACCGAGGCGGAGACGACCGCGCTGCTGGACGCCGCGGAGCGGCACGCGCGTACCGCCCAACGGGCCGACCCGGAGGACCGCGAACTGCTGGTGGTGGTCGCCGCGTCGGCGCCGCCGGCGCGGGAGCTGGCCCGGTTGGCCGCGCTCACCCACGCCGGCCCGGCCGCGGCGGTCTGCGTGCTGCTGGCCGGCTACGCACCGGCCGGTCCGGCGGCGGGCGGCGCGCCGCCGCTGGGGGCCACCACGCAGCTCCGGGTCACCGAGCGCTACACCCTGGTCGGCGACCCGCCGGGGCGGCCGTTCAGCACCGACGGCAGCGGGCTGGCCGCGCCCGTCGTCCTCGACGGCGACCCGTCGCACGCCGCGGTCACCGCGCTGGCCCGCCGGCTCGCCGAGGCCGCCGACGACAGCTCCGGCGTCACGTTCGCCGACCTGCTGCCGGCGCGGCGTTGGACGGAGTCGGCCGGCGCCGGCCTGCGTACCGTGCTCGGCCGGGCCGGCCGCAAGCCGGTGACCGTCGGGTTCGACGACGCCACGCCGCACTGGCTGGTCGGCGGGCGCACCGGCGCCGGCAAGACGGTCCTGCTGCTCGACGTGCTCTACGGGCTGGCCGCCCGCTACTCCCCGGCCGAGCTGCGGCTGATGCTGCTCGACTTCAAGGAGGGGGTCAGCTTCACCGAGTTCGTGCCCACCGGACGCGACCCGTCCTGGCTGCCGCACGCCCGCGCCGTCGGCATCGAGTCCGACCGGGAGTACGGCGTGGCCGTGCTCCGGGAACTGCGCGCCGAACTGGCCCGCCGGGCCGACCTGCTCAAGCGCCACGGCGTCAGCCGGCTCGCCGACGTGCCGCCGAACGCCCGGCCGCCCCGGATCGTCACCGTCGTCGACGAGTTCCACGTGCTGTTCGCCGGCAACGACGCGCTGGCCCGGCAGGCCGTCGACCTGATCGAGGAACTGGCCCGCAAGGGCCGCTCGTACGGCCTGCACCTGGTGCTGGCCAGCCAGAGCACCACCGGCATCGAGGCCCTCTACGGCCGGGCCGAGGCCATCTTCGGCCAGTTCCCGCTGCGCATCGCCCTGCCCGGCGGGGACGCCGTGCTCGACCCGCGCAACGACGCCGCGCGCGGGCTCACCGTCGGCACCGCGGTGGTGAACACCGCCGCCGGCGCGCCCGGCGCCGACGTCGAGGTGCGCTTCCCGGACGCGCACGCCGCCGCGGCCGACCTCGCGGCGCTGCGCCACGAGCTGCACGCCGCCCGGCCGGAAGGGTCCGCGCCGCCGGCGGTCTTCCGCGGCCACGACACGCCCCGGCTCACCGACGACCCCGCCTGGGCCGCGCTGGCGCCCGGCGCCGACCCGCCGTACGCGCTCGTCGGCCGCGTCGTGGACGTCGCCGGCAGCCCGGCCGGGTTCGCGCTCGACGCCAGCCCCGGCCGGCACCTGGCCGTCGTCGGCACCGCCGCCGCCGGCGCCGAGGTGCTCCGCTGCGCCGCGCGGTCCCTGGCCCGCCAGCACGCCCCCGGGACCGCCCGGTTCCTGTTCGCGCCGCTGGCCCCCGGCACCACCGACCTCGCCGACGACCTGGCCATGACGCTGGCCGCCGCCGGCCACGCGGTGCGCCGCCTCGACGCCGCCGCGCTGCGCGCCTTCCTCGCCGAGGCGGCCGGGGACGGCGGCGCCCCGGGCCGCACCTGCCTGGTGGTGTTCGGGATGGACGCCGCCGCCGGCACGCTGGCCGCCACCGACCCGGGCACCTTCCGCTCCGGCCACGACGACCTGCGCGCGGTGCTGCGCCACGGCCCGGCGCGTGGCGTGCACGTGCTCGGCTGGTGGCGCGGGCTGCGCCGGCTCGCCGACGACCTCGGCGGCAGCGGCCACCGCGACGACGTGACCGGCCTGGTCGCGCTGAACGTGCCGGCCGCCGACCTCGGCCTGCACCTGGGCGTGCACGACCTCGCCTATACACCGCGCGAGGGCCGGGCCCTGCTGGTCGACCGGCACGAGCACCGCACCGCCCTGATCGTGCCGTTCACCGAGGACGGTGAGTCGTGAGCGGGTTCGACGAGTACGCCGCGCTGATCCGGGAGTTGTCCACCCGGCAGCGCGGCGGTGAGCGCGCGATCGCCGCCGAGGCCCAGCGCCGGCGTGAGCTGCAGTCCGGGGTGGACACGCTCGGTCGCCGGCTGGCCGCCCAGGGCGCGCACCTCGACCGGCTCGGCGAGGCGATCGGCACCCCGATGACGTCCCTCCCCGACGCGCCACCGGCCGGACCCGCACCGGCCGCCGCGCCGGGCACCACGGCCGGTCCCGGCCCGGCGGGTGCACCCGGCCCGGTGAACGCACCCGGCCGAACCGGTGCGCCCGGATCGGTGGGTGCATCCGGCGCGGGGACGGGACACGGGTCGGGAGCCGGATCCGCGGCGAGCGCCGGACACGGGCGCGGAACAGGGGACGGGACGATCGGCGGCGGAGCCGCCGCGCCGGGGCGGTCGGGTGTCGGGGCATACCCCGACGGGAGCATGCCCACCGGCGACCCGGCGGCGGATCTGGCGGCGGCCGGGCGGCTGGCCGACGCGGCCGACCGGCACGGACAGGAGACCGAGGCGCTGGCCCGGCGGCCGGTGCTGCTGCCGACCTGGTCGGCGCCGGCCCGGGCGGTCGCGGTCTACGCGGGGTGCGCGCTGGTCGGCTCGCTGCTCATGCTGATCGCGCTGGTCGGCTCGCCGCTGCCGGTGTCCGGGATGGACCTGGTGGCGGCGGTGTCCTGTGCGGGCGTACCGCTGATGTCCTTCCTGGCCGGCCAGCTCGTGCTGGCGCGCTGGGGTCGCCCCGTGCTGGCCGACGGCGAGACCCCACCCGGCCGCTACGTCCCGCTGGGCTTCGTCATCTGCGCCCTGGTCTCCCCGTCCCTGTTCTGCCTCTACCTGGTCCTCTTCCGCCTCCTCCGCTGACCCCCACCCGCGTGCTCGCCGTGCTCGCCGTGCTCGCCGTGCTCGCCGTGCTCGCCGTGCTCGCCGATCTTGGAGTTGTGGCGCCCATGATGCGGCTTGCGAGGCTTTTGCGAGGTGCCACAACTCCAAGATCGGCGAGTTGGGCGAGGCGGGCAGGCGTGGCGGGGTGGCGGCGGCGAGGCGGAGATGCTCGCGGCGTGCACCTCGTCGATCAAGGAGTTGTGGCGCCCAGGATGCGACCTATGAGCCTTTTGCGAGGCGCCACAACTCCAAGATCGGCGAAGCGGTGCGAGGTGGCGGGGACGGGGCGAGGGCGGTTGGGGCGCGAGGTGCGGCGGGGCAGGGCGGGGCGAGGTGTGGCGGGGCAGGGCGGTGCTAGGCGAGGTGACGTGAGTTGGCGGGGGCGAGGTGAGGCGAAGCGAGGTGGGCTGCGGAGCGCGGGGTGTTGTGCGGCGGGGGCGGGATGGTGCGACGTGGGGCGAGGTGTGGCGGCGGGGACAGGGTGTGACGTGGGGCGAGGTGCGGCGGGGTGGATGGTGTGACGTGGGGCGAGGTGAGGCGAAGCGAGGTGGGCTGCGGAGCGCGGGGTGTTGTGCGGCGGGGGTGGGATGGTGTGACGTAGGGCGAGGTGCGGTGGCGGGACAGGGTGTGACGTGGGGCGAGGTGCGGCGGCGGGACGGGGCTGGGGAGGGGTGGCGGTGGGGTGGGACGGGGTGGGGTGGGCGGTAGGGTGGCGGGAGGCGACGCGGGGAGGGCTTGTGAGCGCTGCGGAGGTCATCGCCAGGCTGGCGGCGGCGGCACAGAAGCTGGACGAGGCGAAGGCCCGCACGGCTGCCGCCGCGCAGGACGCGGCCGAGGCGCGGGCGCTGGTCGCGGGCGCGCTCGAAGGCGCGACGGCGGGGCCGCTGATCGGGGTGATCGACGCCTACCGGCAGGCGCTCGCCCAGGCCGCGCAGGGTGGCGAGCCGGCCCGCCAGCACGTGCAGGAGACCATCGCGAAGGTTCAGGCGCTGGGCAACTGACCGGCCGTCACGGGTCGGTGAGGACCAGCCAGTCGCCGTCGCGGCGGGTGACGGTGACGTCGGGCGGCCAGACGTGGGTGACCGCCGTGGACGCGCGGGCCTGGTCGACGAGGGGCCGGCGGGCCAGGGCGGCGCCCTCGAAGCGGGCCCGGCCGTGGAACACGGCCCGGCCGAAGTTCGTGCCGCCCTCGAAGCGCGCGCCCTCGAACCAGGCCTCCTCGCCGAACTCGGTCCAGCGGAACAGTGCCATGTCGGCGAAGCGGGCCCGGTGGAAGCCGGCGTACGCGGCGAACGTGGTGTGTTCCATGGACAGTCCGCTCAGGAACTCCGCGTCCCGGAAGGTGGCGCTGCCGGCGAACGTGGCCCGGTCGAAGCTGCTCGGCTGCCGCAGCGTGGCCCCCCGGAAGGAGAACTCCCCGAAGCGCGTTCCCCGGCAGGACAGCGCGCCGCCGAGGTCGGCCCGGTCGAAGCTGGTCCGGCCGGTGATCAGCGCGTCGTCGAGCACGATCTCGGCGTCGCCGGTGAGGTCGTCGCACACCAGGTCGGCGAACTCGGCGGCCAGCCGTAGCCGGCCGTGCGCGACCGCGCCGGCGAGGCTGGTGGTGCCGGTGCAGACCGCGCTGGTGAGGTCGAGGTCGACCAGGGTGCCGCCGGCGGCGTCGAAGTCGTGCAGCCGGGCGCCGGTCAGGTCCAGCGCGATGCCGGGCCACCAGGTCTCCCGGTCCGCGCGCAGGTGCCGGGTGAGGGTCCGCTGCGCGGTGCGGCGCACCTCGGTCTCGCGCGGGTCGTCGGGCGCCGGCATCCGGAGGTACGCGCAGAGCACCGCCACGATGGTCGGCCGCTGCCCCGGGTTGTCCTGACCGAGCCGCTCCAGCGCGTGCAGGCCGCCCAGGCGTACCCCCGGGTTGTCGCTGCCGACCAGCTCGATGGCCCGGACGTACAGTTCGGTGAGCCGGCGCTCGGCGGCGTCGTGCTCGGCGGCGGCGGCCTGGCGTTCCTGGTGCCGCGCGGCGGTCTCGGCGACCGTCTCGGCGTGTGCCTGCACCCGGTCGCGGTGCGTCTGGTCGCGGGCGGCGACGGCCTCCTGGTGCCGCTGGCCGCGTTCGCTGATCCACTGTCGACGGGCGGCGAGGAGCAGCGCCAGGCCGCCGCCGGTGCCGGCGACCACGGTGAGGCCGGTGCGGATGGCGTCGACGCGCAGCGTGGCGCGGGTGTCGGGCTGGACGGCCCGGTCGGCTTCGGTGAGCAGCCAGTCGAGCACCAGCCAGCCGAGCAGGCCGGCGAGCAGCAGCCCGAGCAGCGCCAGCCACCAGGGCATCACCCGGAGCGGTTTCTCCGGCGGTGGTGGGGCGGACACGGCGCCCAGCATGCCACCCTCCGGCCACCGTCCTGAATGCCGGTTCGTGCGCCTGGTGGAACAACTGGTTACCGGCGCGTAACTTTCCATTGACGTGTGTGAAATCGGACACGCATCATCGTTCCCACGATCGATCGGCTCCCACCCGTCCCCTCCCGGTCACCCCGGGTGCCTCCTCCCATCGGAGGTGCAGCCCATGCTGCTCCGAACGATCCTGGCCGCCACCACCATCGCCGCCACCGCCCTGCTCGTCCCGGCCACCGCCGCCCACGCCGCCGCGCCCGCCCCCGGCCGGACGCCGTCACCACCACCACCGACGCCGCCCCCGCCAGCACCGTCACCGCCGCGGAACGGGCCGCCGCCGCGGCCGCCGACCCGGTCGTCGTGGTCGGCGGCCTGATCGGAATCTCCATCGCGTACGAGCCGATCGCCGCCCGGCTGCGCGCCGACGGTTACCGGGTCTCCATCTACCAGTTGCCGAACCTCGGCTTCGGTGACATCCGCGAGTCCGCCCGGGCGCTGTCGTCCTACGTGGACCAGGTCCGCGCCACCACCGGCGCGAGCCGGGTGGACCTGGTCACCCACTCCGAGGGTGGCCTGGTCAGCCGCTGGTACGTCAAGTTCCTCGGCGGCGCCGACAAGGTCGACCAGTACGTCAGCCTCGGCAGCCCGCAGTACGGCACCTACGTCGCCAACATCCTCCAGGTCGTCGGCCTGGGCAGTTGTGCGGGCATCGTCGCCTGCCAGCAGATGACCATCGGGTCGAGCTTCCTGGCCGAGCTGAACGGCGGCGACGACACTCCCGGCCCGGTCCGCTGGACCACGGTGCGCACCTGGCAGGACGAACTGGTCCGGCCGGTCGACAACGCCGTGCTCGCCGACGGCGCGACCAACGTGCTGGTGCAGGCGTGGTGCCCGCTGCGGGTCGTCGGCCACCTCGGCCTGGTCCTCGACGGCACCACCTACACGGCGGTGCGGCAGACGCTGGCCGGCGCCGCGGTCCGGCCGAACTGCTTCGCGGTCTGAGCCGCCCCGGGCCCGCCGTCGAGGCGGGCCCGGCGCGACCGCGCTCACCCGTCGGCGCGACCCCGGATCAGGTCGGCGGCCCGCCAGGCCAGCGCCGTCACCGGGGCGCTGGTCCAGCCGGCCACCATCACCGGCAGCACCGAGGCGTCCACCACCCGCAGCCCGTCGACGCCGCGGACCCGCAGCTCGGGGTCGACCACGTGGTCGTCGTCCGCGCCCATCGCGCAGGTGCCGACCGCGTGGTAGCCGCAGTAACCGCGCGCCACCGCCGCCTCCACGATCTCCTCGTCGGTCCGCGTCGCCGCGCCGGGCACCGTCTCCGCCCGGACCCGCTTCGCGATCGGGCCGGTGGCGAAGAACTCCCGCATCCGCCGGAACAGGTCCACCGCCACCCGCCGGTCGTGCCCGGTGGCGAGATAGTTCGCCACGATCGCCGGCGGGACGCGCGGGTCGGCGTCGGTGACGGCGAGGCTGCCCTCGCTGTCCGGCCGGGTCACCGTGCCGAGGCACATCACGCCCGGCTCCCGTTCCAGCTCCAGCGCCCGCCCGGGGCGGGGCGGGGCGGCCGAGAACGGCGCCATCAGCAGGTGGCCGTCCGGGCGGTCCAGGTCCGGCCGGGACTTCACGTGCGCGGCCACGTCGAGCACCGGCAGCGCCAGCGGGCCGCCGCGGGTGAGCAGCCAGCGCAGCGTCGCCCGGGCCTGCCCGAGCGGACTGCCGAGTCGGGCGTTGTGGCCGCCCGGCCCGGCGAGCCGGTACTGCAACGCGATCGACCGGTGCTCCCGCAGGCCGGCACCCACCCGGGGACGGTCGAGCAGCACCGGTACGCCGGCGGCGCGCAGCGTGTCGGCCGGGCCGATGCCGGAGACCTGCAACAACTGCGGGGTGGCCAGCGCGCCGGCGGCGAGGATCACCTCACCGGCCGCCCGGTGCTCGACCTCCCGGCCCCGGTGCGCCACCCGGACACCGACCGCCCGACCGTCCTCCACCAGCACCCGCAGCGCGAGCGCGTCGACCACGACGGTCAGGTTGGGCCGGCGGCGGGCCGGGTGCAGGAACGCGTCCGCGGCGCTCACCCGCCGGCCGCGGTGGATGGTCGCGGTCGGATACCCGATCCGCTCGTCGTCGTCGGCGTCCAGGTCGTCCACCGGGCGCCACCCCAGCTCGGCGCCGGTGGCCACCATCTCCTCGGCCAGCGGGTCGGTGCCGGTGGCGACGGAGAGCCGTACCGGCCCGCCGACGCCCCGGTGCGGCGCGGGCCCCAGCGGATGGTCCTCCAGCCGCTGGAACGCCGGCCGCACCGCCGACCAGCCCCAGCCCAGCGGCGCCAGAGCGTCCCAGTCCCGGGCCGCGCCGCGGCTCCAGATCATGCCGTTGACGGAGGTGGAGCCGCCGACCATCCGACCGCGTTGCCAGGTCTCCCGCCGGTCCGGCCCGATCGTCGCCGGGTAGTGCCAGGCGGTGCGCGGGTCGTCCATCAACCGGGAGAACGCCTTCGGCACCCGGACGAACGGGCTGCGGTCCCAGCCGCCGGCCTCCAGCAGCAGCACCCGGGTGCCCGGGTCCTCGCTCAGCCGGTCGGCCAGCACGCAGCCCGCCGCCCCGGCGCCCACCACGACGTAGTCGAATTCCACCACCCAGGACCCCCAGTCACGAGAATCCTTCCGACAGTAGTTTCTCGATCACGCCACGCATAGAGGGCCGGTCAGGCCGCCTTCGACAGTGCCTCGTACTCGTCGTCGGTCAGCTCCACCCCGGCGGCCGCCACGTTCTCCTCCAGGTGGCCCACCGACGACGTGCCCGGGATCGGCAGCATCACCGGCGACCGGCGCAACAGCCAGGCCAGGGCGAGCTGCGCCGGGGTCGCGCCGTGCCCGGTCGAGATCGCGTCCAGCGGGCCGCCCGGCCGGGCCAGGTTGCCGGTGGCGATCGGGAACCAGGGGATGAACGCCAGGTCGTTGCGCTCGCAGTGCTCCAGCACGTCCTCGGCGCTGCGGTCGGCCAGGTTGTAGAGGTTCTGCACGGACACGATCGGGGTGATCTTCCGAGCCGCCTCGATCTGCTCCACCGACACCTCGGAGAGCCCGATGTGCCGGATCTTGCCCTCCTGCTTCAGCAACGCCAGCTCGCCGAGCTGGTCCGCAAGCGGCACCTGGGCGTCGATCCGGTGCAACTGGTAGAGCCCGATCGACTCCAGGCCCAGGTGGCGCAGGCTCAGCTCACACTGCTGGCGCAGGTATTCCGGGCGGCCCACCGGCCGCCAGTCGCCCGGGCCGGAGCGGGTCAGCCCGGCCTTCGTCGCGATCACCAGATCGTCGGCGTACGGGTGCAGCGCCTCCTTGATCAGCATCTCGCTGACGAACGGCCCGTACGAGTCGGCGGTGTCGATGAACGTGACCCCCAGCTCGTACGCCCGGCGCAGCACCCGCACCGCCTCGGCCGGGTCCTTCGGGTCGCCCCAGACACCCGGACCGGTGAGCTGCATCGCCCCGTAGCCCAGGCGATCGACCCGCAGGTCACCACCGATCCGGTAGCTGCCCGACGCCTTGGCCGGCTGGGTGCTGGTGGCCATCACGGTCCTCCTGAGGTGGGTGGTCTTCCGACCGGAGGTCATTCCCCGAAAAGCGGGGCCGAAGCCTGCTCAGCCCAGGTGTCGCAGCACCACCAGCGCCTGGTCGTCCTCGGAGCCGGCCAGGTCGTGCAGCAGCGCGTCCGCGATCGCCTCCACCGGCTCGTCGCGCACCCCGGCCAGTGACCGGTGCAGCGCCGCGACGCCCTCGTCGTACGGCCGGCCGCGCCGCTCCACCAACCCGTCGGTGTACGCCACCAGCACGTCGCCCGGGGCGAACGCGACGGTGGTGACCGTCATCGGCCGGTCCACCATGCCCAGCGGCAGGGCGTTCGCGGTCGGCACGCTGTGCGGCGGCCGCCCGACCGGCAGCAGCACCGGATGCGGGTGCCCGGCCCGGGCCACCCGCGCCGTGCGGGCCGCCGGGTCGACCACCACGACCAGGCAGGTGCCCAGGAAGCCGACGCCGACCAGCTCGGTGAGCCGGAGGAACACCTCCTCCAGCGGCACGCCCAACCGGATCAGCGTGTTCAGCATGGTGCGTAGCTGGGCCATGTCGGCGGCCGCCTCGACCTGGTGCCCGACCACGTCGCCGACCACCACGGCCAGCCGGTCGCCGTCCTGCCGGACCAGGTCGTACCAGTCGCCGCCCAGGTGCAGGCCGCTCATCGCCGGCCGGTAGCGGGTGGCCACCTCCACCCCGCGCGGCGTGGTCAGCGACGAGCTGCGCAGCCGACCGGCCAGGCGCGTCACCAGGTTGTGCTCGGCGGCGGCCAGCCGGACCCGCTCCAGCGTCTGCTCGCACAGGTCGGCGACGGTGTCCAGCAGCGCCAGGTCGGTGTCGCGCAGCGGGCGCTCGCGCCGCCAGCCGAAGCCCAGCGCGGCGATCGGGCGGTGCCCGGCACCGAACAGCGGCAGCGCCACGGTGGTCACCAGGCCGTGCCCGCCGACCGGGTCGGGCAGGCCCGGGAACCGGGCGGCGAAGTCGGCGCGGTCGCGCAGCACGATGCGTTCGCCGTTGCGCAGCGCGCGCACGATCGGGCGCGGGTCGTCGAGAGTCAGGTCGCGGAACGTGGCGGCCAGGGTGCCCGGCACGTCGTCGTGGTGCCACAGCCGGACCCGGCGGCCCTCGTCCCGCATGGCCAGGCCGGGCAGCTCGGCGCCGAGCGCGGTGGTGGCGGCGTCCAGGATCACCTCGATCGCCTCGGTGGTCGAGCGGGTCACGCTCAGCCGGGCCGCGAACCCGGCCATCGCCTGCGCCGACCCGGTCAGCTCGGCCCGCTGCACCGCCTGGCTGCACAGCCCGGCCACCGCGTCGAGCAGGCTGCGCAGCGCCTCGTCGTCGGCGACCGGGCCGACCCAGCACACCTCCAGCGCGCCGAGGGTGCCGCCGTCGCCGTAGCGCAGCGGCAGGCAGACGCCGGCCGTCCGGCCGTCGGCGCCGGCCAGCGGCAGCACCGCGTTGTCGCGTACCGCCCGGGCCAGCGGGTCGTCGGCGTCGACCGGCAGCCGGCCGGGCGGCGCGTCGCCGCCGGCCACGTCGAGCATCCGGCCGCCGGGCGACGCGACGGCCACCCGCAGCGTGGCGGCGTCCACCACGGCCGGGGCGAGCGCGGTGAGCGCCGCCACGACGGCCTCCCGGCCCCGCGCCGAGCTGAGCGCCCCGGCCAGCCGGGCGAGCGCCTCCGCCCGCCGCAGCGCCCGCTGCCGCTCGCTGACGTCCCGCCCGACGGTGGCCACGAACGCGGGCCGCTGGTCGCCGGTGTCCACGGTGAACGTCTGGTGGTCGACGTCGATCAGCTCGCCGGTGTCCCGGTGGACCAGCCGGCGTTCCCCCCGGTGGTGCCCCTCGCGCAGCGCGGTCGGGATCAGCTCGGTGCGCCACAGGTCGCGGGCGTCCGGCGGGTCGGTGTCGACCGGCCCCGGCTCGTCGCCCGCCCGGTCGTCGAGCCCGAACAGCGCCCGGCCGGCCGGGTTGACGTAGACGGTGCGGCCGTCCGGGTCGGCCACCGCGATGAAGTCGCCGGAGCGTTCCACGAGCGCCTGGAACAGCCGCAGCTCGGCGCGGGTGGGGTCCGGTGCGGGCCGGTGGCGGTCCGCCCGGCGGGCCCGGGCGGCGGCCAGCGCCGCGCCGATCTGCCCGGCGACCAGCTCGACGAACGCCCGGTGGTCGGCGTCGACCGGCCGGTGCGGGTCCAACCCGGCGACCAGGACCGCGGCCGGTGTTGCGGCGCCGGGGTCGGGCACCGGCAGCACGGCCACCACCGGGGCGGCCGGACAGCCGTCGCTCGGGTGCGGGGGCACCAGTCGCGGCGCGCCGTCGGCCAGCACCTCGGCCAGCGGCCAGCCGCCGGGCGGCCCGGGGAGCACGTCGGCGCCGTCCGCGGCGGCCAGCCGTGGGCCGTCCGGCGTGGCCAGGTGGAGCTGGACGAACGGCAGCGGGGCGGCGTCGGCCAGCGTGGTGACCGCCCGCCGGGCCACCTCCTCCGGGTCGGCGGCGCCGGCCAGCGCGCCGGCCAGCGTGGCGAGCAGCCGCAGCCGGCACGCGCCGACCACCCGCGCGGTGGTCTCGGCGCCGATGGTGAGGACAGCGGCCGGCCGGCCGGACTCGCCGGTCACCGGGCTGTGCGTGAAGGTGAACCACCGCTCCTCGTCGACGCCGTCGCGCGTGCGTCGTACCGGCACGTCGGGGCTGACCGTGGCGCCCCGGCCGGCGCGTACCCCGGCGAGCAGCGCGGCGAACGCGTCCGGGTCGCCGGGCCAGAGGTCGACGCCCGGCGCGCCGGAGGCGGCGTCCCGGGCCGGGCCGAGCAGGTCCCGGTACGCGTCGTTCGGCAGCGCCACCGGGCCGTCGCCCCACCAGAGCACGGCCGGGGCGGGGGAGTGCAGGCAGAGCGCCAGCGCGGTGCGCAGGCTCTGCGGCCAGTCGGCGATCGGGCCGAGTGGTGTTCCGGTCCAGTCACGCCCCGTGATCGCCGCGCCCGCGTCCGCGCCCGTGGTGGCGACGTCCGGCCACCGGGTGCCGTGGGGCGGGGTGATGCTCACCCGGGACCTCCGCTCGGGCGACGGGAGTACCCGGAAACGTACCAGCGGGGTGCGTCAGGCGGCGATCGTCGCCGGTCAGGCGCGCGGTCGAGGGGGTCGTCCGGCGGCGAGCGCGTCCACCGCCGCCAGATCCGCGGTCGCGGTGTCCACCAGCGCCAGGTCGTGCAGGAACCTCAGCCACACCGGCTCGATGCCCGGGGCCTCGGCGAACCGTTCCGCGCCGACGTGCCCGCGGGCGTGCGCCACCGTGCGGTCGGCGAGGTCCCGCACCTCGTCCGGGGTGTACCAGCCGACCTCGTGGGCGGCTTCCGGATCGGCCCGGACGGCGCCGGTGACCGCCGCCCGGTACACGAACCAGTGGTGTCCGGTGCCGCGCGGGCCGGGCCGCCGCCGGCAGGCGTTGGGCCGCCAGCCGTCCGCCACCGGGTCGAGCGTCCGGACGGTCAGGCCGACCTCCTCCGTCACCTCGCGGCGGGCGGCGTCGGCCGGGGTGCCGTGGTCGTCCACGTGCCCGGCGACCGGGGCCATCCCGACCGGTGCGGTGGCCCGGCGCAGCAGCAGCAACCGGCCGGCCGGGTCGGTGATCAGCACGCCGACGCTGGTGTTGTCGCACGGGTTTCCCCGGAGATTCGTCATCGTGTGCTGCGCCCCCGTGTGCGTCGCGACCATTCGCGCGGTCCGCACCACTCCTATCCCATTGACGAACGCAAGTCAACGCTTGTGCCCGAAGCAATCCCGTATACGCTGGCACCGGCTTTGTAGGAATTGCATCGGAGTACGTCCCGGAGTAGTGACGACCGGCTCGTTGCATTCACACCCCTATATCGAACCCCTTATCTCGTGCGCGGCGACCCCTATTCGTGCGCGGCAACCCCTAAGGAGTGGAAGCATGAGTGGTGACGATTCCGGCGAGGCCGGTCTCGAAGGCCCTCGCCGTTTCCGCGACACCGCGAAGATGATGCGTCTGTCGCAGGGCAACTGGCGCGAGGCGGAGAGCGGGGGCCTGATCAACCTGCACCTCGAGTGCCGACCCGACGGCACCCTGCACGACCCGGACACGGGCCGCTCGTTCCTCAACCTCAGCTCCTACTCGTACCTCGGCCTGAACACGCACCCCGCGGTGGTGCAGGGCGCGATCGACGCGCTGACCTCGCAGGGCTGCGTGGGGCTGGGCATCACTCCCACCCGGATGCGCCCGTCGGTGCTGCGGCAGGCCCAGGACCAGCTCTCCGAGATCTGGCGGGCGCAGTGCCTGCTGGCGCTCTCCTGCAGCGTGGCGACCGCCGGGCTGCTGCCGCTCGTGTCGTCCGGCCACCTCGTCGACGGCCGGCCCCGGGTCACCGTTTTCGACAAGCGCAGCCACTTCTGCATGGACTACGTGAAACCGATCTGCGCCGACGAGGCGCCCGTGCTGGTCGCGCCGCACAACGACATCGACTTCGTCGAGGACGCGTGCAAGAAGTACGGGCGGGTGGCCTACGTCGCCGACGGCGCCTATTCCATGGGCGGTCTGGCGGATCTGGACAGCCTGCGGTACCTCCAGGACCGGTACGGCCTCTTTCTGTGGATGGACGATTCGCACGCCATTTCGGTCATGGGTGACCGCGGCGAGGGCTACATCCGCTCGGAGATGGGTGACCTCAACGACCTGACGCTGATCACCGGATCGCTGGAGAAGGGGTTCGGCTGTTCCGGCGGCGTGGTGATGCTTCCCGAGTCGGTCGATCCCGCCCTGGTCAACACGTTCGCCGGCCCGATGTGCTGGTCGCAGACCCCGAGCGTGGCCAACATGGGCAGCGTGCTGGCCTCGGCCCGGCTGCACGCCGGACCGGAGCTGTCCCACCTGCAGGGCCGGTTGCGCGCCAACCTCGACTACTTCGACTCGCGGGTGCCCAGCGAGTCCGCCGGCAGCATCCTGCCGGTGCGGGCGCTCCCGGTGGGCGACCGGGACCTGGCCGTGGACCTGTCCCGGCGGCTGCTCGACGAGGGCTTCTACTGCGCGCCGGTCTACTTCCCGGTCACCTCCCGGGGACGGGAGGGCCTGCGGGTCATGATCCGGGCCAACCTCGGCGACGAGAACCTGCGCCGCTTCGTCGACCTGCTGGTCGAGTGGGTGGTGCCCCACCTGCGCGGGACGGACGCCACCGCGGTCGCCGGGGGTGCGAGATGACCGTCGTCGAGGGCGTACCCCGGAGCCGGTCGCGTGGGATCTGCCGCTGCCTCCTCGTCACCCCGGCCATCCGGATGGAACGGTTCCTCGGCGGCGCGGCGGACGCCGCCGACATCCACCTGCTCGACCTGGAGGACTCCGTGCCGCCGGAGGCCAAGCACGACGCGCGGCAGGCGGTGGCCACGCTCGACCCGCTGGACGTGCCGGCCGGCTACAGCCTGCGCGTCAACCCGATCCGGTCCCCGGAGGGCCTGCGCGACCTGCACATGGTGCTCGACGCCCGGACCGCCCCTGACATGATCGTGCTGCCCAAGGTGGAGTCGCCCTACGACGTCGAACTCGTCGACGACGTCCTCGCCGGGGCGGGGATCGACACCGTGCTGTGGGCGATCCTGGAGACCGCCGCCGGGCTGGAGAGCGCGATGGCCGTGGCCCGGTCCCGCCCCCGGCTCGTGGCGCTGACCTTCGGCGCGGCCGACTTCTGCGCCGACACCGGCACCGCGATGGAGTGGGAGCCGCTGCTGATGGCCCGGTCCCGCGTCGCGCTGGCGGCCCGGTCGGCCGGCATCGAGGCGGTGGACGGCCCGACGTTCGACCTGGACGACGCCGCGGCGCTCGAGTCCGACGCCCGGCGCGCCGCCGCGCTCGGCTACACCGGCAAGGTGGCGGTGCACCCCGGCCAGGTCGACGTCATCAACGAGGTGTTCACCCCCAGCACCGCCGACGTGCACCGCGCCGACCGGATCGTGGGTGAGTTCCGGCGGACCGGTTCCAGCATCATCACCATGGACGGCCGGATGCTCGGCCCGCCCTTCCTGCGCCAGGCCGAGAGCACGCTGGCCCGGGCCGGGCGGTCGCGATGAGGCCGCCGCGCGCGTTCACCGAGGTCGCGCCGGGCCGCTACCGCGAGTCCCGGGGCCTGTACTACGACGAGTTCGACGTCGGCGACGTGATCGAGCACCGTCCCGGCCGGACCGTCACCGAGACCGACAACATCTGGATGTCGCTGCTCAGCCTCAACGCCCACCCGCTGCACATCGACGCGGCCTACGCGGAGGAGACCGAGTTCGGCCGTCCCGTCGTGTCGAGCCTGGTGACCCTCGCCATCGTCGGCGGGATGAGCACGAACGGCACCAGCGCGCGGGCGGTGGCGAACCTCGGCTGGGAGGAGATCCGGCTCAGCACGCCGGTCTTCGTCGGTGACACGCTGACCGCCGAGTCCGAGGTGGTGGCCAAGCGCCTCTCCCGGTCCCGACCCGACACCGGCGTGGTGACGTTCCGGACCCGGGGGCTCAAGTCCGACGGCGCGGAGGTCATGGTCTTCACCCGCAGCGCGCTGATCCCGTGCGCCGGCGGGGGCGGCGCGGCGTGAGGGCGGAATCCGCGCTGGTCCCGCTGGTGGTCGACCGGCACGCCGTCGCCGGCGCGGCGGACCTGCCCGTGCTGGTCGAGGAGCTGCGCCGGGGGTACGCGGAGGGACATCGCGCCGCCGCCCGCACCCCGCCCCGGACCACGGTGGCCGGCACGGACCCGCCGGCGATGTTCGGCGTGATGCCCTCGGTCAGCTCCCGGGAGGGCCTCTTCGTGACGAAGCTGGCCACCCTGGTGCCGGACCGCCCGGCCGGGGAACCCGCGATCCACGCCCTCTCCGTGGTGATGTCGACGCGCACCGGCCGGCCGCTGGCGGTCCTGGACGGCGCGGCCCTGACCGACCTGCGGTGCGCCGCCGTGACCGCGCTGGTGACCGACCTCTGCACCCCGGACCGGCCGCTGCACGTGGGCCTGGTCGGCAGCGGGGTGCTGGCCCGGCAGCAGGTGCGGGGGATGTGCGCGGTGCGGCCGCTGGCCTCGGTCACGGTCACCAGCCGCCGGGCCGGCAACGCCGAGGCGTTCGCCCGGTGGGCCGCCGACCTGGCCGGCCCGGAGTGCCGCGTCGAGGTCGCCGACGGACCGGCCGACGTGGTCGACGGGCGCGACGTGATCGGCACGGCGACCGGCTCGGTGGAGCCGCTGATCGTCCGGCTGCCGCCCGGGCCGGTGCACGTCAACTGCATGGGCGCGCACGCGGCCGACCGCCGGGAGGTGGCGTCCGACCTGCTGCGGGAGCACCTGCTGCTGGTCGAGGACCGGGACCTGGCCGTCGCCGAGGCGGGCCCGGCGCACCGGGACGCCGTCGACCTCGGGGCGCTGCTCGCCGACCCGCCGGCCGACCTGGCGTCGCGGACCACCGTCTTCAGCTCGACCGGTGACCCCTGGGCCGACCTGGTGACCGCCGCGCACGTGCTCCGCCGGGTGCGCCCTGCCGTGGCGGTCGGCTGATGCGCGTGCTGGTGACCGGCGCCGCGGGGCGGCTGGGCGGGGCGTGCGTCGCGGCGCTGGCCCACGCCGGGCACGAGGTCCGCGCCGTGCGGCACCGGCGTCCGGTCGCGCCCGTCCCGGACCGGCGGATCGAGGTGCGGCAGGGTGCGGCGGCGGAACTCACCCGCGACGTGGACGCGGTCGTGCACTGCGCCTTCCGGTTCGCCCCGCACCCGGCCGCCGACTACCGGCGGGACAACCTGGACGCCGCGCTGCGGCTGATGGAACACGGGCGGGCCCACGGCGTCCGCACGTTCGTGCAGGTCTCCAGCGTGATGGTGTACGGCCTGGACGCGGCCCCCGGTGCGGTTCCGCTGCCCGAGTCGCGCCCACCGGCCGCCGGGTCCGAGGTGCTGGACCCGTACCCGGCGATGAAGATCGAGCTGGAGCGCCGGCTGGGCGCGCTGGCGGAGCGGCTCGGCGTGAACCTGGTGGTGATCCGCCCGGGGATCCTCTTCGACGACCGCACCCCGCCGGTGGTCCGTACCGTCGGGCGGTTCGGCCTGCTGGTCGGCGCGGGCCGCAACCACCTGCCGTTCGTGCACGCCGCGGACGTCGCCGACCTGGTCCGCCGGGCGGTGGAGGACGGCCGCCCGGCGGTCTACCACGCGGCGCCCGCCCGAGCGGTCGCGGCGCTGCCGTTCGCCCGGGCCTGGTGCCGCCGCCACGACCCCGGCCTGCGGGTGCTGCCGGTGCCGCGCCCGGCCTACGCGGCGCTGGGCCTGCTGACCTGGGCCGCCGCCCGGGTTCGTGGCCGGCCCGCCCGGTGGCCCAACCTCCGCTACGGCATCCGCCGGTCCACCCGGGACCTGCGGTACGACGTCGGCCGGGCCCGCGCGCTCGGCTGGGACGACACGCGCACCCGGACCGTCCAGGAAGGGATCGACCGATGACCGGCTCATGGCCGCTGATGGAACCGACTCCGGTCACCGACCGGCTGGACGAGGCGTTCCGGCACGTCGACTTCGGCGGGTGCCACGTCTTCGTGCTGCTGGGACATCCGCGTTCGGACATCGGCAAGGGGCAGTTGGTGGCCCGGCTGGCCGCGACCGTCCCCGGCCCGGCGACGGTGGTCAAGTTCGACGGCATCCTCAACACCAACGAGCGCGGCAACCACCCGTCGCCGACCGACGACCTCGCCACCTACCGGCGGTTCCTGCCGGACACGGTGATGGGCTGGCCGAACCAGATCCTCGGCGGCGACGTGCTGCTGTCCTTCCTGCGCGAGTTCGGCGGCACGGACTGGGAGCACCTCAGCTTCGTGCCGCACCTGAGCCGGTTCTTCCTGCTCACCCTGCACCGGGCCTGGGTGGACGCGGGCCGCCCGGCGCACCTGTTCGTGGAGCTGGGCGGCACCGTCTTCGACCAGGAGCTGACCACGTACGTGCTGCCGGCGCTGTCCATGCTCACCACGCCGGCGAACGCCCGGCTGACCACCGCGTTGCTCTCCGAGCTGCCGGGCGGTTTCGTGGAGCCGAAGACCCGGGCCCTGCAGGAGTGCCTGACCGGCAGCCTCCGCTTCGGCCTGGTCTACGACGTGCTGTTCCTGCGGGTGCCGGAGCGGGACCCGGGGGACGACGAGCTGAGCGCGCTGGAGGCGGCCGTCGCGGCCAAGCTCCGGCGGCATCTGGTGCACCGGCCGGCGCCGCCGCGGCTGGTGCTGGTGCCGACGTTCGAGCCGCCGGCGCTGGACGGCTACCTCGACTACCTGCACCGCCGGCGGCACCTCGTCGCCGACCTGGGCCAGCCCGCGGGGCGGGCGTGACCACGACCGGCGCGCCCGCGCGCCGGCCCGACGAGACGAGAGAGGGGGCCGTCCCATGTGCGGGATAGCTGCCGCCGTCCCCGCCGACCGGTCCGCCGTCGAGGCGGCCCTGGCCGGCATGAGCCACCGCGGTCCGGACGGGACCGCCGTGCTCGACGACCCCCGGTTCACCCTCGGGGTGGTCCGGCTCGCCATCACCGACCTGGCGCACGGGGACCAGCCGTTGCGGTCGCCCGGCGGGCGGGCCTGGGTGGTGTTCAACGGCGCGGTCTACAACCACCACCGCATCCTCGACGAGGTGGGGGTGCGCGCGCCGTCGGGCAACGACGGCCACGTCGTCGGCATCCTCTACGAGAAGTACGGGCTGCGGTTCGCCGACCACCTGGAGGGCATGTACGCGGTCTGCCTCTACGACCTGGAGCTGGACCTGCTCGTCGTGGCGGTGGACGGCATCGGCGTGAAGCCGCTGTACGCGGCGCGCCAAGGCGGGGCGCTCTTCGTCAGCAGCACGCCGGAGACGATCCCGGCCGAGCTGCGACCGTTCGCGTGCCGGGTGGCCCCGGGCACGGTGTGGTCGTCCCGGGGGGACGTCGTCGCGATCAGCCCCCGGCCCCGCGAGGGGACCCTGCGGGATCTGGTGGTGACCGCCGTACGGGACCAGATCCCGGCCGAGGTGCGGTGGGGCTGCATGCTCAGCGGCGGCCTGGACAGTTCGCTGCTGACCGCGATCGCGACCCGGGAGGTGGGACGGGTCAGCACGTTCACCGCCGGCCTGGAGGGCAGCGCCGACCTCGACGCGGCGCGGGAGGTGGCGGCGTACCTGGGCACCGACCACCACGAGGTGATCTTCGACGAGGCGGAGATCCCCGACCTCCTCGACGCGGTCGTCACGCACACGGTCAGCCCGGACGTCTTCACCGTGCTCGGCGGGGTGGGCACCTGGCTGACCGCCCGGCTCGCCCACGACGCCGGGGTGAAGGTGCTGCTCTCCGGCGAGGGTGCGGACGAGTTGTTCGGCGGCTACGGCTTCTACGCCGACCTGCCGCCGGCCATGGTGGAGCCGTGGATGCGCTTCGAGCAGCGTGACCTCGGCGCGCGGGAGTGCCTGCGGCTTGACCGCTGCGCCATGGCGCACCACGTCGAGGCGCGGGTGCCGTACCTGGACTCGGCGGTGGTCGCCCACGCGCGCGCCCTGCCGCCGGCCCGCAAGATCGACTATTCGGTGCGTCCGGCCCGGCAGAAGGTCGCGCTGCGCCAGGTCGCGGAGGAGTTCCTCCCGGCGCACCTGGCGCACCGGCCCAAGATGCCGTTCCCCGACGGCGCCGGCTACCTGCACGCCGTCGGTCGCTTCGCCGCCGGCCGGATCACCGGCGCGGACCTGGCCGAGCTGTTCGAGCAGCCGGAGGCCGCCGCCTTCCTCCAGGCCGCGCCGGAGATGCAGGGGTACGGCCTGCGCACCGCCGCCTACCTCTGGCAGCGGTGGAGCGCGCGCTTCCCCGACCTGAGCGCCGACTACCGGGGCCTGGTCCGCCGGGGGCTGCTGCGGCGCACCCTGCGGCACGGCACGTACACCCGCGAGGACTTCCTCGCGGCGATCGATTGAACCCCTACAATCCCACGGTACGAACGGGACGGACCGTGACCGGCCGTCGGTGACCAGAGAGGCTTGCCGTTTCATGCACGCTGCGCAGGACAGCTCGCTGATGGACCCGCCGCGGGAGGCGGGCCCGGACGACCCGGTCGACGGCGGGCCGGACAACGCCTCCTTCGCGGCCGCCCGCAGGCGGTCGGAGGCGATCGAGCGGGAGCTGCGCGAGGACCCGTCCCGGTTCCGGGTGCTGACCGGCGACCGGCCGACCGGCCGGCTGCACGTCGGTCACCTCTTCGGCTCGCTGGAGAACCGGGTCCGGTTGCAGGACGCCGGGGTGGAGACGTTCGTCATCATCGCCGACTACCAGGTCATCACCGACCGGGACGCGGTCGGGCCGGTGGGCGAACGGGTGCTCTCGCTGGTCACCGACTATCTGGCCGTGGGGCTCGACCCGAGCCGCTGCACGATCTTCGCCCACTCCGCGGTGCCGGCGCTCAACCAGTTGATGCTGCCGTTCCTCGCCCTGGTCACCGACGCCGAGCTGCGCCGCAACCCGACCGTGAAGGCGGAGCTGGCGGCCACCAACGGCCGCCCGATGTCCGGGCTGATGCTGACCTACCCGGTGCACCAGGCCGCCGACATCCTGTTCTGCAAGGCCAACCTGGTGCCGGTCGGCAAGGACCAGTTGCCGCACGTCGAGCAGTCCCGGTCGATCGCCCGCCGGTTCGACGAGATCTACGGCCGCGCCGACCAGCGGCACGCCGTGTTCCCCCGGCCGGACGCCCTGCTCTCCGAGGCGGTGAACATCCTCGGCGTGGACGGGCAGAAGATGAGCAAGTCCCGGGGCAACGCCATCGAGCTGGCGATGAGCGCCGACGTCACGGCCAAGCTGATCCGCCGGGCCGTCACCGACAGCGAGCGGCAGATCACCTGGGAGCCGCAGCGCCGCCCGGAGGTGGCCAACCTGCTGCTGCTGGCCGCGCTCAGCAGCGGTCGGACGCCGGAGGAACTGGCCGACGAGCTGGCCGGCGCCGGCGGCGCCGGGTTGAAGGCCGTGGTGACCGAGGCGGTCAACGAGCGGCTGGCCCCGATCCGCAGCCGGCGGGCGGAGCTGGCGGCCGACGAGGGTTACCTGCGTTCGGTCCTGGCCGAGGGCAACCGCCGGGCCAACGAGGTCGGCGACGCCACGCTGGCCGAGGTCCGCGCCGCCATGGGGATGGTCTACTGAGCCCTCGGGGAGGGACCGGGTGCACGCTCCGACCGGATCGATCGCGTTCGTCAGCATGGGCCACTACCCGTCCGGCTTCCGGGTGGGTGGCATCTCCAACGTGATGGCCGGGTGGGCGCAGGCGCTCACCCGGCACTACGAGGTGCACGTCGTCGCCGTCTACGACACGGTGCCCGACGACCTGGACCGCGCCTTCGCCACGCACGCCCACCGGCTCGCCGGGGTGCGCAAGCACGCGGTGGGCAGCCCGGCGGAGGCCGCCGAGGTGGTGGCCGGCATCGACCTCGTCTCGCTGCACCAGGAGGCCCACTGGCTGCCCCACCTGCCGCGGGCGGGCCTGATGATGCACAACCCGCCCTGCTTCGCGCCCGGCCGGGTGTGGCCGCCCGCCGACACGGCCGGCGCGCTGCGCGCCGCCATCGCCGGGGCGCCGTCCCGGCAGGCGTGCTCGCGGTGGCTGGCCGGGCTGATCGAGGCCGAGGTCGACCGCCCGGTGGACGTCGTCACCCCGTTCGTGGCCGCGGAGTTCGTCGAGCAGCCGCGCGTCGGGAAGGGACGGCACCTGGTGTGGGCGGGGCGCCTGGTGGCGAACAAGGGGCTCGCCGACGCGGCGACGGCCGCCGGCCGCCTCGGGGTGGAGCTGCTGGTCACCGACGTCACCCCCGGCGTGGTCGACCCGGACACCGCCGACTTCCGGGACCGGTTGCGCCGGCTGCCCGGGGTGCGGCTGGTCCCGCCGCCGTCGTCCCCCGCCGAGATGGCCGGCCTGTTCGCGGCGGCCTCCGCCGTGGTCCTGCCCTCGGTCGGCGAGCCGTTCGGCATGGTCTCCATCGAGGCGCAGGCCAGCGGCACGAGAACCGTGGTGTACGACGACGCGGGCCTGCCCGAGACGGTCGGGCCGGCCGCGGTCGCGGTGCGAGTGGGTGACCTCGACGCGCTGACCGGGGCGGTCCGCGACGCGCTTGACGCGCCGGACGTGCCGGACGCGGACCGGGCCCGGATCGCCGAGCGGTTCGGCCTCGACCGCTCGGTGCGGGCGCTGCTGCGCAGCCTCGGCGCTGATCCCGACCCGGTCGGCGCGAGCGGTCCGGCCCGGTCCTCGGGCGGCGCCCGGTGAGCGCCCCGGCCGGGACGCCGCTGCGGCTGGGGCTCTACGCGCTGCCGTTCGGGTACGGGCCGGCGAGCAAGGCCGTCGCCGTCGCCGAGGCGGTGCAGCGGCGGCTGGGTGACGCCGTGCGCTGGACGTTCGTGTCCAGCGGTCTGGGTCTGGAGCTGCTCCGACGCACCGGGTTGCCGGCCCGGGTGGTGGACACCGGCAGCGTCCACGAGGCCGAGCGGGCCGGGGTGGACGTCCGGCCGAGCCTCGACGCGATGATCGTGGTGATGCACCGGCCGCTGGCCGCCCGGCTGGCGCCGGAGCTGCCGGTGTTCTGCGTCGACAGCCTGGCCTACATGTGGCGGCCGGACTCGTTCACCGGCTTCCCCGGCATCCAGGCGGTACGCCGCTACTGGGTGCAGGACCTGTTCGACTCGGTGGAGGTGATGGGCCGCACCGGCGTACCCAACGTCCGGGCCGTCCCGCCGATCACCGACGTCGAGCCCCGGCCGGACGGTCCCGAGCCGGCGGCGGAGCCCGACGCGCCGATCGTGGCCAGCCTCGGTGGCCTGCTCAACCCCTACCCGGGCAGCCAGCACGTCTACCTGGCACACGTGCTGCGCCTGGTCGCCGAGGCGTCGGCGCGCCCGCCGGTGGTGCTCACCAGCGCGGGCGCCATCGACCGGTTCGCCGACCTGTTCGCCGGGTTCGACGCCCGCTCGCTCAGCCACGACGCGGCGCTCGCGCTGTTCCGGGCCGCGGCGGCGGTCTTCGCGCCCCCGGGGCTGACCACGATCCTGGAGCTGGCCCAGCTCGGCCGGCCGATGCTGCCGCTGCCCCCGGAGAACTACTCCCAGGTGCTCAACCTGCGCCGGCTGCTGCGCCACCACGGCGCGGACCTGGGTCCCGCCTGGCGGGTGCTGGACGACGCGTACGCGCCGGTCGGGTCGGACCTGCCCGAGGGCGACGGGGTCCGCGCGGTGCACGACCTCAACGAGCGGGTGCTGGCCGACCCGGCCTTCGGCGCGGCGCTCGCCGAGGCGTGGCGGCATCCCGGCCAGCGCGACACCCCGCTCCCCGCGGCGCTGAGCGCCCCGGTCAGCGGCGCCACGGTCATCGCGGACGATCTGGCGGAGTGCCTCGGGCGCTGACGGCGCCCACCGGCACCGGCCCGGCCGGCGGCGGGGGAGGGTCGGCGCGGTAACGGCGGCGCACCCGGGCCAGCGCGACCGCGGCGACGGCGGCCATCGGCAGGAACACCAGCGGCCCGAGCGGGCTCACCAGCGGCGCGACCACGGTGCTGCCGAGCGCCACCGCGCCGGTGTTGGTGGCCATCGTGACGGCGGCCCCGGTCGCCTGGTCCGCGTCACCCGCCTCACCCATCACCAGCGAGGTGAGCGCGGCGTGCGCCAGCGGCAGGGAGGCGCCGACCAGCGCCCCGCCGGCGATCCAGGCCGGGACGCCGAGCGTGCTCGCGGTGGCCCAGGTGACCAGGCCGGCGGCGAGCAGGCCGAGCCCGAGCTGGGCCAGCCGGCGGTCCGGCAGCCGGCGGCGGGCGGCCACCGCGGCGGCCACGGCGGCGGTGAGCGCCACCACCGAGACCGTCACCGAGAAGACCACGGCGGGCTGGTCCGCGGCCCGGATCAGGCGGGCCACGTAGAGCCGGGAGGTGTCGCTGGCCAGCGCGTACCCGGCGGCGGCCAGCACCGCGGTGGAGCCGAACAGCCGCCAGGACGGCCGGCGCGCCGGCGTCGGCCCGCCGGCCGGCGCGGGCGGTGGCGGCACGTGGCGGAGCGTCCGCGCGGCCGCCGCCATGATCACCGTGACGGCGAGGAAGGTGGCGGCGTTCGCCACCGCCGCCACCGGCACCGGATGACCGACGGTGGCGATCAGGAAGGCCGCCACCGGCGGTCCGGCGGTGCGGCCGAGCTGGAACTGGATGCTGTCCAGCAGCAGTTGGCGGGTGCGGCTCGCGGTGCCCGGCCAGGCGCTGACCAGGGCCAGCCACGACGGGCCGCCGAAGCCGACCGCGAACGGGGTGACCGAGCAGACGACCGCCACCAGCAGCGCCCGGCGGGTGGACAGCCCGCCACCGGTGTCCCAGGCGGCGGCGGCCACCGCCAGGCAGCTCACCGCCTCGACCGCGGACGACCAGACCAGGGTACGGACGTGCCCGAACCGGCGGGCCGCCCGCGCCCCGAGCAGCACGCCCGGGATCGTGCCCAGCAGGGCGGAGATCTGCCACACGGCGAGCACCGCCGCCGGCAGGCGGTTGTCGCCGAGCGCCCAGGCGATGTTCACCCACTGGGCCGAGGCCGCGGTGTTGGACAGCAGCGCGAAGCACCAGAAGACGGGGAAGGGCACCACCGGCCGAGCCTATCGGCCGGCGGGCCCGGTATCGGTGGGCGTCGCTGCCCGTTAGGGGTCGTGCGGGGTTGGCAGGACCGGCCCCGGTGCCCGAAGCTGGCATCGGCGCCACCACCGGGTGCGCCGTGACGACGATGGGGAGCCGGTGCACATCGGACTCGGCTTCGACGAGGCGTACGTGCCGCACGCGCGGGTCCTCATCGAGAGCATCCTGCGGGAGAGCGCCCTGGCGGCGCCCCGGTTCTGGCTGATCACCGACCGCGAGCCGGGTCGGGCCGTACGCGAGGCCGTCCGGCGGCAGGTCGGCGACCGCGGGGAGGCGCACTTCCTGCCGGTGGAGCAGGTCGCGCACCTGCCGCTGTCCACCCGGGACAGCGCCCGGCACATCTCCCAGGGCATGTACCTGCGCCTGTTCATGCCCTGGCTCGTGCCCGCCGAGATGGACCGGCTGCTCTACCTCGACTGCGACATGCTCTGCACCGGGCCGTTGACCGGGCTCGCCGAGGCCGAGCTGGGCGATGCGGTCATCGGCGCGGTCCGCGACGCGTACACCCGGCGGTTGGCCGACGGGGGCGCGCTGCCGGGGCTGCGCGAGGAGGCCGGGCTCGACCCGCAGGCGCCCTACTTCAACTCGGGCATGCTGCTGATCGACCTGGCGCGCTGGCGGGAGGCGGACGTCACCCGCGACGCGCTGGCGTACGTCGAGCGGCACGCGGACGCGGCCCGCTATCCCGACCAGGACGCGCTGAACCACGTCCTGTTCGGACGGTGGCGCCGGCTGCCGCACCGGTGGAACCACATGATGGGCTGGCGGCTGGAGCCGGTCTACGGCGGCGACCCGGCCCAGGCGTCCCTGGTGCACTGCGTCGGCCCGAAGAAGTTCTGGACCGACGAGTTCCCCGACTTCAGCGAGTTCGGCCGGCGCTACTGGAAGTACCGCGCGGAGGTGGGCGCCTGAGCCGTCCCTCGGCTCAGGCCAGGAACGGCAGCCGCTCCGCCAGCACCGGGTCGGCCGGCGGCCGGCCGTCGACGAACCGTTCCACCTCCTGGACCGCCTGGTCGCCGAGGCGGCGCAGCTCGGTGCCCTGCGCCCCGGCGACGTGCGGGGTGATCAGGACGTTCGGCAGCTCCCGCAGCGGATGGTCCAGCGGCAGCGGCTCGGGGTCGGTCACGTCCAGCACGGCCGAGAGCCGGCCGCCGCGCAGGTGGACGAGCAGCGCGTCCTGATCCAGCAGCCCGGCCCGGGCGGTGTTGATCAGGGTGCCGCCGTCGGGCATCAGCGCCAGCTCGGCCGCACCGACCAGCCCCGCGGTGTCCGGGGTGAGCGGGGCGTGCAGGCTGACGATCGACGCCTCCGCGAACAACCGGTCCAGGCTCACCGGCCGCACCCCGAGCCGCCGCGCGTCGTCCGCGTCGAGGTACGGATCGTGGCAGAGCAGCCGGAAGCCGAGGCCGGACAGCCGGGCCGCGACCAGCCGGCCGACCCGGGACGCGCCGAGCAGACCCACCGTCCGGTCCGCGTTGCCCGTCTCCGGGTAGCCGGTCAGCAGGGCGCGGCGGTCCAGGGTGTGCCGGTAGCGCGCGGCGGCGGCGAGGACGTTCTTGCCGGCCAGCAGCACCATCGCCACCGTGTAGTCGGCCACCGGCACCGCGTTGGCCCGCGCCGAGCTGGTCACCCGGATGCCGCGCGCCCACACCGCCGGGTCCAGCAGGTCCTTCACCGAACCGCCGGTGTGCACCACCGCGCGCAGGCGGGGCAGGTCGGCCAGCTCCGCCGCGCCGACCCGGGGACAGCCCCAACCGGTCACCAGCAGCTCGGTGCGGCGCAACGCCGTCGGCGACGCGTCCGCCCAGGAGGTCCACGTGTCGAGCGCGAGCAGCCGGTCCAGGCGGGCCCGGCCGGCGGGGGAGAAGAGCTGGTCGGGCAGGTCCGCGCGCATCAGCAGGGCGGCCGGGAGCATCCGGGGTCCTCCTCAGTAGGCGAAGCTGACGCTGCGCGGCCGGGGCGTGGCCTTGTAACGCGGCTGCTGCCCTCGCTTCCACAGCAGGCTGGCCAGCTCGACCGGGTGCAGCGGGTCGCCGTCCGCCGCCGCCCGCCGGGCCAGCCGCTCGCACACCTCCACCGCGCCGGCCCGCAGCTCCACCTCGGGCGCGGAGCCGTGCTCCAGCGGCCGGCCGGCCCGCAGCGCGTCGGCCAGCTCCGCGGAGACCTCCAGCAGCCCGTCCTCGATCAGCACGTGCGGGATGAGGTTGTCCGCGAACGCGGTGAGCCGGCCGAGGTCGGTGAACCGCCGCGTACCCCCGGGGTCGTGGCACAGCGACAGGCCGTACGTCGCCAACTGGGCGCGCTTGTGGAACGGCACCGCCAGGTCGCCGTGCCGGGAGACGTCCCGCCAGTGCGGCATCCCGGCCAGCACCGCCACCATCCGCGCCGGTGACCCGGCCGCCTCCTCCACCAGCGCCGGGTACTCCCCGCCGAACCGGTCCCGGGTGTACGCGCCCAGCTCGTTCCAGGCGGTGGCGAACATGGTCATCAGGGTGAACGCCGGACCCCGCGTCGGCTGGCCGAACAGCTCCGCGCAGGCGTGCGCGTCCAGGCCGGCCAGGTACGCCGGATCCGGCACGCCCTGCCGGAGCACCCTGTCGAGCAGGTGCTGACCGATGGTCCGGGCGCCGGACAGGCCGGGCAGCTTCACCAGGTGCGGGTGCAGTCCGGAGCCGAAGTTGATCGCGTCACGGACGATCACGAAGCCGACCCGGGTCCGTTCGTCCGGCAGCCGGGACAGCCCGGACTCCACCGGCGGCCGGCGGCGCAGCTCGTCCAGGTAGCCGGCGTCGACCGGGCGCGACGACGGCCGGACGTGCGTGGCCCGGGCCGCCACCGCGGCGGCGGCGACGCGCAGCGCGGCCGGGTGGTCCGGGTACGTCCGCGGCGCGTCCGCGGCCACGCCCGTGGTCTGGTCGGTCATCCACTCTCCTCAGAGCTTCGCGGGACCAAGGGACTCCAGCGCGGCGAGGTGCAGCTCCGCCACCCGGCTCCAGTCGTGTGCGTCGCGCAGCCGCCCGCTCGCCGCGCGCGCCTGGTCGAGGCGGACGTCGTCCAGCGAGTCCAGGCAGCGGGTCAGGTCCTCGCGGGTGCGGCCGTACGGGATGGCGGACCCGCCGAGCATCTCGGTGAGGAACGGCCACGGCGACACCAGCGCCGGCAGCCCCCGTCCGACCGCGTCGGCGACCGTGCCGGTGGCCAGCATGTCGCCGTCGTCGAACGGCAGCACCAGCACGTCGATCGCGGCGAGCCGACGGTTGTACTCGCGGCGCGGCACCAGCTCGTAGGGCACGACCCGGATCCGGGGGTCCGGCGGGCGGGGCAGCTCCGGGGTGCCGGAGAGCACGAGCAGTTCGATGTCGTCGCGGTCGCAGGCGGCCACCGCGTCGATCACGAGCGCGACGTCCTTCTCCGGCCGGGGCGCCCCGATCACGCCGAGCCGCAGCACCCCGGGTCGCAGGCCGAACTCCGCCTCGGTGCGGGCCCGGTCGTCGTCGCGGATGTCGGTCATCAGGTCGCCGAAGTGCCCGTGCGGGACCACCAGGTGCCTCGCGTGCTCGGGGTACGGCAACTCGGCGCGCGCCCGGTTCCGCCCGCGCGCGCTGTGGTGGATCACGCCGTCGGCGGCGGCCGCCCACGCCTGGTAGACGCCGCGCCACTCCGGCCGCCGGTCGTGCGGTGTGAGGTTGTGCTGGGTGAGCAGGAGCCGGGTGCCGCTGTCGCGCACCGCGTCGATCAGCGCGAGGTGCCCGGCCAGCTCCGCCGGGAGGAACCGCTCCGGCCAGTGCAGGTGGAACACGTCCACCTCGGCGAGGATCTCCCGGTGCCGGTCGAGCTGCGCGCGGGTGAGCGCCACCTCGTGCACCCGGTCCCGCAGCGGGGCGTAGAGCAGGGCGTCGTAGTGGTGGCCGTACGCCGAGCTGGCCACCCGCAGCTTCGGCGTGACCGACCAGCGGAAGTCCAGCCGGGTGGCCGGCGCCAACTCCACCTGGTGCACGACCGGCAGCTCACCGAAGTAGCTGCGGTAGTCCTTCACGCCGCGCACCTCGACGGTGGTGACCACGTCCGCCGGGCCGACCGCGAACTCGACCCGCAGCGGCCGGGCCGCCGCCTCCGTCACCTGCAGGGCGACCGCGTCCGGCGGCTCGTCGAACCGCAGCTCCTCGTGCACGTGCAGGGTCCGGCCGCGCACCTCGTAGCAGGCCCGGCGGGTCGCCCGCACCGGCGCCGGCTCGTCGGGGACCTGCCGCCGGCCGGTGTCCGGCCAGCGGTGGTGCACCACCTCCAGCCCGCCCGGCCGGTGGACCACCTCGTCGGGCAGGCCGGCGGGCGCGACGGTACGCCCGTCGTACACCGCCACCGGCACCCCGGTGGCGAGGGCGCTGTCCACCGGCACCTCGAACAGGCCGGGCCACTGCGGCGCGGGCAGGTAGTCCGAGACGGTGGAGCCGACCAGCGGCAGGACGAACGCGGTGTGCGCCGAGCGGTACGACCACACGCCGGCGTGCCGGTCGCGGTCGAACCAGAAGACCGCGTCGCGCGCCCGGCGCGGCGTCGGGCCCGGCACCGGCACGGCGTCCAGCGCGTTCGCGGCGTCCAGCAGCTTGCCGAAGCAGTCGAGGGTCATCTGCAACCGCCGGGCGGGCCCCCGGTACGCGTACGTCGACCGGTGGCGGTGCGACTGGATCAGCCCCTGGTCGAACCACTGCCGCAACGCGGCGAGCGCGTCCCCGGCCCGGGCCGCCCACTCGTGCGCGCCGGTGGGGGACAGCTCGGGGCGGCGGGCGACCAGCCCGGCCAGCTCGACCGTGAGGCAGCGGGCCAGCGCCCCGGCGGAGCGGCCCCAGCCGACGGCGGTCCCGCTGTCGGTGACCACCAGATCGACCAGGGCCAGCGCCTGGCGGGCCCCCGCCTCCCAGGCGGGACCGATCCGCTCGGCCAGCGGCTCCGCGACCAAATACAGGGCCGGGCCGTAGACGTCGAACCGGCCGGAGCCGTCGGTGGAGTCGTCCAGTTGCCGGCCCGGCGTCGCCTCGATCAGGGCGCGGGTGCGGGCGACCAGGCCGTCCAACGCCGCGTCGTCGACGGGCAGCCCGAGTGCCGCCCGGGCGTGCTCGCAGCGGGCCAGCACGGCGGCGTAGTTGCGCGGCGTGCGGGCGTCCAGCCAGGCGTCGTGCGGCCCGGTGTCCACGGCGGCCCGCAGGTGCGCCTGCCGATCCGGCGGCAGCCGGGACAGCAGCGCGTTGTCCGCCCACGGGCCGAACCGGCGCAGCGTCTCGGCCACCCGGTAGGAGGCGAACGTGTGCGTGCGCGGGCCGTCGACCGCGCCGAGCACGGTCGTCAACGCCTCGGTCACCGGCGTGCCGGCCAGGTGGGTGACCCCGCCGGCGTGCAGCAGCCCGAGGACGTGGGCGAGGTCGGCGTGCACGTCCGCCTGCACCGGGAACCCCGCGAAGACGCGCGGCACGCGGAAGGCAGGCGCGTACCGGCCGACGAACTCGGTGAGCGAGCGGACCACCACGTCGCGGACGGCCCGGCCCAGCGTCGACGGGGCCGGGTCGAGGCCGGCCTCCCCGGGCGGGCCGGTGAACCACGGTGAGGCGTCCGCGGCCGGTCCCCGGGCGATGTGCACGCGGAAAGATATCAATGCCCCGGACGCGCTGGCAACGACCGGACGAACGCCCCGGCCGGTCGGCGACCGGGCGGCGCGGCGGGCAGTTGCGGCGAGCGGCCCCGCGGCGGGGCGGCACCGTGCGAGGCTGGGCGGGACGCCGCTGCAGGAGGTGCGCATGGGCGCGACGCCCCGGCTCGACTTCGCGCTGGACACGTACGAGTGCATCGTGCTCTATCCCGGTCCCTCCGGGCGGGCGCTGCCGGAGGAGACCGTGCAGCGGCTCCAGTCCGAGCACCTGCGGCACATGCAGGCGTTGCAGCGGCGCGGCATCGTGCTGGTCGACGGCTCGGTCGACGGCCCGGCCCGCGAACCGGACCCGCCGATCGGGTTCGGGCTGGCCCGCACCGGCTCGGTGGACGACGTGCGCAGCGTGATGGAGGCGGACCCGGCGGTGCAGGCCGGGCTCTACCGGGTCGAGGTGCTGACCTTCCTCTGCCCGGCCGGTTCGCTGGAGTTCCCGCTGGTCAAGACCGAGAGCTGAGGCACTGTCGCGCGGGCGACGGCGCGCCGGTCCCCGGCGGTGCTACGGTCCGGCGCAGCAGCGACCCCGGCCCGTCCGGCGCCGCCGGCCCGGGGTCGGCCGAGGGAGTCCGCCATGACCTCCGCCCCGGACGTGCCGCACGCCGCCGACCTGCTCCGCGAGGCGCTCGGCGACCGCCTGCTCACCCCCGCCGACGCCGGCTTCCCGGACGCCGTACGCCTCTGGAACGGCGCCCCGGGCGCGACCCCGGCGCTGGTCGCGCGCGTGCGCGACGCCGACGAGGCGGCCCTGGCGGTCCGCGTCGCGCGGCGCTGCCACCTGCCGCTGTCGGCCCGTGCCGGCGGCCACGACTGGGCCGGCCGGGCGTTGCGCGACGGCGGTCTGGTCGTCGACCTCACCGCGCTGCGCGGCGTCGACCTCGACCCCGACTCCGGGGTGGTCACCGTGGGCGGCGGGGCGACGGCCGCCGACGTGCTGGCCGCCCTGCGGCCGTACGACCGGGTGGTCCCCACCGGCGTGGTGCGCGCGGTCGGGATGGCCGGGTTGACCATGGCCGGCGGCTACGGCCCGCTCTGCGGTCGCCTCGGGCTGGCGCTGGACAACCTGCTCGGCGCCGAGGTGGTGCTCGCCGACGGCCGGCGGGTGCGCGCCGACGCGCGCCACGAGCGCGAGCTGTTCTGGGCGCTGCGCGGCGGCGGCGGCAACTTCGGGCTGGTCACCGCGCTGCGCTACCGCACCCACCGGATCGCCACCGTGCTCGCCGGGATGCTGCTGTTCCCGCTGGCGCAGGCGACAGCGGTGCTGCGCGGCTACGGCGCGGTGGTACGCGACGCGCCGGACGAGCTGACCGTGATGGCCGGTTTCCTGCCCGGCCCGGCGGGGGAGCCGGTGGTCTTCCTCGCCCCGTTCCACAGCGGCGACGACCCGGCGGCCGGCCGGGCCGCGGTGGACCGGCTGCGCGCGCTCGGCACCCCGCTGGTCGACCAGGTCGCCCCGCTGCCGTACGAGGACGCGCTGCGCCTGTTCGACGGCGGGATGGCCGACGGCAACCACTACCTGCTGCGTACCCGGTGGCTGGCCGGGGTGGACGAGCCGGTGGTGGCCGCGCTGACCGCGGCGGCCGGGGCCGTCTCGTCGCCGTTCTCGGCGATCGCGCTGCACCACTTCCACGGCGCGGCCGCCCGGGTCGGGGTGGCCGGGACCGCGTTCGGGCTGCGCGCCGACCACCTGCTGGCGGAGATCATCGCGGTCTGGGCGCCGGGCGACGACCCGGCCCCGCACCGGGCCTGGGCCGAGCGCACCAGCGCGGCCCTGGCCCCGCACGCGCTGCCCGGCGGCTACCCGAACCTGCTCGCGCCGGAGGAGACCGACCGGGTCCGCCTCGCCTACGGCCCGAACTGGGACCGGCTGCGCCGGGCCAAGCGCCACTACGACCCGCACGCGACGTTCTCCGCCGTGCCGACGCTGCCGCCGGCCGGCCCACCGGGACCCCGTGACGGGGCGGCCGGGCCGGATCGGCGGGAGCACCCCGTCGACCGGTGACGGCGGGCGGTACGATTTCCGCCGCGCGGTCGCCGATGCCCGCCACACACGACGTTCCGGTGCGGTACGCCTACCGCCCGCCCGCGCGGGTTCTTCGCGCGTCGTTGGACAACTGTTCCGCAGTCCGCAAGGGGTCGGCCGGCAGGTCGATCCGGAGGAGAGACTAGCCTGATGGGCGTGACACGCCGCGCGAAGATCGTCTGCACTCTCGGCCCCGCCACCTCGTCCCCGGAGCGCATCCGGGGGCTCGTCGAGGCCGGCATGAACGTGGCGAGGCTCAACTTCAGCCACGGCAGTCACGACGACCACGAGTCGGTCTGCCGCATGGTGCGCGAGGCGGCGGAGGCGGCCGGGCAGCCGGTCGCGGTGCTCGCCGACCTCCAGGGCCCCAAGATCCGCCTCGGCCGCTTCGCCGACGGGCCGCACGAGTGGCGCACCGGCGACTCGGTGGTGATCACCAGCGACGAGATCGTCGGCACCAAGGAGCGGGTCTCCTGCACCTACCGCAAGCTGCCGCAGGAGGTGAAGCCGGGCGACCGGCTGCTGATCGACGACGGCCGGGTGGCGGTCGAGGTCAGCGACGTCACCGGCAACGACATCCGCTGCCTGGTCACCGAGGGCGGGCCGGTCTCCAACAACAAGGGCGTCTCGCTGCCGAACGTGGCGGTCAGCGTCCCGGCGATGTCCGACAAGGACGCCGAGGACCTGCGCTTCGCCCTCGGCCTCGGCGTCGACCTGGTCGCGCTCTCCTTCGTCCGCTCGCCGGACGACATCAAGCTGGTTCACGCGATCATGGACGAGGAGGGCGTGCGCCGCCCGGTGCTCGCCAAGGTCGAGAAGCCGGAGGCGGTCGACCACCTTGAGGCGATCGTGCTCGCCTTCGACGGCGTCATGGTCGCCCGCGGCGACCTCGGCGTGGAGCTGCCGCTCGACCAGGTCCCGCTGGTGCAGAAGCGCGCCGTGCAGCTCTGCCGGGAGAACGCCAAGCCGGTCATCGTGGCCACCCAGATGCTCGACTCCATGATCGAGAACTCCCGCCCGACCCGCGCCGAGGCCTCCGACGTGGCCAACGCGGTGCTCGACGGCGCGGACGCGGTGATGCTCTCCGGCGAGACCAGCGTCGGCAAGTACCCGGTGCTCACCGTCAGCACCATGGCCAAGATCGTCACCACCACCGAGGCCGGCTCGATCGCCGTGCCCCGGCTTCAGCACGACCCGCGTACGCACGGCGGCGCGCTCACCGTCGCCGCGTCGTCGATCGCCCGCGCCATCGGCGCCAAGGCCATGGTGGCGTTCTCGCAGACCGGCGACACCGTCAAGCGGCTCAGCCGGCTGCACTGCGACCTGCCGCTGCTGGCCTTCACCCCGGTGCCGGAGGTGCGCAACCAGCTCGCGCTCTGCTGGGGCGTGGAGACGTTCCTGATGCCGTTCGTGCAGCACACCGACGACATGTTCCGCCAGGTCGACCAGGCGCTGCTGGGCCTCAACCGGGCCAACCCGGGCGACTACGTGGTGATCGTGGCCGGCAGCCCGCCCGGCACCCCCGGCTCCACCAACACGCTGCGCGTGCACCAGCTCGGTTCGCTGGTCGACGCGGCGGCGGCCCGGGCGCTTCAGTGAGCGTGCGGACAGAGGTGGCGCGGTGAGTGACGCTCCGGTGGCGACCGGGCAGGCGGCGGTCGACCAGCTCCTGGAGGTGCTGGACCTGGCACAGACCGGCGAGATGGCCTTCCGCGGGATGAGCCCACCGGTCGGTCCGCAGCGGGTCTACGGCGGTCAGGTCGCCGGCCAGGCGCTGGTGGCCGCCGGCCGCACGGTCGACCCGGAGCGTGCCGTGCACTCGCTGCACGGCTACTTCGTGCGGCCCGGCGACCCGGCCGAGCCGATCGAATACCAGGTGGAGAACGTCCGCGACGGGCGCTCCTTCTCGGTGCGCCGCTCGGTGGCGTTGCAGCACGACGAGCCGATCTTCTTCATGTCGGCGTCGTTCCAGCGGCAGGAGGAGGGGCTGGACCACCACGCCCCGCTCCCGCCCGACGTGCCCGGTCCGGACGACGTGCCGACCATGGCCGACCGGCTCGCCCGCTACCCGGAGCGGCTCGGCATCTGGGGTCAGATCCCGCGCCCGATCGACGTCCGCTACGTCGGCGAGCCCGGCTGGGTGCGCCCCGGCGACCGCCCGGCCGAGCCGCACCAGCGGGTCTGGATGCGCATCGACGGCAAGCTGCCCGACGACCCGCTGCTGCACGCGTGCGCGCTGACGTACGCCTCCGACCTGACGCTGCTCGACTCGGTGCTGTCGGTGCACGGCGAGGTGTGGGGGCCGGGCGGCGTGGTCGGCGCGAGCCTCGACCACGCGCTGTGGTTCCACCGGTCCTTCCGGGCCGACGAGTGGTTCCTCTACGACTGCTGGAGCCCGTCCGCCTCGGGGGCGCGGGGCCTGGCCACCGGCCGGATGTTCACCACCGAGGGCCGGCACATCGCCAGCGCCGTGCAGGAGGGTCTGCTGCGCCGGGTCGGCGGCTGAGCCGACAACCGTGACCGTTCGGCCGAGGGGCGGGAAGCCGGGCGGCTGAGCAGGCGACTAACCTTGCCGGCATGCGCCTCTCCGCCCGGGTCGACTACGCCCTCCGCGCGGCCGCCGAGCTCGCCTCGGTCGCCGAGGGCACGACCTCCGGGCGGAGCCGGCCGGTGACCGCCGAGCAGATCGCCCGCTCGCAGGACATCCCGCCGAAGTTCCTCGAGAGCATCCTGCTCCAACTGCGCCGGGGCGGCATCGTGCACGCCCAGCGTGGCCCCGAGGGCGGCTACTGGCTGGCGCGACCGGCCGCGGAGATCTCCCTGGCCGAGGTGATCCGGGTGATCGACGGGCCGCTCGCGCACGTCCGGGGCCAACGCCCGGAGCAGCTCGGCTACCAGGGCGCCGCGCGTGCCCTGCAGGACGTGTGGATCGCGTTGCGGGCCAGCGAACGGGAGATCCTGGAGCTGGTCACCATCGCCGACGTGGCCGCCGGCACGCTGCCCGGCCGGGTCAACGAGCTGGCCGCCGACCCGCGCGCCTGGAGCTGACCGCCGGTCCGTCCGGCGGGTCTCACCAACCGGATGGGGGACTTGACCGGGGACGCCTCCGTGCCGCATTGTCGACCAAGTCGATAGGAGATACCGAAAAGTCTGGGGGCGCTCATGCGCAAGCTGCTGGTACTCGCCCTCGTCGGGCTCCTCGCGCAACTGGTCGACGGCGCGCTCGGCATGGCGTACGGACTCACCTCGTCGACCCTGCTGCTCGTCGCCGGGGTCGCGCCGGCCGCCGCCTCCGCCTCGGTGCACCTCGCCGAGATCGGCACCACGCTCGCCGCGGGCGTCTCGCACTGGCGCTTCGGCAACGTCGACTGGAAGGTGGTCGGCCGGATCGCGCTGCCGGGCGCGATCGGCGCGTTCGCCGGCGCCACCTTCCTCAGCTCCATCTCCACCGAGTCGGCCGCGCCCTGGATGGCCGCCATCCTGTTCACCCTCGGCGCGTACCTGCTGATCCGCTTCTCCCGGCCGTTGCGCGCGAACCGCGCCGCCGGCCGCCTGCGCAGCCGCTTCCTCGCCCCGCTCGGCCTGGTCGCCGGCTTCGTCGACGCGACCGGCGGTGGCGGCTGGGGCCCGGTCGCCACCCCGGCCCTGCTGGTGTCCGGCCGGATGGAGCCCCGCAAGGTCATCGGCTCGGTGGACACCTCCGAGTTCGTGGTGGCCGGCGCGGCCAGCGTGGGCTTCCTCATCGGCCTCGGCTCCGAGGGATTCCTGCTGCCCACCGTGGCCGCGCTTCTGATCGGCGGCCTGATCGCCGCGCCGATCGCGGCCTGGCTGGTCCGCATCGTGCCGGCCCAGGTGCTCGGCGCCGTCATCGGCGGCGTGATCGTGCTGACCAACGCCCGCACCCTGCTGCGCGCCGGCGAGCTGGGCGGCCCGGTGCCGGCCCTGGTCTACGCCGTGCTCGCCGCCGGCTGGCTGACCGCCGTGGTGCTCGCCGTGCGGGCCCTGCGCCGGGCCCACCGCGCCCGGGCCACGGTCGACGCCGCCCTCGCCGCCACCCGTTCCGACGCGGCCCCCACCGACGCGTCGTCCATCGACACCCCTCCCTCGGCCGCCCCGGCCGACGCTTCGCCCTCCGCCGCCCCGTCCGCCACTGCTCCGGTCGCCGCCGCTTCGGCCACCGCTGCTCCGGCCACCGCTCCGGTCGCCGCCGGGACTGCCGACGCGGAGCCTGCCGTCGCTGTTCCGGCGGATTCCCGCCGGCTCGCGGCCGCTGTCGAGGGCTGAGCCTGCGCCGCGGGCGGCCCTGCGACGGTCCGCCGGCCACTGCGCACGCCCCACCGCGCCGGTCGTCCCGCCAGGGTCGACGGCTGCGCGGTACGCGCCGCGTTCACCGTCACCGGTCATCGACGCCTCGTCGGCTGAGTCGTCCGTGTCCACGCGTTTCCCGCGGCCGGTTGCCCCGACGCGTCGATGAGGTGCGCGGTTCGTGCTGCGCGTTCCCTCCGTCGGTTGCGCCGAGGCGTCGTCGGCTGCCCGGAAAGGGGCACCTCTTTTCAGCGTCATACCTCTGGGTCATTTTTATGGGTCTTGTGATGGATGTGTGGGTCACCGGTTGGGGAGTTGGGGTTGGTGGCCGCCGAGGTTGAGCATGGCCAGGGCGATGAGGGCGTCGGGTGAGTGGAAGCCGAAGGCCATCCGGGTGATCAGGCGGATCTTGGCGTTGACGGACTCGATGCGGCCGTTGGACAGGCCGTGGGTGATGGAGGCGATGATCGCGTCGCGGTGACGCGTGACGCGGCGTTGTAGGTCGACGAAGATGTCGATGCGGCTGCGGCGGGCCCATTCGACCCAACGGTCGAGGGCTTCGACCGCGGCTGGTGGGCTGGTTTTGGCCAGGGTGAACACGTAGCGCAGGCCTTCTTTGAGGGCCCAGGCTCGGTGCAGGCGGGGGTGGGTCTTGGCGATCCAGGCGAGGGTGGCCCGCTGGGCGTCGGTGAGGTTGTTCGGGTTCTTCCATAGCGCCCAGCGGGTGTTCTTCACCAGCCGCGCTTCGCCGACGGCCACCCCGCGGCGGCCTGCTCCCCGACCGGTCGCGGCGTTCCATACCTGTCGGCGGACCCGGTCGACGGCGTCGCTGGCCCACGCCACGACGTGAAACGGGTCGGCGCAGCGCACCGCGTTCGGGCAACGACGCCGCACCACGGTCGTGATCCAGTCCGCGCCGTCGGCCGACACGTGAGTGATCGCGGCGGCCCGCTCGGGACCGAGCAGGTCGAAGAACGCGTGCAGCGTGGCCGCGCTCTTGCCCGCAGCGGCCCACACCAGTCGACCGGTGTCGTGGTCGACCACCACGCTCAGATACCGGTGGCCCTTCTTATAGCTGACCTCGTCGATACCAATGCGACGCAACCCGTCGAGGCGATCCACCGCGTCGCCGGTGTCAGCCCACACCCGCGCCACGATCGCCCCCACCGTGCGCCAACTGATCCGCATCAACCGCGACACCACCGACTTCGCCGCGTGCACCGCCAACCACGCCACCACCTGATCGAACGCCCGGGTATGCCCCGCCCCATGACGCGCCCACGGCACCGCCGCGACGATCACCCCATGCACCCGACACGACACCCGCGGCGCATCGGCCTCGATCACCGCCCGCACCGTCCCCAGATCCAACGCCCGCCACCGCCGCCGAACACCCGCGTCATACCCCGCACACCGACGACGACAATGCGGACACCGATGCCGAGCACCCCGCCGCACCCGCACCCGAGCCACCACCACCGACTCGACCGCATCGAACTCGACACCCTCGAGCACCGCCTGCTCGACCCCGAACAACCGAGCCCATACCCTTACCGAACGCACGCCGTTGCCCCGCCCACTAGTTCTGACCTTCGACAAGCCAGAACCTAGGCAGGACAACGGCGTGCCCCATCAACGACGCGCCCAACCACCCACAAACACGTCACAAGACCCATTTTTATGCCTCTGCGGTATATCGCTCTTCACGGATTTCTTCTCCAGCGTGGTCACGGTCGGTGACGCCGGCGAGCGGACGGCCCCGGCGGTCGGCATGGCGCCGCCGTGGCGAGCGAGCCCGGCGGCGCTTGTGGGGCGACCGGTGGTGACCTACGCTGGCGGGGCGCGGAGCCAGTTACGAATGTCGATGTGAAGCGCGTGCCTCTTCCGCCGGTCCGGGCAGACCGGCGTCGTCGCGCGCCTGACCTTCGCGAAAGGCAACCCCGTGCATCCCACCACCTCCCGCCGTCGGGCGGCGCTGCTCGCCGCGGCCTCGGCGGCCACCCTGGCGGCCGGTGCGCTCACCGCCGTGACCGCCCAGGCGGCGGCCGTCGCCTGCCGGGTCGACTACCGGATCACCAACCAGTGGGGCGGCGGCTTCGGCGCCGACGTCACCGTGACCAACCTCGGCGACCCGGTGAACGGGTGGACGCTCGGCTGGAGCTTCACCGCCGGCCAGCAGGTGTCCCAGGCCTGGAACGCCACGGTCACCCAGTCCGGCGCCCAGGTCACCGCCCGCGACGCCGGCTACAACGCGGCTCTCGGCACCGGCGGCACCGCCAACTTCGGCTTCAACGGCTCGTGGAACGACTCCGCCAACCCGGTGCCCACCGCGTTCACGCTCAACGGCACCACCTGCACCGGTGCGACGCCGACGTCGACGCCGTCGACCTCCGGCCCCACCACGCCCCCGCCGACCTCCGGCCCCACCACACCGCCGCCGACCACGCCCCCGCCGACCACGCCGCCGGCCGGCGCCAAGCAGATGGAGAAGCTCGACCGGGGGCTGGTCAGCGTCCGCTCCGGCAGCGGGAACCTGGTCTCCTGGCGACTGCTCGGCACCGAGACCTCCGGTGTCTCGTTCAACCTCTACCGGGGCTCCACCAAGGTCAACGCGAGCCCGATCACCGGCGCCACCACGTACCTCGACGGCGGCGCGGCCGCCGGGTCCGCGTACACCGTGCGGGCCGTGGTGAACGGCGCCGAACAGGCGGCGTCCGCCCCGGCGTTGCAGTTCGCCAACGGCTACCTGGACGTGCCGATCCAGGCCCCGCCGGGCGGCACCACGCCGAGCGGCGAGGCCTACAGCTACGCCGCCAACGACGCGAGCGTCGGCGACCTCGACGGCGACGGCCGCTACGAGTTCGTGCTCAAGTGGGACCCGTCCAACAGCAAGGACAACTCCCAGTCCGGCTACACCGGCAACGTCTACGTCGACGCCTACACCCTCACCGGGGCCCGGCTGTGGCGGATCGACCTGGGCCGCAACATCCGCGCCGGGGCCCACTACACCCAGTTCCAGGTGTACGACTACGACGGCGACGGCGACGCCGAGGTGGCCATGAAGACCGCCGACGGCACCCGCTCCGGCACCGGCCAGGTGATCGGCTCCTCGTCCGCCGACCACCGCAACTCCAGCGGCTACGTGCTCGCCGGCCCCGAGTACCTGACCATGTTCGACGGTCGCACCGGCGCGGCCCTGTCCACCGTCGACTACGACCCGCCACGCGGCACCGTCTCGTCCTGGGGCGACTCGTACGGCAACCGGGTCGACCGGTTCCTCGCCGGCACCGCCTACCTGGACGGGCAGCGGCCCTCGCTGATCATGGCGCGCGGCTACTACACCCGGGCCGTGATCGCCGCCTGGGACTTCCGCGACGGCACGCTGCGCAAGCGGTGGACGTTCGACTCCAACGCCTCCGGCAACGGCGCCGCCGCCGGCCAGGGCAACCACCAGCTCTCCGTCGCCGACGTGGACAACGACGGTCGCCAGGAGATCGTCTACGGGGCCGCCACCATCGACGACAACGGCCGGCTGCTCTACTCCACCGGCAACGGGCACGGCGACGCGCTGCACGTCGGTGACCTCGACCCGGCCCGCGCCGGCCTGGAGGTCTTCAAGGTCGACGAGGACTCCAGCAAGCCCAGCTCCTGGATGTCCGACGCGCGCACCGGGCAGATCCTCTGGCAGACCGCCCCGAACGGCGACAACGGCCGCGGCGTCTCCGACGACGTCTGGGCCGGCAGCCCCGGCGCGGAGTCCTGGTCGTCGGCGGTCGACGGCCTGCTCAACACGCGCGGGCAGAACGTCGGCCGCAAGCCGTCCTCGGCGAACTTCCTGATCTGGTGGGACGGCGACCCGGTCCGTGAGCTGCTCGACGGCACGAAGATCGACAAGTACGGCACCGGCGGCGAGACCCGGCTGCTCACCGGCAGCAACGTCGCGTCCAACAACAGCACCAAGAGCACCCCGGCGCTCTCCGGCGACATCCTCGGCGACTGGCGCGAGGAGGTGGTCTGGCGTACCGCCGACAGCAGCGCGCTACGGATCTACAGCACGCCCGT
The DNA here is from genome assembly GCF_013694245.2 of Micromonospora ferruginea. Taxonomy (NCBI): domain Bacteria; kingdom Bacillati; phylum Actinomycetota; class Actinomycetes; order Micromonosporales; family Micromonosporaceae; genus Micromonospora; species Micromonospora robiginosa. The sequence goes on from NZ_CP059322.2 coordinate 721,403, forward strand.
CACCACGAGCCTGCGCCTGCCGACGCTGATGCACGACCCGCAGTATCGGGTCGCGGTCGCCTGGCAGAACACCGCCTACAACCAGCCGCCGCACCCCGGATTCCACCTGGGCGACGGCATGGCCGCACCGGCCGCGCCGAACATCTACCTGCGCTAGAGACGCAGGCACCGGGTCGCCGGCCGCGGAATCCGCTCCGCCGGCGACCCGGTGCACCACACCGCAGCATTCCCGACCCGTCCCGACCGGGAATGCCGTACCACCACCGGGGACAAAGTTATGCGTCCCACGCGACGCTGCGGTGACGTGGCTATGAAGAGCGTGTTTCAGCCTTCCCGGCGCAGGCCCCCGGCCACCTTCCCGGCGATCAGCTCGAACGAGCGAACCCGGTCGGCCACGTCGTAGACCATCGTGGTCAGCATCAGCTCGTCCGCGCCGGTGCGCTCCACCAGCGCGCCGAGCTGCCGGGCCACCGTCTCCGGCGAACCCGTCGCCTGGCCGTCGCGGCGCTGGGCCACGAACTCCCGCTCCAGCTCCGAGTACGGGTAGGCCGCCGCCTCCTCCGGCGTCACCAGCGGCTCCGGCCGCCCCGACCGCAGCTTCAGGAACGACAACCCGGCCGGCCCGGCCAACCACTGCGCCCGTTCGTCGGTCTCCGCGCACACCGCGTTGACCGCCACCATCGCGTACGGCCGGTCCAGCCACTGCGACGGCCGGAAGTGCTGCCGGTAGAGCTGCAACGCCGGCACCGTGTTCTGCGCGCTGAAGTGGTGCGCGAACGAGAACGGCAATCCGAGCAGGCCGGCGAGCTGGGCGCTGAACCCGCTCGACCCGAGCAGCCACACCTGCGGCGACTGCCCCCGCCCCGGCGTCGCGGTGATCGGGCCCGGCTCGGCGCCGCTGAAGTAGTTCATCAGGTCGGCCAGCTCGCGCGGGAAGTGCTCGGCGGAGAGCCCCTCCATGGTCCGGCGCAACGCCAGCGCGGTCACCTGGTCGGTGCCGGGCGCCCGCCCGATGCCCAGGTCGATCCGGCCCGGGTGCAGCGCTTCGAGGGTGCCGAACTGCTCCGCCACCACCAGCGGCGCGTGGTTGGGCAGCATCACCCCGCCCGAGCCCAGCCGGATCGTGCTGGTGTTGGCCGCGAGGTGCGCGAGCAGCACCGCCGGCGCCGAACTGGCGATCGCCGGCATGTTGTGGTGCTCGGCCACCCAGAACCGGCGGAAACCCAGCTCCTCGGTGCGCCGGGCCAGCTCGGTGGTGTGCCGCAGCGCCTCGCCGGCACCGCCGGTCGCGGCCACCGGGGCAAGGTCAAGGACAGACATCGGTACGTCGATCACGCCAGGGTGCAACCGGCCACGTGCCGGAATTGTTCCGTGGCGTGGGTCAGCCCATACCCCGGGCCTGCTCGAAGATCAGGCTGGTCTGGGTGTGCTGGACCGCCGGATCCACCGCCAGGTGGTCGAGCACGAAGTCCCGCAGCGCGTCCCCGGACGCCGCCCGCACGTGCAGCACGTAGTCCTCCGCGCCGGCCACGTGGAACACCGACACCACCCCCGGCAGCCGCACCGACCGGGCCCGGAAGGCGTCCACCGCGGCCCGCTCGTGCGCGGTCAACCGCACCGACACCAGCGCCTGCAACGGCAGCCCCACCGCCGCCGGGTCGACGTCGGCGTGGAACCCGCGGATCGCCCCGCACTCGCGCAGCGCCCGGGTACGCGTCAGACACGTCGACGGGGCCACGCCGACCCGCTCCGCGAGCGCGTTGTTGGGCACCCGCCCGTCGGCGGTCAGCTCGGTGAGGATCGCGCGGTCGACGTCGTCCAGGCCGGAGAACGGCCGCACATCATTCGGGGCGAGAGGCATCCCACCATCCTTCACCGAAGATGCATCGCACGGAAGCGAGATCATCAGAATCTTCTTCGACAGTATTGCCCCAGGGTGCCGTCATGTTCGACGCTTCCGGGTATGACCGCCGTGGACACCGCAGCCGTGCACGCCGGGCGTGACGACCTCGCCGGCCTCGGCGTCCACGTCCCGCCCATCGACCTCTCCACCACCAACCCGCTGCCCTCGGTGGCCGACGGCGGCGACGCCTACGAGACCCTCGCCACCGGTAACCCGCTCCCGGCCGGCGGCAGCGCCGTCTACCAGCGGCTCTGGAACCCCACCGTGGCCCGCTTCGAGACCGCCCTCGCCCAGCTCGAAGGCACCGCCGAGTCGGTCGCGTTCGCCAGCGGCATGGCCGCGTTCACCGCCACCCTGCTCGCCGCCACCCGCGAGGGCAAGCGCCACGTCGTCGCCGTCCGCCCGCTCTACGGCGGCACCGACCACGTCCTCGCCACCGGCCTGCTCGGCACCGAGGTCACCTGGGCCCGCGCCGACGACGTCGCCGCCGCGATCCGCCCCGACACCGCCCTGGTCGTCGTCGAGACCCCGGCCAACCCCACCCTCGACCTGGTCGACATCGCCGCGCTCGCCACCGCCGCCGGTGACGTCCCGCTGCTCGTCGACAACACCGTCGCCACCCCGGTGCTCCAGCAGCCCGCCCGGCACGGCGCCGCGCTCGTCCTGCACAGCGCCACCAAGAGCATCGGCGGCCACGGCGACGTCCTCGCCGGCGTCGTCGCCTGCGCGCCCGACTGGGCCGCCCGGCTGCGCCAGGTCCGCGCCGTCACCGGCGCCGTCCTGCACCCGCTCGGCGCCTACCTGCTGCACCGCGGCCTGCAGACCCTGCCGCTGCGGGTCCGCGCCCAACAGGCCGGCGCGGAGAAGCTCGCCGCCTGGCTCGCCGGCCACCCGGCCGTCGAACGGGTCCACCACCCGTCCCGGCACGACCCTGCCGGCCTGGTCGGCCGCCAGATGTCCGGCGGCGGCAGCCTGCTCGCCTTCGAGGTACGCGGCGGCGCGCCCGCCGCGGCCACGGTCGCCGGCGCCTGCGAGCTGATCACCCACGCGGTCTCGCTCGGCGGCGTCGACACGCTGATCCAGCACCCGGCCTCGCTGACCCACCGGCCGGTGGAGGGCGACGCCAAGCCGTGCGGCGGGCTGCTGCGGGTGTCCGTCGGCCTGGAGGACCCGGAGGACCTGCGCGCCGACCTGGCCCGGGCGCTCGCGGCGGTCTGACGCGCGCGCCGGTCAGGCGTCGGCGTCCGTCGGACCGGTCGCCGCCGGCGTCATGCCCACAGCACGCCGTCCGGTCAGGACTTCGGGCCGACGTGCCGGTCCAGCGCGGCGACCGCCTCCCGGCGGGCGACCGACAGCGAGTTGCGGCGGTTCATCCGCCAGGCGATGCCGAGCAGGTCGAGCGCCCACTGGCAGAGGCCCATGATGTCGGTGGACTCGTTGACGAACATGTAGCGCGGGTAGACGTAGCGCTTGCCGCGAACCGTGACCTGGTTGGCGAAACGGCAGCCGTCGGAGTGGAACAGGCCACGCAGGAAGTCGCCCGGGTGTGCCTCGACGATGGTGCGCTGCCAGTCGGCCAGGACGATCCGGCGTTCGTGCTTCCTGCCAGGGCCGTGCTGCGGTAACAGGCACGGCCAGTGCTTGCCGTAGCTCTGCACACTGACACAGCCCAACTTCTGGACGCGCTGCACCTTCTCGGCAAGCACCGTTCGCATGGCGTCGTCGCACGCCTCGATCAGGCCCGGCCAGGCGTCGGCGCAGGCGATCCGGAGCACCGGCACCCGGGCGCTGGTGACGAGATGCCCGTCGCCGAGATAGAGGCCGAGGAGGTAGGCGTAGGCCGAGGGATCTGTCGGACCGCGGGCATCCTCGCGGCAGCGGAAACACCGCAGCGCGGTGCCCTGCTGCTTCGGCTCCGGTCGATCCTTGCACCAGTGGCGGACCGTCGGATAGGCGAGCCCCACGGTCCGCGCCACCTCGGCGACGGTCGCGCCGCCGAGGTAGAGACGTCGCGCCCGAGCGCGTATTTCGGGAGGATGCACAGGCCTATGGTCGAACGCCTGTATGACATTTCTGGTGCCCTCGGTGGGATTCGAACCCACACTGTATGGAGTTTGAATCCATTGCCTGCTGCCAGTTGGGCTACGAGGGCGTTCCGTGATTCGGCCTCGACAGCCTACCCGCTAGGCTGAGGGCGGCGACACCCGGCACGGCGGGTGCCGGGTTCGAACTGGTGGGAGTGGCTCGTGGGCGAGATGCAGACGGATGCCGAGCGCAAGCGCGTTCTGATCGCCGAGGACGAGGCGCTGATCCGGCTGGACCTGGCCGAGATGCTGGTCGAGGAGGGCTACGAGGTGGTCGGCGAGGCCGGCGACGGCGAGACCGCCGTCAAGCTCGCCGAGGAGCTCAAGCCGGATCTGGTCATCCTCGACATCAAGATGCCGATCATGGACGGGCTGGCCGCCGCCGAGCGGATCGCCGGCGCGCGCATCGCCCCCGTGATCATCCTGACCGCGTTCAGCCAGCGTGACCTGGTGGAGCGGGCCCGGGCGGCCGGCGCGATGGCCTACCTGGTGAAGCCGTTCCAGAAGAGCGACCTGGTGCCGGCGGTGGAGATCGCGCTGTCCCGCTACTCGGAGATCTCCGCGCTGGAGGCCGAGGTCGCCGGCCTGACCGACCGGCTGGAGATCCGCAAGACCGTGGAGCGGGCCAAGGGCGCGCTGATGACCACCTATGGGATGACCGAGCCGCAGGCCTTCAAGTGGATCCAGCGCACCGCGATGGACCACCGGATGACCATGAAGGAGGTCGCCGAGCGGATCCTCGCCGAGACCGCCGGCGGCGAGGTGGCGCAGCAGCCCGCCTCCTGACCCGCCGGGCGCGGTTCGCCGCTCGCGCGGAGGCGGCCGATCGATAGGATCGGATCCATGCCTCTTCCGCGCCTGAGGTCGGTGGTCGTCGTGGTGGCCGGTGTCGCGGTGCTGCTCGCCGCGTGCCGGTCGGCGCCGGAGGAGCCGGCCGCGCCGGCGCCGGTGCGCCCGGCCTGGCGGGCGGTCGAGCTGCCCGTGCCGGCGGGGCCCGCGGGTCGCCTCCTGCTGCGCGACGCGGCGCGCTGCGCCGACCGGTGGTACGCCGTCGGCGGCCTGGTCGACCCGGCGGGGGAGACCCGTCCGGCGGCCTGGACCAGCTCGGACGGCACGACCTGGTCGGCGTTGCCGGTGCGCGCGCAGACGTTCTACGGCCGGCAGCACGTGCTCTACGCGGTGGCGTGCCGCGACGGCGGGATGGCGGCGCTCGGGGCGAAGAACGGCGGCGTGCACGGCAATCCGCGTACCGGCTCGTGGGTGTGGCGTCCGGGCGGGCCGTTGCGGGAGGTGCCGGCGGCGTTCGAGCTGTTCGGCGGGCCGCGCGCGGTGAGCGCGTCGCGGTTGGCGGCGGGGCCGGGCGGCTGGTTGATCGCCGGGGCGCGCACGGACGGCGCGGCGGTGTGGACGTCGCCGGACGCCGGCGGGTTCGAGGTGCGCGAGGGGGTCGCGGAGCTGGCCGGGGACGGTCGGGGCCGGACCGCGGCGTACGACGCGGCACCGCTGGGGTCGGGTTGGCTGGTGGTGGGGTCGTTGCTGCCGGCGGGCGGCACGGCGTTGACGCCGTTGGCCTGGTCGTCGGCGGACGGCCGGTCGTGGCGGCGGGCGGCGCTGCCGGCGGACGGTGGCGGGGCGGCGGAGCGGGTGGTACTGCGTGACGGCGCGCCGACGGCGGTCGGTCCGGTCCGGGACGGCTTCGCGGTGTGGCAGGCGCCGGCCGACCGGCCGGACGGGTGGCGGCGGGTCGGCGGGTTCGGCGCGGACGGGCCGGGGGTGTCGTCGGTGACGGGCCTGGTCGGGGTCGGCGGGCGGCTGGTCGCGGTGACCGGGGACGGCGCGGATCGCCGATTGTGGATATCGGGTGACGGCGGCGTGTCGTGGCGTCCGGTGATCGTGCCGACGCCGGTGCCGGCGAGTGGTGACGCGGCCTTGGCGGTGGCTGCCGGCGATGCCGGGTTGGTGGTGGTCGCGGATGACGGCAAGACCTCCCGTGCCTGGTGGGCGGCGTTGCCGGCCGTCGATGAGTAGCGGGTGCCGGCGCGTTGACCCGTTACCGATGAAACCTCGGTGAAAGCCTTTCGCCGCCTTCGGTTCTTACGGGAAGCGTCGGTAATCCGCCACGGCGTGTAACGGTTCGGTCAACCCCGCTTTCCGGGTCTTACGTCACCGCTGGCCGGTGGGATAACGTCCCGGCCCAGACCGGCGACGACGGTCTGGTTCGTCCGCCCCCCGCAAGGGCCAATCAGCAGCGGGTGGTTCGGACCATGGACGGAGGAGGGTTCGGGCCTTGAGGCAGAAGCTCGCACGCGTGATCGGCGGGGTCGCCATGCTGGCGCTCGTCGCCGGTGGTACCGCTTGTTCCAGCGGCAGCGACGATGAGGGTTCCGGGGGCAGCGCCTGCGGGAGCAAGATCGCTTTCTTCGGCGCGCTGACCGGTAGCTCGGCCGCGCTGGGCATCAACGAGAAGAACGGCGCCAAGCTGGCGGTCGACAAGTACAACAAGGAGAACCCGGACTGCAAGGTCGAGCTCGCCGAGCTCGACTCGCAGGGCAGCCCGGACCAGGCGCCCGGCCTGGCCCAGAAGGCGATCGACGACACCAAGATCCTCGGTGTCGTGGGTCCGGCCTACTCGGGTGAGTCGGAGGCCGCCGGTCCGCTGTTCAACGAGGCCGGTCTGGTCACCATCACCCCCTCCGCGACCAACCCGACCCTCGCCAAGAAGAGCTGGAAGACGTTCTTCCGGGCGGTCGGCAACGACCTGAGCCAGGGCCCCGCCGCCGGCGTCTACATCAAGAACGTGATCAAGGCCGACCGGGTCTACGTCATCGACGACCAGTCGGCGTACGGCGCCGGTCTGGCCGACGAGGTCAAGAAGGTGCTCGGCGCCTCGGTCGTGGGCAGCGACAAGGTCCAGGGCGAGGGCAAGCAGACCGAGTTCTCCGCGGTCGTCACCAAGGTCAAGGCCGCGAACGTCAAGGCGGTCTTCTACGGTGGCTACTACCAGGAGGCCGGCCTGATCCGCAAGCAGCTCACCGCTGCCGGCGTCACCGCCCCGCTGGTCGCCGGTGACGGCGTGAACGACGGCGCCTACATCACCTCCGCCGGTGCGGCCGCCGCCGAGGGCACCATCCTCACCTGCCCCTGCCAGCCGTCCACCGAGGCCCGCGGCTCCTTCGCCGCCGACTACAAGGCCCTGAACGGCACCGACCCGGGCACCTACAGCGACACCGCGTTCGACGCCGCGAACATCCTGCTGGCGGGCATCAAGGCCGGCAAGACCTCCCGCGCCGACCTGCTCGAGTTCGTCAAGGGCTACAGCGGCGAGGGCGTGGCGGCCAGCTACAAGTTCGTCGAGGGCGGCGAGCTGGACCCGGCGCAGGTCAAGGTCTGGGCGTTCAAGGTGCAGGGCGGCAAGGTTGTCCCGGACCAGGAGATCCCCAAGTCCTGATCGTCGATCGCTGCGACTGGCGATTGAGTTGTGAATCGCGGGTGCGGCCGGGAGCTGGCTCCCGGCCGCACCCCCTTTTTCTCTTCAGCGACGGAGCGTCCCTCCCTTGAACTTCGACGGACTGTTCTCCAACTTCGGGGAACTCACCACGACCGGCCTGACACAGGGTGCGATCTACGCCCTGGTCGCGCTCGGCTACACGCTTGTCTACGGCGTGCTCAGGCTCATCAACTTCGCCCACTCCGAGGTGTTCATCGCGGGCGCGTTCGCCGCGATCTGGACCTGGAACGGTTTCGGTCTCGACCAGAACTCCCAGGTCAGCGGCGTCGGCTCGATCCTGTTCTATCTGCTGGTGGCGATGATCGTGGCGGCCATCGCCTCGGCCGGCACCGCGACGGTGATCGAGCGGGTGGCGTACCGTCCGCTGCGCAAGCGCAACGCGCCCCCGCTGGCGTTCCTGATCACCGCGATCGGCGCCTCGATCGCGATCTCCGAGGCGTTCGGCGTCTACACCCGACGCCTGCCGGAGGGTGCGCCGTCGCTGGTCAGCTCGAAGCCGCTGTTCCACGTCGCCGGCGTGCCGATCGACAGCATCCAGCTCCTCACCATCGGCGCCGCCCTGGTGATGATGTTCGCGCTGGACCAGTTCATCAACCGCAGCCGCACCGGCCGTGGCATCCGGGCGGTGGCGCAGGACGCCAACACGGCGGCCCTGATGGGCGTGAACAAGGACCGGATCATCCTGATGGTCTTCATCGCCGGCGGCACCATGGCCGGCGTCGCGGGCCTGCTCTACGACGTACGGATCCAGACGCTGACCTACAGCGTCGGCTTCCTGCTGGGCCTCAAGGCGTTCACCGCGGCGGTGCTCGGCGGCATCGGCAACCTGCGGGGCGCGCTGGTCGGCGGCCTGCTGCTGGGCGTCGTGGAGAACTACGCCTCCGGCCTGTTCGGCAGTCAGTGGAAGGACTTCGCCGCGTTCGCGGTGCTGGTCGTGCTGCTGATGTTCCGCCCGACCGGCCTGCTGGGCGAATCACTGGGGAGGGCACGCGCATGACGACGACGGTAAATCCGCCGAGCCCGGAGCAGCAGGAGGGGATCGGGGTCCGGCTGCGGCAGGGCCGGGAGGCGATCGCGGACCGCTGGCACCACGCGCCGCGCTGGGTGCGCTGGGTGCTGCTGGCCGCGGTCATCGTGTTCTTCTACGCGCTGCCGAACAAGGAGTTCTACCAGTACCTCGGGCCGATCCCGACGCCCGGTGCGAACTTCACCCAGGTGCTCTTCACCGTCTCGATCTACGTGTTGCTGGCGGTCGGGCTGAACATCGTGGTCGGGTTCGCCGGCCTGCTCGACCTCGGTTACTTCGGCTTCTTCGCGGTCGGCGCCTACACCGTCGCGGTGCTCACGTCGCCGAGCAGCAACATCAAGACGCTGTGGCCGTGGCTGCTGGTGGTGCCGATCGCGATCGCGCTGACCATGGTCTCCGGCGTCATGCTGGGCACGCCGACGCTGCGCCTGCGCGGCGACTACCTGGCGCTGGTGACGCTCGGCTTCGCCGAGATGATCCGGATCGCGGCGGTCAGCTCCACGTTCCTCAAGGGGCAGCGGGGCTTCAGCGAGATCCCGCACCCGCCCGGCAAGTACGCCGACGGGCGGCCGTTCTTCGGTGTGCTCGACGCCCGCCCGTACTACTGGCTGGTGCTCACGCTGATCATCCTGGTGGTGATCGGGGTGCGGAACCTGACCCACAGCCGGGTCGGCCGGGCCTGGATCTCGATTCGGGAGGACGAGGACGCGGCCCAGTTGATGGGCGTGCCCACGTTCAAGTTCAAGCTGTGGGCGTTCGCCTCCGGCGCGGCGATCGCCGGCCTGGCCGGCGCGTTGTTCGCGGGTAAGCAGAACTTCGTCAACTCGCAGAACTTCGAGCTGCTCAACTCGATCATCATCCTGGCCGCGGTCATCTTCGGCGGCTCCGGCAACATCGTCGGCGCGATCGTCGGTGGCGGCCTGGTGGCGTACATGATCGAGCGGTTCCGCGGCATCGAGCTGTTCGGCATCGAGCTGTACGAGTACCGATTCCTCTTCTTCGGCCTGGTGCTCGTGGTCATGATGATCTTCCGGCCGCAGGGCCTGATCCCGAACCGGCGACGAGCGGCGGAGTTCAAGGACCGTCGCAAGGAGGTGATCGTCGGTGAGTGACACCGAGCAGACCCCGGCCGTTCCGGCCCAGGCGGCGGCGCCCGCCGTCGAGACGGTGGACGCGCGCGAGCCGTTGCTGGAGGTGGACCACGTCACGCTGCGCTTCGGCGGCGTGGTCGCGCTCAACGACGTGGACTTCACCCTCTACAAGGGCGAGATCCTCGGGCTGATCGGGCCCAACGGCGCGGGCAAGACCACCTGCTTCAACGCGATGACCGGCATCTACCAGCCCACCGAGGGGCAGATCCGGTTCCGGGGCGAGAAGATCAGCGGCAAGAAGCGCCACCAGATCACCCGGATGGGCATGGCCCGCACGTTCCAGAACATCCGGCTCTTCCCGGAGATGACCGCGCTGGAGAACGTCCAGGTCGGCGCGGACGCGCACCACAAGACCAGCGTGGTCTCCGCGTTGCTGCGCCTGCCGCGGCACTGGAAGGAGGAGCGCGAGGGGCGGGAGAAGGCCGAGCGCCTGCTGGAGTTCGTCGGCATCCGCAAGCGGATGCACGAGTTCGCCCGCAACCTGTCCTACGGCGAGCAGCGGCGCCTGGAGATCGCCCGCGCGCTCGCCACCGACCCGGTGCTGCTCTGCCTGGACGAGCCGGCCGCCGGCTTCAACCCGGCGGAGAAGGAGGAGCTGCTCCAGCTCATCCGGCAGATCCGGGACCAGGGCGTGACCGTGCTGCTGATCGAGCACGACATGCGCCTGGTGATGGGCGTGACCGACCGGATCGTGGTCCTGGAGTTCGGAAAGAAGATCGCCGAGGGGCTGCCCGCCGAGGTGCGGGACAACCCGAAGGTGGTCGCGGCGTACCTGGGGGTGCCGGACGATGCTGCTTGAGATCGAGGACGTGAGCCTGCTCTACGGGCGGATCCAGGCGCTGCACGGCATCAGCCTGACCGTGGACGAGGGCGAGATCGTCGCGCTGATCGGCGCGAACGGCGCCGGCAAGTCCACCACCATGCGGGCGATCTCCGGCATCCGGCCGATCGCCACCGGCAGCATCAGGTTCGCCGGTGAGGACATCTCCAAGCTCCGGGCCGACCTGCGGGTCCGGCGCGGGCTGTGCCAGGCGCCTGAGGGCCGGGGCATCTTCCCCGGCATGTCGGTGCTGGAGAACCTCGACATGGGCGCGTACACCCGGCGGGACAAGGCCGGCATCGCGCAGGACCTGGCGCGGGTGCTGGACCTGTTCCCCCGGCTGGCCGAGCGGCGCAAGCAGCCCGGCGGCACCCTCTCCGGCGGCGAGCAGCAGATGCTCGCGGTCGGCCGGGCGCTGATGAGCCGGCCGAAGCTGCTGCTGCTCGACGAGCCGTCGATGGGCCTCGCGCCGATGCTGATCCAGCAGATCTTCACCATCATCACGGAGATCAACCAGCAGGGCACCACCGTCCTGCTGGTGGAGCAGAACGCCCAGCAGGCGCTGGCCCGCGCGCACCGGGCGTACGTGCTGGAGACCGGCCGGATCGTCAAGAGCGGCACCGGCGCGGAGCTGCTGCACGACCCCTCGGTCAAAGAGGCCTACCTCGGCGTGGCCTGACCGACGCCCCCCTCGCAAAAGGAGTACCCCATGTTCCACCCCAACCCCGGCCGGCGGGCGGCGCTCGGCGTCGCCGGCGCGGCAGTCCTCCTGCTCTCCCTCGCCGCCTGCGGCGAGAAGGAGAACTCGTCCGAGCCCGGCGCGGGTCCCTCGGTGTCCGCCTCGGCGGACTCGGGCCTGGCCGCCAAGGTGCCGGACACGATCAAGGCCGACGGCGTGATCAAGGTCGGCACCGACTCGACGTACGCTCCGGCCGAGTTCCTCGACCAGGACGGGAAGACCGTGGTCGGCTTCGACGTGGAGCTGTTCAACGCGGTGGCGCAGAAGCTCGGCCTCAAGGCCCAGTACGAGTCGGCGCCGTTCGACTCGATCCTGCCGGGCATCGAGTCCGGCAAGTACGAGGTCGGCGTCTCGTCGTTCACCATCAACGCCGACCGGCTGAAGACCGTCAACATGGTCAGCTACTACTCGGCCGGCACCCAGTGGGCGACCAAGGCCGGGAACCCCGGCAAGGTCGACCCCGAGAACGCCTGCGGCAAGAAGATCGCCGTGCAGGTCGGCACCGTGCAGCTCGACGACATCACCGCCCGGTCGAAGAAGTGCACCGACGCCGGCAAGCCGGCGATCAGCATCGACCAGTACCAGGCGCAGAGCGACGCCACGGCCGCCATCGTCAGCGGCAAGGACGACGCCATGCTCGCCGACTCGCCGGTCGGCGCGTACGCGGTCAAGCAGAGCAACGGCCAGTTGGAGGTGCTCGGCGACATCTACGAGTCGGCCCCCTACGGCTACGCGGTGAAGAAGGACCAGCAGGCCTTCGCCGAGGTGCTCAAGGAGGCCGTGCAGGCGGTGATCACCGAGGGCAGCTACAAGTCGGCGCTCGCCAAGTGGGGCGTCGAGGGCGGCGCGATCACCAACGCCGAGCTGAACCCGTCGGCCTGACCATGTCGGTCGACACTGACACACCCGAACGGGCACGGCCGGAACCGATCAAGGCCGTGCCCGTGCGGCACCCCGGACGCTGGGTCGGCGTGGCGGTGATCGCGGTGCTGACCGCGATGTTCGTGCACATGCTGGTCACGAACGATGCGTTCAAGTGGTCGTTCATGGTGGACGAGATGTTCCGCCCACCGATCATGGAAGGGCTCCGGGGCACCATCCTGCTGCTGGTGACCTCGATGGTGATCGGCATCGGGCTGGGCATCGTCATCGCGATCATGCGGCTGTCGCCGAACCCGGTGCTCCGCGGCGTCTCCTGGGTCTACACCTGGTTCTTCCGCGCGGTGCCCCGGCTGGTGCTGGCGATCCTCTTCGGCAACCTCGGCATCCTCTGGTCACGCCTGGAGTTCGGCCTGCCCTTCGACCGGCAGATCGGTGCGCTGTTCGGGCTGCACGACTTCGAGGCGCGCCTGTTCGGCTTCACCGCGGTGGACATCCTCACCGGCTTCGTCGCCGGCATGCTGGCGCTGGGCCTGTCCGAGGCCGCCTACATGGCGGAGATCGTGCGCGCCGGCATCCAGTCGGTGGACGAGGGGCAGACCGAGGCGGCCCAGGCGCTCGGCCTGAGCCGGGGGCAGATCCTGCGGCGCGTCGTGTTGCCGCAGGCCATGCGGGTGATCATCCCGCCGACCGGCAACGAGACCGTGGCGATGCTCAAGGACACCTCGCTGGTGGCCTTCGTGCCGGTGTCCATGGAGCTGTTCTTCCAGCTCAAAGCGGTCGGTAGTCGGACGTTCCAACCGTTCCCGATGTACGTCGCCGCCACGCTCTGGTATCTGCTGCTGACCAGCGTGCTGCTGGTCGGGCAGTACTACCTGGAGCGGCACTACTCGAAGGGCTTCGGGCGCAGTGCCCGGGCCCGCCAGCGGCTGCGGGGCCTGGCCGCCGAGAGCGGCGGCACGACGAGCGGGACGGCGGCACCATGACCGAGACGATCGTTTCCCCCGGCGCGTCCGGGACGCAGAAGCCCGGTCTGATGGTGCGGGCCGAGCAGGTGCACAAGTCGTTCGGGCCGCTGGAGGTGCTCAAGGGCATCGACCTGGAGGTCCGCTCCGGCGAGGTGTGCTGTCTGCTCGGGCCGTCGGGCTCCGGCAAGTCGACGTTCCTGCGCTGCATCAACCACCTGGAGAAGATCGACGCCGGCCGGATCTGGGTCGACGGCGACCTGATCGGCTACCGGGAGCGCGGCGGGAAGCTGCACGAGATGCGGGACAAGGAGGTGGCCGCGCAGCGCCGGGCGATCGGCATGGTGTTCCAGCGGTTCAACCTGTTCCCGCACATGACCGTGCTGGGCAACGTCACCGAGGCGCCGGTGCTGCTGCGCCAGTCGAAGAAGGCGCAGGCCCGGGAGCGGGCCGCGGAGCTGCTGGAGCGGGTGGGGCTGGGCGACAAGCTCGGCGCGTACCCGGGTCAGCTCTCCGGCGGCCAGCAGCAGCGGGTGGCGATCGCCCGGGCGCTGGCCATGCAGCCGAAGCTGATGCTCTTCGACGAGCCGACCAGCGCGCTCGACCCGGAGCTGGTGGGCGAGGTGCTGGACACGATGAAGGACCTGGCCCGCGACGGCATGACGATGATCGTGGTGACCCACGAGATCGGCTTCGCCCGGGAGGTCGGCGACCACCTGGTCTTCATGGACGGTGGGGTGGTGGTCGAGCAGGGCGACCCGCGCGAGGTGATCGCGGCGCCGAAGCACGACCGGACGAAGGCGTTCCTGGCCAAGGTGCTCTGACCGGGTCCGGTGCGGCGTCGGCCGCACCGGACCCCGCCGGTCAGTTCACGAAGCCCCGGAGCAGCCAGCCGGGGCTCTGCGGCTCGCAGACGTAGGTCTGGTAGGTGCCGCTGCTGACCCGGGACTGCCCGACCGAGATGCACTTGGACTGAAGCGTGTAGACCCCGCCGTTGACCCAGCCGGCGAACGCCGGACCGCTCAGCACGGTCAGCGCGCCGGCCGTGGCGAGCGCCGGTACCAGAATTCGGACACCCCATCGTCGCATCGAGTCCTCCTTGACCTGCCATCGACTGATCTCCATACCGTAGTGGTTCGGTCGCGATCCGTGGGGGCTGCTGGTGCCGGGGATGTCGGGGTCACGGACTAGAGTCGCTGCCGTGACAGCTACGACGCCGCGCCTGCTCCTCGTCGACGGACACTCCCTGGCATACCGGGCCTTCTTCGCCCTGCCGGTGGAAAACTTCTCCACCACCACGGGGCAGCCGACCAACGCCGTCTACGGCTTCACCTCGATGCTGATCAACGTGCTCCGCGACGAGCAGCCGACGCACATCGTGGTCGCGTTCGACGTCTCCCGCCGCTCCTTCCGCACCGAGAAATACTCCGAGTACAAGGCCGGCCGCAGCGAGACCCCGACCGACTTCAAGGGCCAGGTGAGCCTGGTCAAGGAGGTCCTCGCGGCGCTGCGGGTGCCGGTGGTGGAGAAGGAGGGCTACGAGGCCGACGACGTCATCGCCACGCTCGCCTGCCAGGCCCGTGACCAGGGCATGGACGTGTTGATCACCTCCGGTGACCGGGACGCGTTCCAGCTCGTCGGCGATCGGGTCACCGTGCTCTACCCGCGCAAGGGCGTCTCCGACCTGGCCCGGATGGACCCGGCCGCGGTCGAGGCGAAGTACGGCGTCACCCCCGATCGCTACCGCGACCTGGCCGCCCTGGTCGGCGAGACCAGCGACAACCTGCCCGGCGTCCCGGGTGTCGGCCCGAAGACCGCAGCCAAGTGGATCAACCTCTACGACGGGGTCGAGGGCGTGGTGGCCCGCGCCGACGAGATCAAGGGCAAGGCCGGCGACAGCCTGCGCGAGCGGCTGGCCGACGTGATCCGCAACTACGAGATCAACTGCCTGGTCACCGACCTGGAGCTGCCGGTGCGTCCCGAGGACGCCCGCTGGCAGGGCTGGGACCGGGAGGCCGTGCACCAGGTCTTCGACACGCTCCAGTTCCGCATCCTGCGCGACCGGCTCTACCAATACCTGGAGGCCGTCGAGCCGGAGGCCGAGGCCGGCTTCGAGCTGGCCGGCGAGGTGCTGACCGAGCCGGGCGCGCTCGCCGGCTGGCTGGACACGCACGCCCCGGCGGGCGCGCCGGTCGGCCTGGCCGCCACGCTCGACACCGGCCCCAACCGGCGGCACACCGCGACCGTCACCGGGATGGCACTGGCCACCGCCGCCGGCGCGGCCGCCTGGTTCGACCCGGCCCGCCTGGAGGCCGGCGACGAGGCCGCCCTGGCCGGCTGGCTGGCCGACGCCGCGCGGCCCAAGGTGCTGCACGACAGCAAGCCGGCGGTGCTGGCGTTCGCCGCGCACGGCTGGGATCTGCAGGGCATCGCCCGCGACACCCAGATCGCCGCCTACCTGGCCCGCCCCGACCAGCGCTCCTACGACCTCACCGACCTGGCCCTGCGTTACCTGCACCGGGAGTTGCGCGTCGACGCCCCGGAGACCGGCCAGCTCACCCTGGACGGGTTCGGCGACGAGGGCGCCGCCGAGCAGAACCTGATGCTCCAGGCCCGGGCCACGCTCGACCTGGCCGACGCGATCGACGCCGAGCTGTCCCGCGACGGCGAGCAGTCCACCCGTCTGATGGCCGAGGTGGAGCTGCCGCTGATGCGGGTGCTCGCCGCCATGGAACGCACCGGCATCGCCGCCGACACCGACTACCTCTCCGAGTTGGAGGCGCACTTCGCCGCCGAGGTGAAGGCCGCCGCGCAGAGCGCCTACGAGGTGGTCGGCCGGGAGTTCAACCTGGGCTCGCCCAAGCAGTTGCAGGAGATCCTCTTCACCGAGCTGGCGCTGCCCAAGACCAAGCGGATCAAGACCGGCTACACCACCGACGCCGACGCCCTGCAGTGGCTCTACGCGCAGACCGAGCACCCGCTGCTGCACCACCTGCTGCGCCACCGCGACGTGGCCAAGCTCAAGTCGACGGTCGACGGGCTGCTCAAGTCGGTCTCCGACGACGGCCGGATCCACACCACGTTCAACCAGACCGTGGCCGCGACCGGGCGACTCTCGTCCACCGAGCCCAACCTGCAGAACATCCCGATCCGCACCGAGGAGGGGCGGCGGATCCGGCGCGCGTTCGTCGTCGGCGAGGGCTACGAGTGCCTGCTCACCGCCGACTACAGCCAGATCGAGATGCGGATCATGGCGCACCTGTCGACGGACGAGGCGCTGATCGAGGCGTTCAACTCCGGGCACGACTTCCACGCCGCGACCGCCTCCTCGGTCTTCACCGTCGAGGTCGCCGACGTCACCGCCGACCAGCGCCGCAAGATCAAGGCGATGAACTACGGCCTGGCGTACGGGCTGAGCGCGTTCGGCCTGTCCCAGCAGCTCGGCATCAGCGCCGAGGAGGCGCGCGGGCTGATGGAGAACTACTTCGCCGGCTTCGGCGGGGTCCGTGACTACCTCCACGAGGTGGTGGCCCGGGCCCGCCAGGACGGCTACACCTCCACCATCCTGGGCCGCCGCCGCTACCTGCCCGACCTGGTCAGCGACAACCGGCAGCGCCGGGAGATGGCCGAGCGGATGGCGCTCAACGCGCCGATCCAGGGCTCGGCGGCCGACATCATCAAGGTCGCCATGCTGCGCGTCGACGCCGCGCTGCGCGACGCCGACCTGCGCTCCCGGATGCTGTTGCAGGTGCACGACGAGCTGGTCTTCGAGGTCGCGCCGGGTGAGCGGGAGGCGTTGGAGGCGCTGGTGCGCGCGGAGATGGGCGCGGCCCACCCGCTGTCGGTGCCGATGGAGGTGTCGGTGGGCGAGGGCCGCGACTGGAACAGCGCCGACCACTGACCCCGGTCGGGGTCGCGGAATCTCAGCTCTTGAGCGGGTCGTGGCCCCAGTTCATCAGCGACCAGCGCCACTTCGTGTCGCGGACGTCGCCGGACGGGCGCTGGGCGAGGTGCCGGTGCACGTACCCGATCACCTTGCGCATGTGCTTGTAGTCGGCGGCGGTGAGCTGGTCACGCTTGCGACGCAGCAGGTCCACGATCTTGCGGCCGGAGTCGTGCCCGACCGACTCGCCGCCCTTGGTGCCCGGCTTGTGCCAGCCGACGTGCTTGGACTCGTCGGTCTCCAGCCAGCGGGTCAGTTCGGCGGGCTTCATGTTCACCGCGTCGGTGAACTCCCGGTACGTCTGCTGCGGGTCCTCACTGCGACTCATCGCGTAGCACCTCCGGTCGGTGGGCGACGTCGCGGCCGGAGTCGTCGTTGGTGATCCGGTACTGCGGCTGCTCCGCGGAGGCGTTCACCGGGTGCCCGCGGACGTGGGTGCGCTCGGTCAGCTTCTCCTTGACCACGCCGTACGCCCGACCGCTGTGGCTGGCCCAGGAGACGTGGTCGCCGGCGCGGAACTCCTTCTCGGCCATGCCGGCCGGTTACCCGGCGGCGGGGGCGAGTAACGGCCAGCCGGCGGTCAGGGACGGATCTCGGCGATCGGCAGCACGCTGCTGCCGAATCGGGTCCGGACACCAAGGGGAAGGTGGAGTCGAAGCGGGCTCGGCCGGCACGTGGCGACCGTACCGCCGCGTGACGTCACCGACGTCGCACCGGACGTGCGACGCGCTCAGCCGGCCGGCTTCTCCGAGACGAAGATGGCGGTGCCGGGGAAGAGTCGGCCGCGCAGCGGGCTCCACTGGCCCCAGATCCCCTCGTGCCCGGCCGGCCACTCCGGCTCCACCAGGTCGAGCAGGCGGAAGCCGGCGCCGACCAGCTCGCGGATCCGGTCGCCGAGGGTGCGGTGCTGCTCCACGTAGGTGGCCACGCCGTGCGCGTCCTGCTCGACGTAGGGGGAGCGGTCGAAGTACGAGTGCACGGCGGTCAGCCCACCCTCGCCGGGGTCGTCGAGGAAGATCCAGCGCATCGGGTGGGTGACCGAGAAGACCCACCGGCCGCCGGGGCGCAGCACCCGCGCCACCTCGCGCATCGCCGCCGCCGAGTCGTCCACGAACGGGATCGCGCCGAACGCGGTGCACACCGTGTCGAAGGCGGCGTCGGCGAACGGCAGGGCCAGCGCGTCGGCCTGGACCAGCGGCACGCGTACCCCGGTCCGGTCGGCGGCCTCGGCGGCGTGCCGCAGCATGCCGGCGGACAGGTCCAGGGCGACCGGCCGGGCGCCCTGGCCGGCGAGCCAGCGGGCGGCGGCGGCGGCGCCGGCGCCGAGTTCGAGGATCCGCCGGCCGGTGACGTCGCCGAGCAGCCGGGCGTCGGCCTCGCGCAGCCCCTCCGGGCACCACACGAAGTCGACGTCGCCGAGGAACGTGCCGTGCTCGGCCTGGTAGGCGTCGGCGTCGGTGTCCCACCAGCCGCGGTTGGCGCGGCGGATCTCGGCGGCGCCGACCCGCCGGCGGGTCACCCTGTCGTCGTCCACCCGTCCACGCTAGGACCGGCGCGGGCCGGCGGCGCGGCCGGGGCCGGCGTGTTGCCGGCGGGACTGATGTGACGGACGAGACACGGGTGGCCCCTTACCGCGCGAAATCTCCGCTTTCGCAGCCGGTGAGCTCGCACGGACCCGGGAGGGCTTGCACGCTGTGGTAATGCAGCGGGTAGGCTAGACGATGCGCTCGCGGATCGTGTGCCTCGGCAGGGAGCAGGTGCGCGGTCACCGGAGCCACTAATGATCTTCTCGCGTCGATCGTTCGGTGTGCCCGGCGGCGGATCCGTTGGCGCGGAAGAGTCACCGCGACACCCATGCCCGCTGTGACAACCCATCCGACCGGAGCAACCGCCCACATGACGAGCAGCATCGAGGCCACCTCGAGCGCCAACAAGGTCACGCACGACGATCTCGGCTCTGAGGAAGCTTTCCTCGCCGCTATCGACGAGACCATCAAGTACTTCAACGACGGCGACATTGTCGAAGGCACCGTCGTCAAGGTCGATCGGGACGAGGTCCTGCTCGACATCGGCTACAAGACCGAGGGCGTGATCCCCTCTCGGGAGCTGTCGATCAAGCACGACGTGGACCCGGCCGAGGTGGTTTCGGTCGGCGACCACATCGAGGCCCTCGTCCTCCAGAAGGAGGACAAGGAGGGTCGGCTGATCCTCTCCAAGAAGCGGGCGCAGTACGAGCGGGCCTGGGGCACGATCGAGAAGATCAAGGACGAGGACGGTGTCGTCCGCGGCTCGGTCATCGAGGTCGTCAAGGGTGGTCTCATCCTCGACATCGGCCTCCGTGGCTTCCTGCCGGCGTCGCTGGTCGAGATGCGGCGGGTGCGTGACCTGCAGCCGTACGTCGGCCGCGAGCTCGAGGCCAAGATCATCGAGCTGGACAAGAACCGCAACAACGTGGTCCTGTCCCGCCGGGCCTGGCTGGAGCAGACGCAGTCCGAGGTGCGCACCGAGTTCCTCAACAAGCTGCAGAAGGGCCAGGTCCGCAAGGGCGTCGTCTCGTCGATCGTCAACTTCGGCGCGTTCGTCGACCTGGGCGGCGTGGACGGCCTCGTGCACGTCTCCGAGCTGTCCTGGAAGCACATCGACCACCCGTCCGAGGTCGTCGAGGTGGGCCAGGAGGTCGAGGTCGAGGTCCTGGACGTCGACCTGGACCGCGAGCGGGTCTCGCTGTCGCTGAAGGCGACGCAGGAGGACCCGTGGCGTCAGTTCGCCCGCACCCACGCGATCCAGCAGATCGTGCCGGGTAAGGTCACCAAGCTGGTGCCGTTCGGCGCGTTCGTCCGGGTGGACGACGGCATCGAGGGCCTGGTCCACATCTCCGAGCTGGCCGAGCGCCACGTGGAGATCCCGGAGCAGGTCGTGCAGGTCGGCTCCGAGGTCATGGTCAAGGTCATCGACATCGACCTGGAGCGCCGCCGGATCTCGCTGTCGCTCAAGCAGGCCAACGAGGGCTTCGTCGAGGGCGAGGAGCACTTCGACCCGACCCTCTACGGCATGGCTGCCACGTACGACAACGAGGGCAACTACATCTACCCGGAGGGCTTCGACCCGGAGACGGGCGAGTGGCTCGAGGGCTACGACAAGCAGCGGGAGACCTGGGAGAACCAGTACGCCGAGGCGCGTCAGCGTTGGGAGGCCCACACCAAGCAGGTGCAGACCTCCCGCGCCGCCGACGCCGAGGCCGCTGCCAACCCGGCTCCGGCCACCAGCGCGTCGACCTCCACCTCCTCCTCGACCTCGTCGGCCCCGAGCCGTCAGGCCGAGGAGCCGGCCGGCACGCTGGCCACCGACGAGGCGCTCGCCGCGCTGCGCGAGAAGCTCGCCGGCGGCAAGTGACCGTCGGTCCGTCCCACCGGACGGACCAGCTCTGACGACGGGCCCCGTCCCCGCGTTCCGCACCAACGGAGCGCCGGGGGCGGGGCCCGCGGTCGTCTTCCGGGTCGGCGAGCCCGGTTTGGCGCGGGCCGGGTGATCGGGTTGACTGTCCGGATGCTGAAGGTGGGGCTGACGGGCGGGATCGGTTCCGGCAAGAGCGCGGTGGCGAGCCGCCTCGCGGGGCTCGGCGCGGTGGTCGTCGACTCGGACCGGATCGCCCGCGAGATCGTCGCCCCCGGCACCGAGGGGCTGGCCGAGGTGGTCGCCGCGTTCTCCGACCGGGTCCTCGGCCCCGATGGCGCGCTGGACCGCGACGCCCTGGGCGGGGTGGTCTTCGCCGACGAGTCGGCGCGCCGCCGGCTGGAGGCGATCACCCACCCCCGGGTACGCGCGCGGGCGGCCGAACTGGTCGCCGCGGCGCCCGCCGACGCGGTCGTGGTCAACGACGTGCCGCTGTTGGTCGAGGTGGGTCTCGCGCCGACGTACCACCTGGTGCTCGTGGTGCAGACGGCGGTGCCGACCCGGTTGGCGCGGCTGTCGCGCGACCGGGGGATGGATCCGGCCGAGGCCGAGCGGCGGATCGCCGCGCAGGCCGACGACGCCCGCCGGCAGGCGGCGGCGGACGTGCTGCTCACCAACGACGGCACGCTCGCCGACCTGCACGGCGCGGTGGACGACCTCTGGCGCGACCGGCTGCTGCCCTACGAGCGCCACGTCCGCGAGCGACGCGCGGTGCGTCCCGACCGGTCGACGCTCGCCGAGCCCGACCCGACCTGGGCCGAGCAGTACGCCCGACTGGCCGCCCGGATCCGGCACGCCGCCGGTGGCGACCTCCGGGTCGACCACGTCGGGTCCACCGCGGTGCCCGGCCTGAGCGCGCCGGACGTCATCGACGTCCAGCTCACCGTGCCCTCGCTGGCGGAGGCGGACGGCCCGCTCGCCGACCGGTTGGCCGAGGCGGGCTTTCCCCGACTGCCCGGCGAGTGGTGGGACGCGCCGCGCCGGCCCGACCGGGTGCACTGGGCGAAGCGGGTGCACGCCGGCGCGGACCCGGGTCGTCCGGCGGTCGTCCACCTGCGGGCGGCCGGCTCGGCCGGCTGGCGCCACGCGTTGCTGATGCGCGACCACCTCCGCGCCGATCCGGCGCGGCGGGCCGCGTACCTGCAGGTCAAGCGGGACCTGGTGGCGACCGCGCCGGAGAGCGCCGAGCAGGGCACGCTCACCGACCCGTGGTTCGACGAGGAGCACCTGCGGGCCGAGAAGTGGGCCGCGCAGACCGGCTGGCGGCCCTGACCCACGGCTCAGGAGGCCGTCGCGGGGCCGGGGGAGAGGTCGAGGCGGAGCCACACGCCGCGCCCGCTGCGCAGCTCCAGCCGGTGCGGCAGCCCGGTCCGGTCGAGCCACCAGCGCAGGCCGCCGGGCACCTCCACGACGTCGACCGTCCGGTCGGCCGCCTGGTCCTCCCGGATCCGGACCGCCGGTCCGTCCGGGGGGTGGACGCCGGCCAGCAGCGACGTGGAGAGCAGTCGGTCCACCTCGTCGCCGGGTCCGGGGGGCGCGGGATCGTCCGGGTGGGCCACGGCGCCGGCGTGGACCTCGCGCCGGGTGCGCCGGCCGGTGTCCGCGTCGGTCACGGTGACGGCGGCGGAGGCCCTCGTCCAGCTCAGCGTGCCGGTGCCGTCGAGGTTGGCGGACGGGCCGAACGGGGCGGCCACGGACAGCGTCGCGCCGCCGGCGGCCCGGAGTCGAGCGGGCAGCCGGGCCAGCCGGTCGGCCTCGTCGTCGGTCAGCGGCCGGGGTTGGCCGGGCCGACCGCCGAGCGCGTCGATCGGGTGCGTGGTGGGCCGGTCCACGCGCACCAGGTCGACCGTGACCGCCGTGCCGTCGGGCAGCCGGCCGGTGAGCCGGTGCAGCCGGGCGTCCCGGTCGAGCCAGAGCGTCGGCCGGGGGTCGCCGGTCGGGACGGCCAGCGGGGCCCGGAGCACGTCCACGCCGACGCCGGCGATGCTCTCCCGGCGCAGCCAGCGGCCGTCCCGCCCGACCGGGTCGACCCGGTCCGCGCCGAGTCCGAGCAGCAGGTCGCGGACCGCGTCCAGGCCGCGCCCGGCGACCGGCTCGCGGAGCCGCCACCGGTCCTCCGGCGGCACCAGCGGGGGACGTGCGGGCGTGGGCAGCGCGGTCGCGTCGGGGCGGACCAGCAGCGTCGACGCGGTGGCCTGGACGAGCCCCCGGTCGGCCCCCGCGCCGGGCCCGCCGACGTCCAGGTAGACCAGCGGCCGGGCCCAGTCGACCCAGCCGAGCAGGTCGGTCCGGTCCCGGCCGGCGCCGACGGTGACCCGGACGCCGGCGCGGACGTCACGCAGGTTGGTGACCCGCAGCGCGGCCACCCGGTCCGCCTCGGCCGCGCTCAGCGGGCGCTCCCCGTCACCCGGGCCGGGCTGCGGCGGCCCGCTGAGCAGGCCGGTGACCAGGACGGTCGCCGAGGCCGCGGCGGCCACCACGAGCGCGGCCAGCGCGGCTCGCCGCCGGGTCGGGCGCTCGGGCGGGTCGTCCGCGCCGTCCAGCGCGGGGTCGCCGCCCGCCGCGGCGGCCGGCGGGCGGCCGGCGGCGGGATCGGTGCGCCGGCGACGGCCGGTGGCCGGGCGGGCCGGGGTGTTGGTGCGGCCGCGACGGTGACCTCGGCCCGGTTCGCGGGGGACCGGCTGGTCGCCGCCGCCGCGCGCGGTGGACCGGTGCGGGCGGCCCACGGCGCGCTGCCGGGCCGGCTCCGGCGCTTCGCCGGGCGCGTGGTCGCGTCGCGGCCGGCGATCGGGAGAGGTCTCCACGAGTGGAGAACGCGAGGACGGGGTTCCGGGTGACGTGGCAGGGGCGCTCGCGGCGGCCGGTGAGCGCCTCAGCGCGACCACCGTGGGCGCGCACGCCGGTCGTCCCGGGTGCTGCGGCCCCTGGCGCCGGGGGCGGCCGGGCCCCGCGAGGGGGCGGCCACCGGCCCGGTCGGCCGCCGCGAGCGGCCTACGGTACGAGGGTAGTCCGGTGAGATGAGCCACACAATGGGAATATCGAAGCCGGTCAGGGACGGTCCGTGGTCGGGCCGGAAGTGTCGGACCGCGGGCGTACCGTTGGTGTCATGGCGCTCGACATTCCCCGGCTCGACGGCCGTTTCCAGGTCGTCAGCGACTTCCAGCCGGCCGGCGACCAGCCGGCGGCCATCGACGACCTTGAGCGACGTGTGCGGCGCGGCGACCGCAACACGGTGCTGCTCGGCGCGACCGGCACCGGCAAGAGCGCCACCACGGCGTGGCTGGTCGAGCGGTTGCAGCGGCCCACCCTGGTGCTCGCGCCCAACAAGACCCTCGCCGCGCAGCTGGCCAAGGAGTTCAGCGAGCTGCTGCCGCACAACGCGGTCGAATACTTCGTCTCCTACTACGACTACTACCAGCCCGAGGCCTACATCCCGCAGACCGACACCTACATCGAGAAGGACTCCTCGATCAACGAGGAGGTCGAGCGGCTGCGGCACTCGGCCACGATGTCGCTGCTCACCCGGCGGGACGTGATCGTGGTCGCGACCGTGTCGGCGATCTACGGCCTGGGCACGCCGGAGGAATACCTCGACCGCGCGGTGCGGGCCGCGGTGGGGCAGGAGCTCGACCGCGACCAGTTGCTGCGTCGGCTGGTCGACATCCAGTACACCCGTAACGACATGGCCTTCCAGCGCGGCACCTTCCGGGTGCGCGGTGACACGCTGGAGATCATCCCGGCCTACGAGGAGCTGGCCGTCCGGATCGAGCTGTTCGGCGACGAGATCGAGAAGCTCTACTACCTCAACCCGTTGACCGGTGACGTGGTCCGCGAGGTGGACAGCCTGGTCATCTTCCCGGCGACGCACTACGCGGCCGGCCCGGAGCGGATGGAGCGGGCCATCCGCGACATCGAGGCCGAGCTGGCCGAGCGGCTGGCCGAGCTGGAGCGGCAGGGCAAGCTGCTGGAGGCGCAGCGACTGCGGATGCGCACCACCTACGACATCGAGATGATGCGGCAGGTCGGTTTCTGCTCCGGCATCGAGAACTACTCCATGCACATGGACGGCCGGTTGCCCGGCAGCCCGCCGCACTGCCTGCTCGACTACTTCCCCGACGACTTCCTCACCGTGGTCGACGAGTCGCACGTGACCATCCCGCAGATCGGCGGGATGTACGAGGGCGACGCCTCCCGCAAGCGGATGCTGATCGACCACGGCTTCCGGCTGCCCAGCGCCGCCGACAACCGGCCGCTGCGCTTCGACGAATACCTGGAGCGGGTGGGCCAGTCGGTCTTCCTCTCCGCCACCCCCGGGCCGTGGGAGCTGGAGCAGGCCAAGGGCGAGTTCGTCGAGCAGGTGATCCGGCCGACCGGCCTGATCGACCCCGAGGTGGTGGTCAAGCCGACCAAGGGGCAGATCGACGACCTCATGCACGAGATCAAGCTGCGCACCGAGCGCGACGAGCGGGTGCTGGTCACCACGCTGACCAAGAAGATGGCCGAGGATCTCTCCGACTACCTCCTGGAGAACGGCATCCGGGTGCGCTACCTGCACTCCGAGGTGGACACGCTGCGCCGCGTCGAGCTGCTGAGCGAGCTGCGCAAGGGCGACTACGACGTGCTGGTCGGCATCAACCTGCTGCGGGAGGGTCTCGACCTGCCCGAGGTCTCCCTGGTGGCGATCCTCGACGCCGACAAGGAGGGCTTCCTGCGCAGCGGCCGGTCGCTGATCCAGACCATCGGCCGCGCGGCCCGGAACGTCTCCGGCCAGGTCCACATGTACGCCGACAAGATCACCCCGTCGATGGCGTCCGCGATCGACGAGACGAACCGGCGTCGGGCCAAGCAGATCGCGCACAACGAGGCGCACGGGATCAGCCCGGAGCCGCTGCGCAAGAAGATCCACGACATCCTCGACGACATCTACCGCGAGGCGGAGGACACCGAGAACACCACCGTCGGCGGCGCCGCGCGGCAGCTCTCCCGGGGCAAGGCGCCGGTCAAGGAGACCCGCAGCCGGGGCGGTCGGGGCGGCGCGGCGACGCCGTCGCGCGAGGGGATGGCCCGGGCCGACCTGGCCAACCTCATCCAGGAGCTCAACGACCAGATGCTGGCCGCCGCGCGGGAGCTCCAGTTCGAGCTGGCGGCGCGCATCCGCGACGAGGTCGCCGACCTGAAGAAGGAGCTGCGGGGGATGGACGCGGCCGGGGTGCGGTGACGAGCACCTGTCGCTCTGCGCGAGCGAGGTATTGCCGTGTGTGATGGTCATGCGTACGCTCCCAGCGGGAGGCGCGCATGGCGTTGTCAGCAAGTCCTGTGGTGCGGCGGGTGCGGCTCGGCGTGGAACTGCGCCGGCTGCGCCGCCGTGAGTCGCTCACGCTCGAACAGGTCTGCACCCGGCTCGGGTGGGCGTCCACCTCGAAGCTGTCTCGCATCGAGCTGGGCCAGAGCCGACCCGACCTGGCCGACGTCCTCGACCTGCTCGACGTCTACGAGGTGCCGTCGCACCAGCGCGACGACCTGATCGTCATCGCCCGGGACGCCGCCACCGGGCGCGGCTGGTCCAAGGCGCTGGGCGAGATGGGCGAGCGGCAGCGGGCGTACGCGGAGCTGGAGGCGGGCGCCGAACGCATCGTGGAATACCAACCGGCGCTGGTGCCCGGCCTGCTGCAGACCCCGGCGTACGCCCGGCTGCGGGTGGCGGCCGGGGCGTCGCTGGCCGGCGAGGTGGACGTGGACGCCGACGTGCGGGCCCGGGCCGTGCGCCAGGAGCTGCTGGTCCGGCCGGATCCGCCGCACTACACCGCGCTGCTCGACGAGCGGGCCTGCGAGCCGAACGGGCTGCCGGGGGAGGTGTGGCGGGAGCAGGTGCGGCACCTGCTGGCGCTGGCCGAGCGGTCGCACGTGACGATCCGGGTGCTGCCCCGCGGCGCCTCGTCCGGCGACGACCTGCACCCGCTGGCGCCGTTCTCCTACTACGCCTATCCCGACCCGGACGACCCGCGCACCGTGCTGGTGGAGACGCTCACCACCGACCTGCGGCTGGTCGCCGAGGCCGACGTGGCGCGCTACGAGCAGGTGATCGAGCGACTGCTCGCGGCGGCGCTGCCGGAGGACGCGACGGTCGAGCTGCTGACCCGCGGGCTCGGCGCCCCGACGGTGCCCCGGCAGCGCGACCCGCACGAGCTGGAGTGAGGCCGCCGCGCGCCCACCGGGCCCGGCGCCCCCGATGCCCGCCGGGACCGGTGGCCGCGCGTCGCGCGCAGGCTACGTGAGGGGTACGACAGTTCAGGCCGGCACGTCGACGAAGTGCTCGACCAGCGGCGGGCCGGCGAAGTGGGGCCCGATCAGCCCACGCCACCGCCCGAAGCGCTCGGTCTGCCGGAAGTTCACGTCGTGCGCCTCCACCGAGTCCCACTCGACCAGCAGCACGAACCGGGTGGGCGACTCCACCCCGCGGGTCATCCGCACCGAGCGGCAGCCTTCGCTGCCGGCGAGGATCGGCCGCGCCTGCGCGTAGGCGGCGGCGAAGTCGTCCTCGTGCCCGGGCGTCACGTCGATCAGCGCGACCTCAAGAACCATGCCCGAAGCCTCCCATGCCGGCGGTCCACCGGTACGCTCCGGGTGCTCTCGGGGAGGACTTCATGCTCGACTGGCTCACCGGCACCGTGTTCACCGTGTGGGGCGCCGGCACCACCTGGGCCGAGCTGCTCGGCTTCGTCACCGGCGTGGTCAACGTCTGGCTGGTCGCGCGCCAGCACATCGCGAACTGGGCGATCGGCATCGCCAACGTGCTGCTGCTGATGGTGCTGTTCTGGACCGCCGGCCTGTACGCCGACGCCGGACTCCAGATCGTCTACGTGGCGCTCGGCGTCTACGGCTGGTGGCACTGGCTGTTCGGCGGTGACCGGCGCGGCCGGCTCACGGTGGCCCGCACCGGGCGGCGGGAGTGGTGGGCGCTGGGCGCGGCCGGGCTGCTGCTCACCGCCGGGCTGTGGGTGTTCCTGGACCGAGCCACCGACTCCACCGTCCCGCTGGCCGACGCGGTCACCACCGCGTTGTCGCTGCTGGCCACCTACGGCCAGACCCGCAAGCTGGTGGAGAGCTGGTGGCTGTGGATCGCCGCCGACCTGATCTACATCCCGCTCTACGCGTACAAGGGACTCTGGCTGACCGGCGGTCTCTACCTGATCTTCCTGGCTCTCTGCGTGGTCGGCCTGCGGGCCTGGCGGGCGGACCTGCGCCGGCGCGCGGCGGCCACGCCGGTGCCGCCCGGCCCGGCGCCGGTGGCCGCGTGAGCGAACTGGGCCGGCGGTTCCGGCACGGCCTGGTGGTCGGCAAGTTCTATCCACCGCACGCCGGGCACCACGCGCTCGTCGAGGCCGCCGCGGCCCGGTGCGCGGCGGTGACCGTGGTGGTGGCGCCGTCCCGTCGGGAGTCGATCCCGCTGGAGCTGCGGCTGGACTGGCTGCGCGAGGTGCACGCCGGCACGCCGTGGGTGCGGTTCGTCGGTCGCCACGACGACCACCCGGTCGACTACGCCGACCCGGCGGTCTGGGACCTGCACTGCGCGGTGTTCGCCGACGCGCTCGGCGGGGCGTCGGTGGACGCGGTCTTCTCCTCCGAGGCGTACGGCGAGGAGTTGGCCCGCCGGTTCGGAGCGGTCGCGGTCGACGTGGATCCGCGCCGGGCGGCGGTGCCGGTGTCCGGCACCGCCGTGCGCGCGGACCCGGCGGCGCACTGGCGGTGGTTGAGCCCGCCGGTGCGGGCGTGGCTGGCCCGGCGGGTGGTCGTGGTCGGCGCCGAGTCCACCGGCACCACGACCATGGCGCGGGCGCTCGCCGAGCACTACCGCACCGCCTGGGTGCCCGAGTACGGCCGGGAGCTGACCGAACGCAAGCTCGCCGCGCTGCGCCGGTCCCGGCCGGAGGCGACCGTCTTCGACGTCATTTGGGACCGCGACGATTTCGTCGAGGTGGTCCGCGAGCAGCAGGCCGCCGAGGACGCGGCGGCGCGGGTGTGCGGGCCGCTGCTGTTCGGCGACACCGACGCCCGGGCCACCGCGGTCTGGGAGGAGCGTTACCTCGGGTCGTCCGGCGCCGAGGTGCGCGCGGCCGCCCGACGTCCGGCGCTCTACCTGCTCACCGACCACGAGGGGGTGCCGTTCGCCGACGACGGCCTGCGCGACGGCGAGCACCTGCGGGCGTGGATGACCGACCGGTTCCGCGCGGAGCTGGCCGGGCTCGGGGTGCCGGCCGTCGAGTTGCGCGGGACCCACGAGGAGCGGATGGCCGTCGCGACCGCCGCCTGTGACGCCCTGCTCGCCGCCGGCTGGTCCTTCGTCGACCCGGTGCTCCCCGCCGACCCGGTGTCGTCCGCCGGTGCGGTGCCGTCCGACGGCGCGTGATCCGGCGCCGCGCGGCAGACCTCCGACCTCGGAGACCGTGAATCGGTGGTGTGCCGGTCGTCGGGCGTGTCGCGACCCGAAAAGAAGGCCGACTGTGAGCGATATGCCTGTCAGTCATAAATATGACCAGGAGGTATGTCGCTCGCAAGACGTGGTGTCGCCTGCGCCGCGTTCCGGATCCGGGACGCGGCTAGTCTCCTAGGACGCTCAAGCGGACGTGACACGTGGCACGTGCGGACGGCAGATCGGCGCCCGGAGATGCGCCAACCGGGTGCGATGGTGAAGAATGGCGGCCGAGGAGGGGAGTATTCCCCCGCGACGGAGTCGTCAGCACGGAAGAGCGCCAGCACCCCCCGGCGCCTCGACCCGGCTCCGTCGGTCGGAGCCCACCCGGGTTTCGGCGGAAGAGACCTCCGACAGTCACCAGAGTCAGCGTCGACGCACCCCGGCCCCACACCCGGCGTACGGTGTGCCCGACGCTGCGTGTCTGCCGGAGGATGGATTTGAACGTGTCCGCATTGGTGTGGGCGGTAACCCTGACCGCGATGATCGCGGTCCTGTTGGCCGACCTGTTCATCATCGGCCGACGCCCGCACGAGCCCAGCGTCCGCGAGTCCAGCCTCTGGGTCGGCTTCTACGTCGCGCTGGCCCTGCTCTTCGGCGTGGTGCTCTGGCTGACCGCCGGGGCGAGCGTGGCCGGGCAGTTCTACACCGGTTGGCTCACCGAGTACAGCCTCTCGGTCGACAACCTCTTCGTCTTCGTGATCATCATGGCCCGCTTCGGGGTTCCCCGGCAGTACCAGCAGAAGGTGCTGCTCATCGGCATCCTGCTGGCGCTGGTCATGCGGGGTGGGTTCATCGCCGCCGGCGCCGCGCTGATCGCCCAGTTCTCCTGGGTCTTCTACATCTTCGGCGCGTTCCTGATCTACACCGCGGTGAACCTGGCCCGCCAGGGCGAGCCGGACGAGGACGAGTTCAGCGAGAACGTGCTGATCCGGTGGAGCCGTAAGGCGCTGCCGCTGTCCCGGGACTTCGACGGGGCGCGGATGACCACCCGGGAGAACGGCCGCCGGCTGTTCACCCCGATGCTGATCGTGATGATCGCCATCGGCACCACCGACCTCATCTTCGCGCTCGACTCGATCCCGGCGATCTTCGGCATCACCCAGGAGCCCTACCTGGTCTTCACCGCCAACGTGTTCGCGCTGATGGGGCTGCGGCAGCTCTACTTCCTGCTGGGCGGCCTGCTGGACCGGCTCATCTACCTCAGCTACGGGTTGGCCGTGGTGCTCGGCTTCATCGGCGTCAAGCTGGTGCTGGAGGCGCTGGCCGACAACAACCTGCCGTTCATCAACGGCGGTGAGCACGTGGGCTGGGCGCCGCACATCCCGATCTGGCTCTCCCTGACCGTCATCCTCGGCACGCTGGCCGTGGCCACGGCGGCGAGCCTGGTCAAGTCCTCGCGGGACCGGCGTCGGGAGTTGGCCGAGGCGCGTCGCTGACCGACCGGCTCGTCGGGGGCGTTTCCGCTGTGCGGGAACGCCCCCGCGACGGTTCCGGGGTCAGACCCGGTGCGCGCCGACCAGGGTGGCGACCCGGGCCGCCGGGAGTTCCTCCTCGACCACCCGGCGGGTGAGGTAGCACGCGTGCAGCATCCGGCGCCGGCCGCCGTGCGGGTCGGCCGAGACGATGCCGACGTGGTGGATGCGCCGGCCGGGGCGGGCGAAGAAGTAGAGGTCGCCGGGGCGCTCGTCGTCCAGCGCCAGCGGGGTGGTCGCCTCGGCCTGGTCGTCGGCGTCGCGGGGCAGCGTCACGCCGTACCGCCGCCAGGCCAGGTGGACCAGCCCGGAGCAGTCGATGCCGTCGGTGGACAGGCCGCCCCAGATGTAGACCAGGTCACGCAGCCGCTCGGCGACGGCCAGCACCTCCTTGGCCTCGGGTCGCTCGGCGGGCAGCGGCACGAGGTCGCCCTCGGGGGCCCAGAGCGGGGTCGCCCGGCCGGGGGCCCGGACCGGCCGCCAGCCGTCCACCGGCCGTCCGGCGGAGTCGAGGCGGGTGCCCAGAACCACCCCGGCGAGCGCCGGGGGCCCGTCCGCCGCCTCGTGCAGCGTGGTGCGGCGGACGTCGACGACGAGCGCGGACGCGGATGGCCCGGCGTCGGCGGGCCCGGTCAGGTGGGCGGCCCGCATCCAGCCCGGATAACCACGCGGGTCCAGCTTGGCGGCGGGCTGCCCGAGGGCGACCACCCGCACCCAGCCGTCCGGCCCCGCGCCGGTGACCAGCACCGGCTCGCCGAGCAGCAGTTGGGTCAGCACGCAGTCGCCGACCCGCTGGTCGTGGTCCATCCCGGCGATCCACGCGGCGACGTCGGGGGAGTCGCGCAGCGCCGGCTCGTCGATCGGGCGGACCGCGTCGGGGGTTGTCCACAGGGTCGCCACCGGGACCCGTACGACGGCCTGGTGGCCCGGTTGAGGCGCCATCCGCACCCCTCCTCCCACGCTTCTGTGGGCGACCCTATGAAAAAATCCAACGACTCTCAACCGTGGCGCTGAATCTTAGCTTCACTCACGTCGGTGATGCCGAGCCCGGGCGCGTCCGGCAGCAGCACGTGCGCGTCCTCGTACCGGATGCCGCCGGTGACCGGCGACCAGGCGAGCCACCAGGCGGCGTCGAGGTCCGACACGGCGGTGGTGCCGTGCGCGGCGACCAGGCTGGCGGCCGCGCCCACGCCGATCGGTCCCTCCATCATCGAGCCGACGATCGTGCCCATCTCGTGCGCGGCGGCCAGGTCGAGCAGGGTGCGGGCCGCCTGCAGGCCGCCGCACTTGGCGAGCTTCACGTTGACCATGTCGGCCGCCCGGCGGCGGATCACCTCGACCAGGTCACGCACGTCGAACACCGACTCGTCGGCGAGGATCGGCACGTCCACCCGGTCGCTGACCCAGGCCAGCCCGTCCAGGTCGCGGCGGTGCACCGGCTGCTCGACCAGCTCCACGTCGAGGCCGGCGTCGGCGATGCCCCGGATCACCCGGACCGCCTCGCGGGGCGTCCAGCCCTGGTTGGCGTCCAGCCGGATCCGCACGTCCGGGCCGACCGCGGCGCGCACCGAGCGGACCCGGTCCAGGTCGCCGCGGGCGTCGGTGCCGACCTTCAGTTTGAGCACGGTGAAACCCTCGGCGCGCCGCCGGCCGGCCGCCGTGGCCAGGTCGATGGCGTCGCCGGCGGCGAGCGTGACGTCCGTCGGGACGCGCAGCGTGGTGCCGCCGAGCAGCCGCACCAGGGGTACGCCGAGTCGCCGCGCCGCCAGGTCGTGCAGCGCCATGTCGACGGCCGCCTTCGCGGACTCGTTGCCGACCACCGCGCGGCGCACCTGCGCGCACCGGGCCTGGAGGTCGTCGGCGTCGCGGCCGGTCAGCAGCGGCGTGAGCAGTTCGCGGACGCACGCCTCGGCGCCGCCGATCGACGCGCCGGTGACCTGCCAGACCTGCGGGGCCTCGCCGAAGCCCGAGCGGCCGTCGCTGTCGATCACCTCGACGATCAGCGTCTCCACCGTGGTGGTGCTGCGCAGCGCGGTGACGAACGGGGTGTGTAAGGGGGCGGAGAGCCGGTGGGTGCGTACCGCGGCGATCGTCATGTGGGGCACCCTATAGGCAACTGGTGGCGAGCAGGGGAGGGCCGATGACCGGGCGGGACTGGGTGCTGGTGGGGGCGCCGAACGCGCGTGACCTGGGCGGGTTGCCGACCACCGACGGGCGGCGGGTCCGCTCCGGGCGGCTGGTCCGCACCGCGGCACTGGGTCGGCTCACCGACGACGACCTGCCGGTGCTGGGCAAGCTCGATCCGGCGTGCGTGGTGGACCTGCGCGCGGCGCAGGAGCAGGAGGTGGCCCCGCCGGACCGGTTGGTGGGTGAGCCGCGCGTGGTGCACCTGCCGGTCTACGACGCGGCCCACCCGGTGTTCACCTACGTCTCGGCCGTGGTGCAGGGGCACGACCTGGGCGCGTACGCGGAGTTGGCGCGCGAGGGGATGCCGGGGGCGATGACGGCGATCTACCGCTGGTTCGTCACCGGGGAGCCGGCGCGGGCCGGGTTCGGCGAGGCGGTGCGGCTGGCCGCGGACGACGCGAACCTGCCGCTGCTGTTCCACTGCTCGGCCGGCAAGGACCGGACCGGCTGGTTGTCGGTGGTGCTGCTGACCGCGCTGGGGGTGGCGGAGCCGGCGATCCGGGCCGACTACCTGCGGCACAACGAGCTGACCGAGAGCCTGCGCGAGGTGCTGTTGACGGCGATGACGCGGCGGCGGCCGGATCTCGACCCGGCGGTGGCGCGGCCGCTGCTGGAGGTGCGCCCGGAGTACCTGGACGCCGCCTACGACGAGGTGCGCCGGGTGCACGGGTCGTTCGACGCGTACCTGCGCGACGGTCTGGGGGTGACCGACGACGTGCGGGCCGCGTTGCGGGAGCGGTTGCTCGAGTAGTCAGTCGGCCAGCTCGTGCCGGGCGGCCCACACCCGCGCGGAGACGTGCGCGATCAGCCGGCAGGCGTCGTCCTCGACCTGCTCGCCGTCCGCGCCGCCGTCGGCCAGGTCGGTGGTCGTGCACACCACGATCTGGTACGGCGGCGCGTCGTCCGGGAACACCACGCCGGCACCGTGGCGGACGCCGCGTACCCAGCCGTTCTTGTGCGCGATGCGGGTGCCGTCGGGCAGCCCGGCGGCCAGGTCCTCGCGGTGTTCCTGGGCGGTGAGCACGTCGAGCATGGCGGCGCAGCCGGCCGGCGAGGCGAGCGGGCCGGGCCGGGTGGCGCCCCGGGTCAGCTCGCCGAGCAGGGTGGCCAGGTCGGCGGCGGTGACCAGGTTGTCGATGCCGGCGTCGCGGGCGGCGAAGTCCTCGATGCCGCGGCCGGTGACGCTGTGCCGGGCGCCGGCCAGGTCCCACGCCCGCGCCACGGCGGGCAGCCCGACCTGGCCGATGCAGAGGTTGGTGGCCAGGTTGCTGGAGCGGATGATCATCCGTTCGGCGAGCCAGCGCAGCGGCGCGGCGCCGCCGACCCGTTCCCAGACGGCCTCGTCGTTGTCGTAGTCGCGGGCGTTGGTGAAGCGGGGCGCGCCGGGCAGCGCGGAGTCGAAGGAGTTGCGCACCGGGACCGGCGCGTCGAGGTCGAGCCGGCCGGCCTCGGCGGCCCGGTGCAGCGCCACCAGCACGGCGACCTTCATGGTGCTCGCGGCGTAGTGGGTGGCGTCGGCCCGCCGGGTCCAGGTGGGGCGGGCGCCGGGGCGTCCGACGTACGCGGAGACGGTGCCGGGGACCCTGTCCAGGTGCGCGTCGAGTTCGTCCCAGGTCATGCAGGTGACCGTAGCGGATCTTCGCGGCGGGCGCGGGGCTGCGGCGGCACCGTTGCCGGGTCTACCGTGCGGGCATGACGACCCCCCTGTACGACGACATCGCCGACTGGTACGAGGATTACGCCACGGTCGGTTCGGCGACCTACATGGACCGGGTCCGGTCGGTGCTGGCGGAGCTGCTGGGCGACGGTCCGGGGCGCTGCCTGGACCTGTGTTGCGGCACCGGGGCGCACGCCGGGGAGCTGCGCCGGCTGGGCTGGACGCCGGTGGGGGTGGACCTGTCGGGCGGGCAGCTCCGGCACGCCCGGTCCCGGCTGCCGGTGGCCCGCGCGGACGCGACCGCGCTGCCGTTGGCCGACGGCGTGGTGCCGGCCGCGGTCTGCCTGCTGGCGCACACCGACATGCCGGACTATCCGGCGGCGGTCGCGGAGATGGCCCGGGTGTTGGCGCCGGGCGGCCGGTTGGTGCACGTCGGGTTGCATCCGTGCTTCTGCGGCGCGTTCGCCGACCGGTCCGACCAGGGGCGGATCGTGATCGACGGCGGCTACGCCGAGCGCGAGCGCACCGTCCGGTCGTGGAACCCGACCGGCGTGCGGGCCCGGGTGGGGGCCTGGCACCTGCCCCTGGCCGACCTGCTGACCGCCGTGGCCGCCGCCGGCCTGGTCCTCGACCGGGTCGTCGAGTCCGGCTCCGGCCCGATCCCCGACATCCTGGCCCTCGCTGCCACCAAACCCCGCTGACCCCGCACCCTCTGGGCGTCGATCATGAAGTTGGCGGCCGATCTGGAGATCGACTTCGCCGCCAACTTCATGATCGACCAGGGGAAGGGGTGGAGCCCGGTCCGCCGAAGGCGGGCCGGGCTCCGGGTGGGGCGGGGTGGGTCAGCCGGCGTGCTTGCGGCGGGCGGCGGCCCGGCCGCGCTGCTGCTGGTCCAGCACCACCTTGCGGATGCGCACCGCGTTCGGGGTGACCTCGACGCACTCGTCCTCGCGGC
Organism: Micromonospora ferruginea; assembly: GCF_013694245.2. Lineage (NCBI taxonomy): Bacteria > Bacillati > Actinomycetota > Actinomycetes > Micromonosporales > Micromonosporaceae > Micromonospora > Micromonospora robiginosa. Next base: position 756,619 of record NZ_CP059322.2, read on the forward strand.
AGAACTCCAGCGCCTGCTCCAGTGACAGCTTGCGCGGCGGGATCAGCTTCTCGGTCTCGTCGGACGTGGACGCCCGCATGTTGGTGAGCTTCTTCTCCTTGGTGATGTTGACGTCCATGTCGTCGGAGCGGGAGTTCTCCCCGACGATCATGCCCTCGTACACCTCGGTGGTCGGCTCGACGAAGAGCTGGCCGCGCTCCTGCAGGTTGATCATGGCGAACGAGGTGACCGCGCCGGCCCGGTCGGCGACCAGCGAGCCGTTCTGGCGGGTCCGCAGCTCGCCGAACCACGGCTCGTACGACTCGAAGACGTGGTGCAGGATGCCGGTGCCGCGGGTGTCGGTGAGGAACTCGGTGCGGAAGCCGATCAGGCCGCGCGCCGGGACCAGCCACTCCATCCGGATCCAGCCGGTGCCGTGGTTGACGAGCTGCTCCATCCGGCCCTTGCGGGTGGCCAGGAGCTGGGTGATCGCGCCCAGGTATTCCTCGGGGGAGTCGATGGTCAGCCGCTCGACCGGCTCGCAGGTCTTCCCGTCGATCTCCCGGGTGACCACCTGCGGCTTGCCGACGGTCAGCTCGTAGGACTCGCGGCGCATCTGCTCGACCAGGATGGCCAGCGCCAGCTCGCCCCGGCCCTGCACCTCCCAGGCGTCCGGGCGCTCGGTGGGCAGGACCCGCAGCGAGACGTTGCCGACCAGCTCCTTGTCCAGCCGGTCCTTGACCATCCGGGCGGTGACCTTGGCGCCCTTGACCCGGCCGACCAGCGGCGAGGTGTTGGTGCCGATGGTCATCGAGATGGCCGGCTCGTCCACCGTGATCAGCGGCAGCGGGATCGGGTTCTCGGCGTCGGCGAGCGTCTCGCCGATCATGATCTCCGGGATGCCGGCGACGGCGATGATGTCGCCCGGCCCGGCGGACTCGGCGGGCTTGCGCTCCAGGCCCTCGGTCATCAGCAGCTCGGAGATGCGGACCCGCTGGGTGCTGCCGTCGGTGCGGCACCAGGCCACGGTCTGGCCCTTGCTGATCGTGCCCTGCCGGACCCGGCACAGCGCGAGCCGGCCCAGGAACGGCGAGGCGTCGAGGTTGGTGACGTGCGCCTGCAGCGGCGCGTCCTCCTCGAACGCGGGCGCCGGGATGGTGTCCAGCAGGGTGCGGAACAGCGGCTCCAGGCTGGTGCTGTCGTCCGGGACCGCGCCGTCGGCCGGCTGGGTCAGCGAGGCGATGCCGTCGCGGGCGCAGGCGTAGACGATCGGGAAGTCGATCTGCTCCTCGTCGGCGTCCAGGTCGAGGAAGAGCTCGTAGGTGTCGTCCACGACCTCCTTGATCCGGGCGTCCGGGCGGTCCACCTTGTTGATCACCAGGATGATCGGCATCCGGGCGCGCAGCGCCTTGCGGAGCACGAACCGGGTCTGCGGCAGGGGGCCCTCGCTGGCGTCGACCAGGAGCACCACGCCGTCGACCATGGTCAGGCCGCGCTCGACCTCACCACCGAAGTCGGCGTGGCCGGGGGTGTCGATGATGTTGATGGTGACCGGGTCGCCGTCCGCCGGCAGGTATCGCACGCCGGTGTTCTTGGCGAGGATGGTGATGCCCTTCTCCCGCTCGAGGTCCATCGAGTCCATGACCCGCTCGGTGTCCTCGCCGCGGGCGCCGTAGGCGCCGGCCTGCCGCAACATGGCGTCGACCAGGGTCGTCTTGCCGTGGTCGACGTGGGCGATGATGGCGACGTTGCGGAGGTCGGTGCGAAGCTGCATACCCTCCATACTCCTGTCTGCGGTTGCCGGGGCGCGCCTCGGGGTCACCCCGAGATCGCCCGGATCTGTGTCGAAAGTGCTGGGCCGACCGTTGCAGCGACTGGCATGCTGGCTCCCGTGCGGGGTGCCGAATGCCTGACCTGCTGAGCTGGCTGCAGGGGCTGTCGCCCCTGCTGATCTACCTGGTCGCCGCGACGATCGTCGCGGGCGAGACCGCGGTGATCTTCGGACTGCTGGTGCCGGGCGAGGCGACCCTGCTGCTGGTCGGCTTCCTAGCGTACGCGGGGACGCTACGGCTCGCCCCCGCGCTGCTGGCCATGACGGCCGCCGCCGTGATCGGAGACACACTCGCCTACCGTGCCGGACGGCGGTACGGCCCCCGGTTGCGCGCCTCCGGGCTCGGTGCCCGGCTCGGGTCGCACCGGTGGCGGCGCGCCGAGGAGCTGCTGGACCGCCTCGGTGGGCGGGGCATGCTGGCCGCCCGGTGGATCGCGTTCGCCCGGACGCTGGCGCCCCGGCTGGCCGGCGGCGGCGGGATGCCGTACCGGCGGTTCGCGCCGTGGAACCTGGCCGGGGTGGTGAGCTGGGTCGGCGCCTCGGTGCTGGCCGGCTACCTGGCCGGCGAGTCGTACGAGCGGATGTCGAGGCTGCTGGGGCAGGCCACCGGTGCGGTGCTGGTGCTGCTGGTGTGCCTGCTGGGCGTGGTGCTGGCCGGCCGCTGGCTGGGGCGTAACCCGGATCCGGTGCGGGCGCTGGCGGTCCGCGCCGCCGCGCTCCCGCCGCTGCGTTGGCTGCGGTCCCGCTACGGGGTGCTGTTCTTCCTGGTCGGGATGCGGGTCGGCCCGGTCTGGACGCTGCTGATCAACCTGGCGCTCGGGTTGGCGCTGCTGTTCGTCCTGGGGTTGGGGGTGGCCGCGTTGCTGGCGGCGGTGGTCCGGCACAGCGGTCTCGGGGTGCTCGACGGGCTGGCCGCCGACTGGTTCGCCGCACGGCGTACCCCCGGGGTGGCCGACGCGGCGCTGGCCGCGGTGTCGGTGCTGCGCGGCTGGGTGCTGATCACCGCGGTGGCCGTGGTGGCGGCGGTGGTGGCCCGGCGGCGGCGGCCCTGGCGCGCGGACCTGCTCGGCGTGGTCGGCACGGTCGGTGCGGCCGTGCCGCTGGTGCTGCTGGTGGTGGTCACCGACCTGACCGGTCCGGGTGGCCCGGACCGGGTGCGGGACCTGTTCCCCGGTCAGAACGCGGTGGTGACGGCGAGTTTCGGCACGCTGGCGTGGCTGCTGGCGCGCGGGGCGCGGTGGCCGGTCGCGGTGGCCGTCTGGACGGTCGCCTCGGCGGCTGTGGTCGCGGTCGCCGGGGCCCGGCTCTACCTGGGCTGGAGCACGGTCACCGGCACCGCCTCGTCGGTGCTGCTGGGCGCCGCGTGGACCACCGTGTTCGTGGTCGCCTGGGCGACCCGGGAGCGGGTGGCGGGGGCCGGCGGACCGGTCGGGGCGACCGCCGGCGCCGATCGGCCCGGCCCGGACGCGGGCCGTGACCGGCCGGGCCCGGAGGTCGGGGACGCCGATCCGTCCGGGGCCGGTGGCGCGGAGGGGCCGCCGCGGCCCCGGGAGCGCCGGCCGACGTCGCGGGGACCACGCTGACCCGTCGATGCCTGTTAGGGTGCGCCGACGGAACCACGGGGAGGTCCGATGCGGCGAGGAGTCGGCCGGTTGGCCGCGGCTGCGGTGGTGGCGCTGCTGGCGGCGGGGGCGGTCAGCGGGTGCGGCGGCGAGGAGCCACCGGTTCGCGGGGTGGCCGCGGAACTGCCCACGGCGGCACCGGTCGAGGAGCCGGCCGACGCGCCGGCCGACGCGCCGAGCGAGGAGCCGGCCGGGGTCGAGGCGATGGGCGGGCGGCCCAGCCCGTCGGCGAGCGCGAAGCCCCGGCCGAAGCCGTCGCGCACGTCCACCGCGCCGCTGGCCGAGCCGAAGCCGCCGACCGAGACCCGGGTGCCGCCGGCGCCGAAGCCGCCGGCCGCCGGCTGCAAGCCGAGCTACCGGGGCACCGAGGCGAGCCGGAGTGCGGTGAAGAAGGCGTTGACCGACGCGGCGGGGCGCACCTACTGGCCCACCTCGGCGCCGGACATCCGCATCCCGTCGGCGCTGATGAAGGCCACCGCCTGGCAGGAGAGCGGCTGGCAGTCCAACATCTACGCCTGCGACACCGGCGTCGGGCTGATGCAGGTCATGCCGGCCACCGCGGAGTGGATGAACCAGCGGTTCGAGCAGTCGTACGACATCGACGACTATCGTGACAACGCCTACCTGGGCGGCACCTACCTGGCATGGCTGACCAAGTACATCGGCGACATGTACTTCGAGTCGGACTACCGGCTCGACGCCTCGCTGTGCACGGCCAAGTTGAATTCCTGCCTGCTGAACGCGGTGATCTCGGCGTACAACTTCGGGCACGCCGCGGTGGCCCAGAAGGGGAAGCCGCTGGACATCCCCAACCCGCAGTACGTCTACAACGTGCGTGAGCTGATGACCGGCTGCGAGTGCCTCGCGTTCTGACCGGACCGGCCGGGGGCGGTGACACGCCGCCCCCGGCCGACGGGGTCAGTCCCGCGCGGTGACCGGCTCGGCCGGCACGTCGGCCGCCTCGGCGGGCGCGTCGGGCTCGCGGGTGATCTTTCCGGGCCACCAGAACCGGTCGCCGAGCAGGAACGCCAGCGACGGCACCAGGACGGTGCGCACCAGCAGCGTGTCCAGCAGCACGCCGACGCAGACGATGATCCCGATCTGGGTGAGCGTGATCAGCGGCAGCACGCCCAGCACCGCGAAGACCGCGGCCAGCAGCACGCCGGCGCTGGTGATGACGCCGCCGGTGACCCGCAGCGCCGACAGCATGCCGTCGCGGGTGCCGGTGCGGCGGGCGTCCTCCCGGGCCCGGGTGACCAGGAAGATGTTGTAGTCCACGCCGAGCGCGACCAGGAACACGAAGGCCAGCAGCAGCACGCCGCTGTCCAGCGCCGGGAAGTCCAGCACGTGGTCGAAGATCAGCCAGGCCGCGCCGAGGCTGGCGAAGAACGACGCGATCACGGTCAGCACCAGCAGCAGCGGGGCGAGCAGGCCGCGCAGCAGCAGCACCAACACGGCGCCGACGAGCAGCAGGATGATCGGCAGGATCAGCCGCAGGTCCTTGGTGTTGGCCTGGGTCGAGTCGTAGGTGGCGGCGACGGTGCCGCCGACCAGGGCGCCGTCGGGGGCGTCGGCGCCGTCGACGGTGGGTGGCGCGGAGTCCGGTACGGCGGCGACCGCGTCGCGCAGGGCCACGACCGCGCGGTCGGAGGCGGCGGTGCCGGGTTCGGCGGTGAGCACCACGTCGACCTGGGCGATCCGGTCGCCGGCGGTGCTGGGTCGGGCCGAGGCGACGCCGTCGACGGCGGTGGCGGCGGCGAGCACCGCGGGGGCGGCCTGCGGGTTGGTGAGCACGGCGACCGGCTGGGTGCTGCCGGCCGGGAACGCCCGCGCGAGGGTCTCCGCGCCGGTGACCGCCTCGGGGCGCTCCCGGAACTGCTCGGTCTCGGACAGGCCGGTGCGGATGCCCAGGCCGCCGAGCGCGAGGCCGGCGAGGAGCAGGGTGGACAGCACCGCCACCGGCAGCGGCCGGCGGACGACCAGCTCGCCGAGGCGGCCCCAGAGCCGGCCCTCGCGGGCGGCGCTGCCCACCCGGGGGACGAACGGCCAGAACAGGCCGCGGCCGAAGAGCACCAGCGCGGCGGGGAGCACGAACAGGGCGGAGAGCATGGCGAAGACGACGCCGATGGCGCACGCGACCGCGAGCGCCCGGTTGGTCTCCTGCTCCGAGAGCAGCAGCGTGAGCACGCCGAGCACGACGGTGCCGCCGCTGGCCAGGATCGGCTCGGCGGTGCGGCGCAGGGCCGCCCGCATGGCGGTGAACCGGTTCTCCTCGCGGCGCAGTTCCTCACGGTAGCGGGCGATGAGCAGCAGCGCGTAGTCGGTGGCGGCGCCGAAGACGAGCACGCTGGCGATGCCGGTGACCTGGCCGCTGGGCAGGTAGATCCCCAGCGCGGGCACGACGGTCTCCACCGTGCGCAGGGTGAACTGCTCGGCGGCGGCGACCACCAGCAGCGGCACGAGCCACAGGAACGGGCTGCGGTAGGTGACGAGCAGCAGCAGCGCGACGACCGCGGCGGTGACCAGCAGCAGCGTGGTGTCGGCGCCCTGGAACACCTTGCTCAGGTCGGCGGTGAAGGCGGGCCCGCCGGTGACCTCGACGGTCAGGTCGTCGGGCAGGTCGGCCACGGCGTCGCGCACCTTGACCACCTCGTCGACCACGGCCTGCTGGTCGCCGGCGGTGGACAGCGGCACCGCGACCAGGGCCACCGTGCCGTCCGGGGAGAGCTGGGCCGGGGCGACCCGGCCGCCGACGGCGAGCGCGCCGAGCTTGCCGGCCGCGCCGTCGAGCGCGCTGCGGTCGGCGGTGCTCAGCGGGGCCCGGTCGGCGCGGCTGACCACCACCAGCGCGGGCTGGGTGTCGCGGGAGGGTAGCTGGTCCTGGAGCCGCTCGACCTGGGTCGACTGCCACTGCACGGACAGTCCGGTGGCGGAGACCGGTTGGGGGTTGTCCGGCGTGGGTAGACCGAAGACGACCGCGCCGACGACGATGGCGGCGACCACGGTGAGCCAGGCGGCCAACCGGCCCCGGGCGACGCGGGTGAACAGAGACATCTTCAGGCCTCACATGCCTTGGGGCGAACGATTCTCGCTAGCCGAGTATCTTGATGAGCGAGATTATCCGGGAAGGCTCTATGCTGCAACCGGACCGGGCAGGGGGTGGCGGCGAGCGGTGACGGGGCATGGCATGTACCGGCGACGGGACGACCCGCGGGGGCGCCTGGTCGCCGAGATCACCAACGACCTGCGTCGCTACTCGGCGGACGCGCAGCACGTCGGGCACGCGTTCGCCGGCCTGCACGGGCTCAACCCGACCGACCTGCAGGCGCTGATCGCGGTGATGGAGGCCGAGCTGGTGGGTGACCCGATCACCCCCGGACGGCTCGGCGACGTGCTCAACCTCTCGTCCGGTTCGGTCACCGCGCTCGTCGATCGGCTGGAGCGCGCGGGCCACATCCGCCGCGACCGGGACACCGCCGACCGCCGCAAGATCCTGCTGCACTACGCCGACCGGGGCGCCACCCTGGCGCAGAGCTTCTTCGGCCCGCTGGGCCGGCGCACCGACGCGGTGATGGACCGGTTCACCGACGAGGAACTCGCCGTGGTGCACCGGTTCATGGGCGAGATGGTGCACAGCATGCGGGCGCACCGCGACGAGGTGCGCGCCGCCCGCGTCACCGCCGAACCGTCCGGCGACCGCTGACCGTGCGGCTGGTCACCCGGCTCGCCGCGGCGGCGCTGCGGCTGCCCGCCGCCCGCACCGGCCGGGTCACCGTCACCCGCAACCTTCCGGTCCGGGTCCGCGACGGGACCACCCTGCGCACCGACCACTACGCGCCCGACCTGCCCGGCGCGCCCTGCGTGCTGATCCGCACCCCGTACGGGCGGGGTGGGCCGATCCGGCTGCTCGGCCGGCTGGTCGCCGAGCGCGGCTTCCACGTGGTGATCCAGTCCTGCCGCGGCACGTACGGCTCCGGGGGCGAGTTCGCCCCGCTGGTGCACGAGCGCGACGACGGCCTGGACACCCTCGACTGGCTGCGCCGCCAGCGGTGGTGGACCGGCGCGTTCGGCATGTTCGGCGCCAGCTACCAGGGTTTCGTGCAGTGGGCGGTGGCCGCCGAGGCCGGCGACGAGCTGCGCGCGATGGTCGCGGTGGTGACCGCCTCGGGCACCCGCGACTCGACGTACGCGGGGGAGTCGTTCGCGCTGGACACGGTGCTCACCTGGGCCGAGCTGCTGCAGGCGCAGACCGTGCCCTGGCTGGCCCGGCAGTGGGAGCTGAAGCGGGGCCAGCCCCGGCTGGTACGGGCGTTGACGCACCTGCCGCTGGCCGAGGCGGACCGGGTCGCCACCGGCGTGACGGTGCCGTTCTTCCAGGAGTGGCTGCGCCACCACACCCCGGGCGCCGACTACTGGCGGGCCCGGGTCTTCGGCGAGCGGATCGACGAGGTGCGCGCGCCGGTCGCCATGGTCAGCGGCTGGCAGGACATCTTCCTGCCGGCCCAGCTCGACGACTACGCCCGGCTGCGGGCCGCCGGCGCCCGCCCGAGGTTGACCGTCGGCCCGTGGACGCACGGCAGCCCCGGGCTGCTGGTCGCGTCGCTGCGGGAGGGGCTGGACTGGTTCGCCGAGCACCTGGCCGACGGCCCGGCGTCGGAGCGCGCCCCGGTCCGGGTGCACGTCGGCGGCGTCGGGGGCGGCTGGCGGGACCTGCCGGACTGGCCGCCGCCGGCCGCGGCGACGCGCTGGCACCTGCAACCCGACGGTGGCCTCGACCCCGCGCCGCCGGCCGGCGGCGGACCGGACCGGATCCGGTACGACCCGGCCGACCCGACCCCGTCGCTGGGCGGGCCGCTGCTGGTTGCCCAGCGGGCGGGCGCGGTGGACAACCGCCCGGTGGAGTCCCGCCCGGACGTGCTGACCTACACCACCGAGCCGCTGCGCGAGCCGGTGGAGGTGATCGGGCCGGTGCACGCCGAGATCCACCTGCGCAGCGAGCTGTCCTACCTGGACGTGTTCGTGCGGCTGTGCGACGTGGACCGGGGCGGGCGCTCGTGGAACGTGTGCGACGGCCTGGTCCGGGTCGAGCCGGGACGGTTCCCGGCCGACGGCTCCGGCGTGCTCCGGGTGCCGGTCGCGCTGTGGCCGGCCGCCCACCGGTTCGCGCCCGGGCACCGGTTGCGGCTGCAGGTCTCCGGCGGCGCCCACCCGCGGTACGCGCGCAATCCCGGCACTGGCGAGCCGCTCGGCACTGCCGTCACACTGCGTGCCGGTTGGCGGGAGGTGCTGCACGACCGCGCGCACCCGTCGGCGGTGCTGCTGCCGCTCGCGAAGGCGTCGTCCACACCGGGTAGATAATCGTAAATCTTGGCCTTGACCTGGGCATTTCCTCTAACCGGGGATAGTCTTCAGGCAAGTGCCCGTTGTCGTGCAGTCATCCGGTAGGGGCGCGTCCGCAGATCTCACCTCATCACGCGTCGTGACTGCAGTGCCCGTACCGACGATCGATCGGAGGGGATCTGCCATGACGTCGGCCCCGGCAAACCTGCTGGCCGTCCGCACCCTGTTACTCGCCTACCTCAACGTCGACAAGAACGTCGTCCGGGACGCCGACCTCGAGCCGGCCGAGGTCGGCATCGTCGGTGATCCCAGCCACCGGGGCGGCTACCACTGCGGCTCGGACCGGGTGGTCACCAACGACTACTCGGTGGTGGAGTCCACCCGGGACCGCTCCGGGTTGACGCTGTACGCGTCCGCACTGGACGTCGGCACGTTCTCGGTCCGCTCCGGCGGTGCCACGCACACGCTGCGCACGTTCTCCACCTGGCTGGTGGCGCAGTGCGCGGCGAACGCGGCGGACTCCCGGGACATCCGGGAGGTCATCTACTCCGCGGACGGCCGGACCGTGCGGCGGTGGGACCGGCTGGGCCGGCGTACCGGCGGGGACAGCAGCCACCTGTACCACACGCACATCAGCTTCTTCCGCGACTCGACCAAGGCGGGCCGGGACCAGACCCCGCTGTTTCGCCGCTACCTCACCGCGATCGGCCTGATCGCCCCACCGAAACCGGAGCCCGAGATGGAACAGACCGACAAACTCGTCCGCGACACCGGCTCGTCCAGTCGTACGGTCGGTGACGTCCTCGCCGACCTGCAGAACCTGCGCAACTGGCTGATCTCGCCGGCCAACACCACCGGGCTGATCACGCAGCCGGCGGCGGACTCGCCGCTGCGTCAGATGTTGGCGATGCTGCAGGGCTGGCCCGCGCTGGTGGCCCAGGTGAACGCGTTGTCCGGCAAGGACTTCACGGACGAGCAACAGATCATCACGGGCGTCCTGGCCGGATTGCCGCCGGAGAAGATCGCGGCAGCGATCCCGCCACAGATCGCCCGCAACGTCGCCGACGAGTTGTCCCGGCGGCTCACGGCCTGATCCGCCCGCGCCGCGACGACTGCAGCGTCGCGGCGCCGGGACAGCGAGTTTCGCAACGACTGTTGCGCAACGCCTCTTGCTAATGCCAGACTCGGCCGCATGGATCAGCCGACGGTCAGACAGGTCACCGACAGCCGGGTGCTCGCCGCGCTCGCCCACCCGCTCCGCCGCCGCCTCATGGACGTGCTCAAGGTCTACGGCCCGTGCACCGTGGGCATGCTCGCCGAACGCACCGACCAGGCGCCGGCGAACGTCAGCCACCACCTCAAGGTGCTGGCCGCCGCCGACCTGCTCGTCGAGGCGCCCGAGCTGGCCCGCGACCGCCGCGAGCGCTGGTGGAAGCCCCGCAACCGGGGGGTGCGCTGGTCCCACACCGACTTCGACGACGACCCGTCCGCCCGGGTGGTGGCCGACGCGGCCAGCTCGCTCAACCTGGAGCGCCACGCCGAGCTGGTGCGGGCCTGGCACGCCGCTCCCGAGGAGGCCCACGTCGCCTGGGGCGACGGACCGTTCAGCACCGACCACTGGCTGCACCTGACCCCGGACGAGCTGACCGAGCTCAGCCGCGAGGTGATCGCGCTGCTCATGCGCTGGGCGGACCGCGCCACCCCCGACGACGGGCAGACCCGTGAGCCGGTTTTCGTGTTCGCCCACGGCGTCCCGGGCCGGCCGTGACCGCCCCGGCCGGCGCGCCCGCGCCGCCCGCCATGGCGCCGCAGGGTGGGCTGTTCCGGCACCGCGACTTCCGGCTGCTCTGGACCGGCCACACGATCAGCGCGGTGGGCAGCAACATGACCACCGTGGCGTTGCCGCTGGTCGCCGTGGCGGTGCTGGACGCCAGCACGTTCCAGGTGGCGGTGCTCACCGCCGCGGCCTGGCTGCCCTGGCTGCTCGCCGGCCTGCCGGTCGGCGCCTGGGTCGACCGGGTCCGCCGCCGGCCGGTGATGATCGCCGCCGACCTGTGCGCCGCCGCGTTGTTCGCCAGCGTGCCGGTGGCCGCCCTGCTGGACCTGCTCACCGTCGGGCACCTGCTGGTCGTGGCGCTCGGCGCCGGCCTGGCCCGGGTCTTCTTCGAGACCGCCGACCAGGTCTACCTGCCCACCCTGCTGCCGCCCGAACAGGTTCCGCCGGCCAACTCCCGGCTGCACGCCACCCAGACCGCGAGCTACCTGCTCGGCCCCGGGCTGGCCGGCCTGATCGCCCAACTCGCCGGCGCGGTGACCGCGGTGGCGCTGGACGCGGTGAGCTTCCTGGCGTCGGCGCTGTGCCTGCACCGCATCCGGGCGGTCGAACCCCGGCCGCACCGCCCCTCCGCGACCGCGTCGATGCGCCGGGAGGTCGTCGACGGGCTGCGCTTCGTCACCCGGGATCCGTACCTGCGGGTGCTGACGGTCTTCGGCGCGGCCAGCAACATCGGGCTCACCGGCTACCAGGCGGTGCTGGTGGTCTTCCTGGTCCGCTCGGCCGACCTGCCGGCCGGGCTGGTCGGCCTCCTGATCGGACTGGCCAGCCTCGGCGGGGTGCTCGGCGCGGCGCTCGCCGCCCGGCTGGCCCGCCGGGTCGGCACCGCCCGCGCGCTGCTGGTCGCCGGCGCGCTGACCGGCCCGCCCGCGCTGCTCATCCCGCTCGCCGGCCCCGGCGCCCGGACGGCCTGGCTGGTGCTCGGCGGCACGCTGGTGAGCCTGGGCGTCGCGATCGGCAACGTGGTCAAGGGGAGCTTCCGGCAGACCTACACGCCGCACCGGCTGCTCGGCCGGGTCACCGTGAGCATGCAGTTGCTCAACTACGGCACCATCCCGCTCGCCGCGCTGGCGGCCGGCGCGCTGGGCGCGGCGTGGGGGCCGGCCGGGGCGATCCGGGTGATGACCGCCTGGCTGGCGCTGACCCCGCTGCTGCTGCTGGTCGGGCCGCTACGCCGGCGGCGGGACCTGCCGGCGGCACCCGCCGGATAGCGCGCTGCGGCGGCGGTCGGGATCCGACCGCCGCCACCGGCACATCGTCACATCGGACGAACGTTGTCCGCCTGCGGGCCCTTCTGGCCCTGCGTCACCTCGAACTCGACCTTCTGGCCCTCGTTCAGCTCGCGGTAGCCACTGCTCTGGATGGCCGAGTAGTGGACGAACACGTCCGGGCCTCCGCCGTCCTGCTCGATGAAGCCGAAGCCCTTTTCCGAGTTGAACCACTTGACCGTGCCGGTTGCCATGCGTCTCTCCCTGTTCAATGCGGGTGAGCACCGGCCCGCGGCCGGTGATCGCCCTGTACCAGTCCGACAGTAACCGCCCGGACCCGGATCCGCTGGCGGAAGTGCCGGCGTGGCTCGCGAATACCTAGGCGCCGGAAATGCCACCGTCGGTGGCCGGGGCGCGGCATGCTTGCCCCGATGAGCACTCCGACGGCGCTGACCGACCTGCAACGGGAGATCACGACGCCCGGGGTGGGCCCGGACCGGCTGCGACTGATGGCCGCGCCGTTCGTGCCCGAGGTGCGGTTGCACCTGGCCGAGGACGCGATCCTGTGGTGGGCGCGGATGGAGGCCGCCGCCGGCCGGTCGCTCCCACCGCCGTACTGGGCGTCCGTCTGGGCCGGCGGGCAGGCGCTGGCCCGGCACCTGCTCGACCACCCCGAACTCGCCGCCGGGCGGCGCGTGCTCGACCTGGCCGCCGGCTCGGGGCTGGTGGCCGTCGCCGCCGCGCTGGCCGGCGCCGCCGACGTGGTGGCCAACGACGTCGACCCGTACGCGCTGGCCGCCGTGACCGTCAACGCCCGGGCGAACCGGGTCCGGGTGACCGCCGACGGCGACGACCTGCTCGACGGCGTGGCGGACGTCGACCTGCTGGTGGCCGGCGACGTCCTCTACGACGCGGACCTGGCCGCCCGGGTCCTGCCCTACCTGCGGCGCTGCGCCGACCGGGGCGTCGAGGTGCTCCTCGGCGACCCGGACCGGGGCCACCTGCCGCCGGA